>JBKBUD010000037.1:0-20137 GCA_046290865.1 Novosphingobium sp. | reverse complement strand
AGTCTTCAACCACCTTCATAAGCTTGCGCTCCAATGGCGAAAGCACACCGGCCAAGTCATGGCCGCGCTTGAGTACCTGCCCGGCCTCGCCGAACAACGCCCACATGCCCTGCTTGCCCCGAGCGACGGCCGTTTCTCGATACGGGCCGTGGGCCGTTCCGCTGTTCGCTTGAACGCGGCAAAGACTGCTGCGTCCTTGCCGAAGTCCATCGCGTAGTCGCGCCAGAACCCTGCAGCGACCATTCGTCCATAGAGATCGAGTATCTTTAGCAGTTCGAGCCTTTCGAAGCCGATCTGCTGGGCGGCACGCACGACGGGAAAGGGCACGACGCTGCCGGGCGAACCGGCATCTGGACCAGTCACGCTCAGCTACGGGTCCTCCGACCGACAGTCGTCGGCGCAGGAGCCGGCGATTCGCCACCCTGCGCCGCGATCAGAGCTGCGACCTGGGCCTTGAGCTGGGCAACTTCGGCCTCCAACTCATCGACACGCGTGCCGCCGTTGGGCTCACATGGCTCCTTGCAGGGCGTGCCGTACGGGATGAACTCCTTGAGCCACGTTTCCGCAGGGACCAGCGTGGAGCGCGCCTTCAGTCCGACCATGGTTGCGCCCTCCGGCACGTCATCGGTCACTACCGCATTCGCACCGACGCGGGCACGCGGACCGACCGTGATCGGCCCGAGGATCTGTGCGCCCGAACCGATGATCGCGTAGTCGGAAAGGGTCGGGTGGCGCTTTCCGGGGACGCCGTTGGCGGGATTGGTCCCGCCGAGAGTGACGCACTGATAGATGGTCACGTTGTCGCCGATCTCTGCCGTCTCGCCAATCACGGTGAAGCCGTGGTCGATGAACAGGTGCTTCCCGATCTTGGCGCCCGGATGGATGTCGATTGCCGTGACGAAGCGGGAGAAATGGTTGACCAGGCGGGCCAGGAAAAACATCTCGGCCTCGAACAGCCAATGGGCAATCCGATGGAAACCCACGGCCCAAAGGCCCGGATACAGCAGGATTTCCCAACGCGAACGCGGCGCGGGATCGCGCGTGCGGATGGAGTCCAGATAGGCGATCAGGCCGTCAAACATGCCCCAATTCTCTCTCTTTCAACCGCTTAAAGCAAGCGCGGCTGGAATTCCCCTGTCCGCTCGGCGAGTGCGTCGCGTGCTAGGGATATGGTGACGGGTGATTTACGCTCAAGAGACAGCCGGTCAAGAGTTTCAATCAGCAACTCGATTTCGGCATGCGAACGTTCCACTCTGGGCAACAGATAACCCACCACCTGCTCACCCAGCACAAGTCCGCGCCGGGCCGAATGTTCCACGATCAATCCTGCAACGAGTTCGTCGTCGGGTGGACCGACTTCGATCAGCAAGGCCGATCCGAGACGTGAGGCAAGATCGGGCAGCGCGATGTGCCACTGTCCCGGCGGCTTGTCGGACACCAGAAGCAGCGGACGCCCGTCGGCCTGAGCGCGATTCCAGCGATGAAAGAGTTCGTCCTCGGGGAGCGAGTCGGCCCCGTCCACTACCTCGCCCGCTCCACTTTCGGCGAACCAGCGGGCCAGGAGGCTCTTGCCCGAACGTGCAGGCCCCGTGAGAATCGCTGTCCGGAACGGCCAGTGATCTGCAGAACTCAGCGCATCGACCACAGGCAGGAGGCTGCGCCCCATGACCACGGTCTCGGCTCCGCGCGCTGTCACCAGCGGAAGGGCGATCTGCGACGACATTTCCCGCTTATACGCTCGAATCGCCGTTTCGGTTACTTACGGATCGAAAGGGCGCCAGCCCCTACCGTGACCCGCCAGCCTTGCGCGCGCAAGGCGGCGGCAAGCGCATCGATATCACCGGCGTACGTCACCCGCATCACGGACGTGCCGCCAATCGCGATCGAAGAGGAAACGGCGCTCTTCACCCCGGCAACGCTCCGCACCGCAGCCATCCCGGCATCGACGGCGGCCCCGTCAGCAGTGGCGAACTGGATCGTGACAGTCGATGTCGTCGCGGCTGCCGGACCGGTCGTCGCCGAAGCGGTTGGGCCCGTCTCGGGGCCCGCAGCCTGAGTCGGAATTGCAACTGGCCCTGCCGATGCCAGTGTCTGCTCGATCAGCTTGGGATCGATCGCTGCAGCCATGTTGAGCGTCGGATCCGGCTTCAGGGTCCCCGCTACAAGTGCCTGTGTGTAAATCTGGTCAAGTCGGCCAATCGCCTGCTCGAGCATCGCCGGAAGCTCGGCTTCGCTTTTCGCAGTCAGCGTGAAGCTGCCGAGGAACCGGTTGTCGGGGCGATAGCGTGCGGTGAAGGTGCCGCTGACGGGGCCCCCGGGGAATTGCCGCTCCAATCGCGCGATCGGCATGATCACGTCGGACGCGCCGAATTCGTCGAGGATCATGCGCCACCAGTTGCGGCTACGCCGATCAAGCTGGCCCGCCGTGAGCAGCAGCGAATCGGAGCCGGCGCCGGCCGGGCGCACATAGTCGATCGCGCTGCTGCCGGTGCGATACTCGGCCCAGGCCTTCTGCCAGGGAGTGCGGGTCTCGAACACCGTCGCCACGCCGCCCTGATAGAGCACCGGGACGACCAGCAGGGGTGCCGAGCGAGCCTTTACTCCGGTCATGCCGAGTCGCTCGCCGGTACGGGCACGATCGAAAATCACGCCCAGGCGTGCAATGTAGCGGCGAGGGCCGATCTGTTCGTGTTCGACGACCACTGCCGAGACCATCGATTCGATCGTCGACTCGTCCAAGC
The DNA here is from genome assembly GCA_046290865.1 of Novosphingobium sp. Lineage (GTDB taxonomy): Bacteria > Pseudomonadota > Alphaproteobacteria > Sphingomonadales > Sphingomonadaceae > Novosphingobium. Next base: position 17,396 of record JBKBUD010000037.1, on the reverse strand, counting down.
CAGGGGCAGTTCCGCCGCTGCCGTTGCTTTCCCAGAGTTTGACCCAGGCCTTGCGCTGCGCCTCGCGCCAGCCCTTGTTTCGTGCGTCATCGGCATTGTCGCCGCTGACGTTGACGTCGATTCCGCGCACTTCGTAATCGCCGTTGCTGGCGATCGGCGGGATGCCGCGATCACCTTCGATCTGCGCCAGGAGCGCAGCCCCGCCAAGGCCCGCGATCAGGGCGATGCCGAGCATCAGCGCCTTGCGGTTCTTCGTTTTTTCGAGTGGCAGGTGCAAGGCGACCAAGGGAACTCCGAAACCAGTCATGACCGGTTTGTCCGGCCAATAACGCCCACGGAATTCGAATTCCGTGACTGGGTGCCCGCTTTTGCCGAAACGAAAGTGGAAATCCAAGCAGGAAAGCGCTAGGCGCGCCCACCATGAGCGACAAGCAGGAAAAGCCCGAGAGCTACAGTTACGCCAAGGCTGGCGTGAACATCGCCGCTGGCAATGCGCTGGTGAAGGCCATTGGCCCGCTGGCCAAGTCCACCGCCCGCCCCGGCGCGGATGCGGAACTGGGCGGCTTCGGCGGCTTCTTCGACCTCAAGGCGGCAGGCTACAAGGACCCGCTGCTGGTTGCCGGCAACGATGGCGTCGGGACGAAGGTCAAACTGGCGATCGATCACGACCGGCATGACAACATCGGCATCGACCTTGTCGCAATGTGCGTGAACGACCTGATCGTGCAGGGCGCCGAGCCTCTGTTCTTCCTCGACTACTTCGCGACTGGACGCCTCGACAATGGCGTAGCCGAGCGCGTCGTCGCCGGGATTGCCGACGGCTGCAAGCAGGCGGGTTGCGCTCTGATTGGTGGTGAGACCGCCGAAATGCCCGGCATGTATGCTGATGGTGACTACGACCTGGCGGGTTTCTGCGTCGGTGCTGTCGAACGCGGCGAGCAACTGACGGGCGACCGCGTAGCCGAGGGCAACGTGCTGCTCGGTCTTGCCTCGTCGGGCGTGCATTCCAACGGCTATTCGCTGGTGCGCCGCCTCGCCGCGGACAAGGGCTGGAAGCTCGACCGCCCTGCCCTGTTCGACAACGAACGGCTTCTGATCGATTACCTTATCGAGCCGACCCGTATCTACGTGAAGAGCCTGCTGCCCTTCATCCGTTCGGGCCGGATCAACGCCCTGGCTCACATCACCGGTGGCGGCTTGCTCGAGAACGTGCCGCGCGTGCTGCCGCAAGGTCTTCACGCGCGCATCGACGCCGACAGCTGGGAGCAGAGCCGCCTGATGGCGTTCCTGCAGGCACAGGGCAACATCGAGCCCGAGGAAATGGCGCGCACCTTCAACTGCGGCATCGGCATGATCCTCGCGGTGGACGAAGCGGAGGCCGATTCGCTTGCGGCCGATCTCCGCGCAGCGGGCGAAACCGTCTATCGCGTGGGCACGATCGTGGCCGGTGAAAAGGGCTGCACCGTTACCGGCAGCGTGGAAACGTGGTCGGCGCGCTTGGCATGGGAAGCCACTCACATTGGCTGAGCGGGTCCCCGTCGCCGTCTTCATATCGGGCAGCGGCACCAACATGGCCGCGCTGCTTTATGCAAGCCGTGCGGCGGATTGCCCCTACGAGATCGTCCTCGTCCTCTCCAACAACCCGGATGCTTCGGGCCTGAAGCTGGCCGAGGCGGAAGGCGTGGCGACGTTCTGCCTGCCGCACAAGGGTATTCCCCGCCCTGAGCACGATGCGCTGATGGAAGCCGAAGTGGTCCGGGCTGGCGCGCGCTATATCGCGCTTGCCGGTTACATGCGCATCCTCAGCCCCGAGTTCGTCGGACGCTGGGAAGGCCGGATGCTCAACATCCACCCCTCGCTGCTGCCCAAGTACAAGGGCCTGCACACACACGACCGCGCCATCGAGGCGGGCGACAGTCACGGCGGCTGCACCGTACATCTCGTTACGGCAGAGCTCGACGACGGCCCGATCCTTGGCCAGACGGCCGTAGCGATCATCCCCGGCGATACTGGTGACACTCTCGCCGCGCGGGTCCTGTTCGCGGAACACCAGCTATATTCGCGTACCCTTGCCGCCTTTGTCGCTCGCGAGAACAGCGCCGAATGGTTGCTCGAGAAGGTTCGCAGCCTTGCGGCAGCCTTGCCGGACGTCGAGGAACGCGAGAGCCATGGTGCGCCGGGCTGGCGTGTCGGTGGCAAGTACTTTGCCCATTTCAACGACCAGCATCACGGCACACCGCACATCGCCCTGCTGGTAAAGACCAGCGGGCAGGATGAGCTGGCCACGCTGATCGAGCAGGACGAGGATACCTGGTTCCGGCCCGCCTACTACGGCGCCAGCGGCTGGGCCGGGTTGATCCTCAACCGACCGGACGTCGACTGGGAGCATGCAGCCGACTGGCTTCGCCGCAGTTGGGCCGCTGTGGCGCCCAGGCGGCTCGCGGCAATGCTGGATTTCTGAGAACGCCATGCAACTGACGGCCATTCGCCGCATCTATGCACACACCGGCCTGCAATCGTTTGTTGAGGCGAGCGGTGGACTGTTCGTGGTCGGTTTCCTGGTGAAGCAGGGGCTGAGCCCAGCCTTCGCGCTGGCCAGCTTCGCGTTGGTCCTGCTCTCGCGCTTGGCCCTCCGTGCGGCGGTGCTGCCCATCGCGCATGCATACGGCCTGCGCACCGTGCTGCTGCTTGGCTGCGGCGTGCGGGCGGCTTCATTCCTGATGCTGCCGTTCGTGCAAGGGATCGGGCCACTGCTGGTGGCGTACATCCTCGTCTCGGGTCTTGGCAGCGTACTCTACTGGACGGGCTATCATGCCTATGTGTCCGCCGCCGGCGACAACGCTGCCCTTGGCCGACAGGTCTCGATTCAGCAGGCCACCACAGCCGCCGTCGGAATCGTCGCACCGATAGCAGGAGGCTTTCTGCTTTCCGGGGCCGGGCCAGTCATCGGCTTTGCCGTGATCGCTGCCATGCAACTTCTGGCGGGCCTGCCGCTGGCTGACGCCCCCAATCCAGCGATCCCGCGCGAAAGCAGGGCTGACCCGGCAATCGTCACGGCGGGACGGCGCATCTATTTTGCAGAAGGGCTGCAGGCAGGCTGCTCCGTCGTGGTCTGGAACCTCGCCCTGTTCGTGACCTTGGGCCAGAGCTTCGAAAGCTTTGGCGGCGCGCTGGCGCTGGCAGGGCTAGGCGCGGCGGCGGGCAGCCTGATCATCGGTCGGCTGATCGACGGGGGCCGCGGCACGCAATCGCTGGCACTTGCCTATGGATTGGGCGCTGCGGTTCTGGTGCTCAAGGCCCTCGCCTGGGCGTCTCCCCTGCCCGCTCTCGTCGCCACGGCCCTTGGAGCTTTGGCGGCACCTATGCTGGCGACGGCCATGCTCTCGCCGCTCTATGCCATGGCACAGCGTTCGCAGTGCACGCTGCGATTCAACATGGCGACGGAAGGCGGGTGGGACCTCGGCTGCTCTGCCGGTGCACTGATTGCCGCCGCGCTGCTTGCGTCAGGCTTCGGTTACACGATGCCCATCCTGCTCGGCCTGCTCGCTATAGCAGGGATCGCGCGGGGCCTCACGCAGTGGTATCGCGGAGAACAGGCTCTGGCGGCCTAGATCTCGCTGGCCTGGACCTGAGGGCGGCTCTCGCGCGTCCCGCGATAGCGCACGGATTCATCGTTCGGGTCGCCTGCGATCACCACGTGATCGTCGTGCACTTCGAGCAGTTCACCGGCGAAGGGCATGCCCTCGAACATCGGGCTGCCGACGATGCGATAACTCACGGTATCGCCGACATTGAAGGTCGCCGCGTCGAAGTTGAACTCGAAGGGGCAATCGCCCCCACCCATACCTTGCATCTTCGGATCTCCTCTGGCGCACGACCTAAACAAAAAGGCCGCCGGGGTGAACCGGCGGCCTCTTGTCATTTGGCGTTGCGCGCTGGCTCAGAACTCGTAGCCCATCGTCACGCCATAGGTGCGCGGCGGCATCAGCGTGCCACCGATGGTGCGGCTCGTTGCAACCGCATAGCTGCCCGCCCAGACCAGTTCGTTGGTCAGGTTGCGCACCCACAGGTTCACCGACGTGCGGTCGTCCGAGTGGCGGTACTTCACGTTGGCATCGACCATGACATAGCCGTCGGCGGCCATGCGATCGTCGTTGAACTCGGTGTGGTACTGCTTCGAGCGATAGGAGACGTTCGTGCCGAACACCACGCTGGCACCGCTCGACAGGTCGGCAGTGTAGGTCGGGTTGAAGTTCAGCGTCCACTTCGGGCTCATGCGCGTGGCGTTGCCCGACAGGTCCTCGTCAGGCAGCGATGCACCACCAGGACCGAACAGCGCCGCGTTCAGCGGGTTCTTCGAAAAGAACTTGGTGAACTTCGAGTTGAGGTATGCGGCCGAAGCGTCGATGGACAGGCCGGGGACCGGACGCCAGCGCAGTTCGAACTCCGCACCATAGGCACGCGATTCAGCGGCGTTCTCAAGCGCGCTTGCAAAGAACGGCGGGTTCGGGATCGGGAAGGTCCGCTGGAACTGGCCGTTCTTGAGCTTCTGGTAGAACACCGCAAGGTTGGTCTGCAGCGAGCCCGCGCTGTACTTGATGCCGCCTTCGAAGGCTTCGACCTTTTCCGGGTTCACGAACGGAGTGACCGCGACGGCAGAGCGGCGCGAACCGATCTCGGCCGTGCCCGACTTGAAACCGCGCGACCAGTTGAAATAGGCCATCACGTCGTCATTGGGCCGGAACTCGATGCCGAGCGAAGGCGAGAAGTCGTCCCAGGTCTTCGAGGTATCCCACTGCAGCGGGTCGAGCACGAAGCCGGTCGCGGCAGTGCCGATGCCGCTGTTGTTCTTGATCTTGCGCTTTTCCCACGAATAGCGGCCACCGGCCTTGACCGAGAGCTGGTCAGTCAGGTCGTAGGTGACGTTGCCGAACACGGCCCAGGTCTCGACGTCGAGCTTGCCGTCGAACTGCACGCGATAGGGATCGGTGTTGGTCAGCACGTCGAAGCCGATGTGGTTTTCGACGCGGATGTGGTCCTTGAGGTAGAAACCGGCGAACACCGCATGCAGCTTGTCGGTATCGACGTTGAGCTGCAGTTCCTGACTGAACTGGTTCTCAAACACCGGCTGCCAGTGGTTGGCGCTGGTACGCACGGCGTTGGTCTGCGCCAGCGGATAGCCGGCGTAGGACGACATGTCGAAGTCATGGAAGAAGATCGCGCGGAAGTTGCGGTAGCTGGTCAGCGACTTCAGCGCGACCGTGTCGGACGCCGCGTAGTCCATGATGCCGGTGAAGGCATACTGCTTGCGGTCGTTGATCGGATCGTAGTTGGTGTTCAGGTTGCGCACGTTCTTGGCGAACGATGCCTGGCTGCCATCGGCATTCGTGCGCTGGCCAAGCGCCGTAAGGCTGGCGACCTGGGTCCCGGGGAAGGAAACCTCGCGGAACTTCACGGCCAGCGAACGGTCGTCCTCGGTGTGGAGTTCGCCGGTCAGCAGGATCGAGAGCTTGTCGGTCGGCAGGAACTGCAGATGACCGCGCACCGACCACTGGTTGGCGTTGTCAATCTCGTTGCCGGTGAACTCGTTGATGCCGAAGCCATCGCGCTTGATGCGCTGTACGGCAAGACGCGCGCGAACGCCCTCGGTGATCGGTCCACCGATCGCGGCGTCGGTCTGCACGAGCAACGCGTCCCCGCCGATCGTCTGGCGGACATAGCCGTCAAGCTTGTCGGTTGGCTTGGCGGTAATCAGGTTGACTGCGCCGCCAGTGGCGTTGCGGCCATAGAGCGTCCCCTGCGGCCCGCGCAGCACTTCGACGCGCTCGAGGTCGAACATCGAGCCGAGCTGAGCCTGGGCGAGGCTGACGACCACGCCATCGACGTGGAGCGCGACCGAGGGATCGACGCCGGGCAGAGAGCTGGACAGGCCGATGCCGCGGATGAACAGCTTGGCGAAGTTGAAGTCGTTGCCGAAGCTGATCGAGGGAACCAGCGCCTGCAGGCCTTCAAGGTTGACGGTGTTGTTGGCGGCAAGCTGTTCGGTACCGACGGCGGCGACCGACAGCGAAACGTCAGACAGTGACTGCGCACGCTTCTGTGCGGTCACGATGATCTCGCCGCCGTCCTCGGAGGACGCGGCATCCTGGGCTGCATCCTGGGCAAGGACGGGTTGCGACAGCGCAAAGGCTGCAGCGGCAAATATGCTGGTGCGCGCGAGCAGGCGCGCGGAAGCGCGTTGGGAAAGCATCAGGTATCCTCCCTGAATGAGCCTGTAGGCCCGACTGTTCTCGTTTCGGAACAGTTACTTTCCTAGCACTTGTACGTAGTGCTTACAAAGTCGGTTATCCAACATAACATTGTTTTTGCAATGATGCGTTGCAATGCTGCAACATAGCACCAAGGTGCAGGACGCCCAATGCAAAAGGGCCGGAGCATCCCTGCCCCGGCCCTTCCGTGTTCAGTGGCAGACGCCAATCAGCCGACGATTTCTTCCGGCTTGAAGAAGTAGGCGATTTCGATCGCCGCGTTCTCGTCCGAGTCCGAACCGTGGACAGTGTTGGCTTCGATCGACTCAGCCAGTTCCTTGCGGATCGTGCCGGGTTCGGCGTTGGCGGGGTTGGTTGCGCCCATGATGTCGCGGTTGCGCTGCATGGCGTTCTCGCCTTCGAGAACCTGCACGACGACCGGACCCGAGATCATGAATTCGACCAGGTCGTTGAAGAAGGGGCGTTCCTTGTGAACTGCGTAGAAGCCTTCAGCCTGCTCGCGCGACATGTGGATGCGCTTCGAAGCGACGACGCGAAGGCCTGCTTCTTCCAGCATCTTGGTGACCGCGCCGGTCAGGTTGCGACGGGTGGCGTCGGGCTTGATGATCGAGAAAGTGCGGGTAACCGCCATGGGAGCGTTCCTTGCGATGTGGGATTTTGATTGCGCGCGCCCCTAGCGATGTTTGTGCTGCGGTGCAAGGATGGCGCTCAAGGACCTTCCTTCCACTTGCCGCCCTCTTGTCGCCAGTAGCGGCGTTCAACCCCTTCACGGCTACCCAGCATGCGCCAGCACCCCCTCGCATCGTCGATGCGGGCGGGTGGGAACAGCAGGAACACCCGCTCGAAGTCACCCTCGCGCCAGATGCCATCGGCAAGCGCCAGATACTTCGCGCCGTTCGCCGGTTCGGGGGCGTCGGACAGGAGGATCGGCTGGCGATCGTCGTGCCCGGCACCTGCCCGGCCATTGGCCAGAAAAGTCTCGGGCAGGCGTGTCCATAGCGCCTCGCTGACCCGGCGAAGCTGCGCCTCGTCCTCGGACACCACCAGCAGCCGCTCGCCCGCGCCCAGCGTGTTGCGCGCGATCAGCGGCAGGACCTGCTCGGCCGGATCATTGGTAAGCTGGTAGAAATCGACGCGCATCAGCCAGCCACCTTGCCCTTCCCGCTACGGCAGCGGTCGGAACAGAACTTCACGTTGTCCCAGTCCCGCTCCCACTTCTTGCGCCATGTGAACGGGAGACCGCAAGCGGCGCAAACCTTCGTCGGAAGATCAGATTTGCGCCGCATCTTGGGCATGGGACAGCCTCAGGCCTCCAACACGTCGCGAACGTAGCGGTCGAGCACGCGCACGCCGAAGCCGGTCGCGCCCTTGTCCCAGGTCTGGCCGGGCTTGTCGGCCCAGACCATGCCGGCGATATCGAGGTGCGCCCAAGCCACGCCTTTGTCGATATAGCGCTGCAGGAACTGCGCCGCGGTGATCGAACCGCCATAGCGGGGCCCGACGTTCTTCATGTCGGCAATCGGGCTGTCGATCAGCTTGTCGTAGGAGGGGCCGAGCGGGAAGCGCCACAGCTTGTCGCCCGAAGCCTTGCCCGCAGCGTCCAGCTTGCCGGCAAGATCGTCGTCGTTGGCAAACATGCCGCCGTATTCGTGGCCGAGCGAGATGATCATGGCGCCGGTCAACGTAGCAAGATCGACGATGGTCTTGGGCGCGTATTCCTTCTGCACCCAGGTCAGCGCGTCGCACAGCACAAGGCGCCCTTCGGCGTCGGTATTGATGACTTCGACGGTCTGGCCGGACATCGAAGTGACCACGTCGCCGGGGCGCTGGGCGTTGCCGTCGGGCATGTTCTCCACCAAGCCGCAGACGCCGATCACGTCGGCCTTGGCCTTGCGCTTGGCAAGCGCCAGCATCGCACCTGCCACCGCACCAGCGCCGCCCATGTCCCACTTCATGTCTTCCATGCCGCCAGCGGGCTTGATCGAGATGCCGCCAGTGTCGAAAGTCACGCCCTTGCCGACGAACGCAGTCGGCTTGTCGGCTTCCGCGCCCTTCCAGCGCATGGCGAGCAGCTTGGGCTCACGCACCGAACCTTGCGCCACGCCGAGCAGCGCGCCCATGCCGAGTTCAGTCATTTCCTTGAGGCCGAGCACGACGATCTCGACGCCGGTGCCCTCCAGGCGGGCCTTGGCACGTTCGACGAAGCTCTCGGGATAGATCACGTTGGCAGGCTCGGCGACCAGTTCGCGCGTGAACTCGATACCTTCGGCAAGCGCCGATTCGATTTCCCAAGCCGCAGCGGCGCCTTCAGGGGCATTGACCGCGACGATTTCCACCAGCGACGGCTTCTGTTCCTCGCTCAGCTTGGTGCGGTAGACATCGTGGCGCCAGCCGCGCAGGCGGGCACCAAGCAGGACAGATGCTGCCTCGGCACCCGACAGGCCCGACCCGGAGAAGTCGACCGCCAGCGCAGTCTCGCCCGAAGTCAGGTACTTGGCGGTCAGCGCGGCGCCGACCTTTTCGAGAGTGGCGCTGCGTTCTGGCGCGTCAGCCTTGCCCATACCGGCCAGGGCAAGGCGCTTCACACCAGCATCGCCCGCAACGAAAGCCTCGAACACCTGCCCCACCTTGCCGGCGAACCGCGCGGCCGAAGCGCCTTCACGCACCACCGCGTCAAGATCGGACGGCAGCGCATCCTGCGCCACGAGACGGGCAACAAGACGGGGAAGCGGGGCATCGCTGGTACGAAAGACGACCTTCATCGGGAACTCCTGCTCGGCATGGGCGTCACACTTCGGCGCAAAGGGCGGGAAGCGGAAATTGTGGAATTGCAGTTAGGGTGCACTGGTGCGATAGGCAAGCGCATGCAACCCGCCCGGCGGCCGCAGCCGCAAGCCCTTGACCGACGCTTGCGCCTTGCGCGCTTGGCCGCTGCCTCCTCGGCAATGGCGCTGTATCTTGCCCTTGGCTCGCAAGCTTTTGCGCAGGAAGCCCCCCTGTCTTCCCCTGCCGGAGACGAATCGTCGGTAGAGGATGTTGTCCGCTTCGAGGCCGACAAGGTCCGCTACGACAGCAATGCCGAAAAGGTCTTTGCCGATGGCAACGTCGTGCTTCGCCACGATGTGCAGACTGTCCGTGCCGACAATGTCACCTGGGACCGCACCACGGGGCAGATCCTCGCCACCGGAAACATTCGCTTCGTCGATGAAGACGGCAACGTCGTCTACACCGACAAGGTCGAGCTGACTGACGAGTTCAAGGCCGGTGCGATCGCGGACCTTCTGGTCGTCCTGCGCACCGGTGGCCGCCTCGCGGCCGAACGCGGCACGCGCGACGAATACGGCAACATGACGCTTGAGAACGCGGCCTATTCCGGCTGCGCGGTGGAAGACGGCAAGGGCTGCCCCAAGAACCCCAGCTGGGAAGTGACCGCCGCCCGCGTCTACTTCGATGCCAAGCAGAAGCGCGTGAAGTACAAGGGGGCAACCCTGCGCATGTTCGGCGTGCCGATCCTGCCGCTGCCGGGACTTGGCCACACCTCGGATTTTCGTGCCGAGACCGGCCTGTTGATCCCCGACTTCCGCTTGGGCGCGGCCAACGGCGCGGAAATCAGCGAGACCTGGTACTGGCGCATCGCCGACAACCGCGACCTCTCGCTCACCGGCACGTTCTATACCGGCTCGCTGCCGATGCTGACCGCGAAATACCGCCACCTGACCAATCTCGGCGCTTTCCAGGTCACCGGCTACGCCACCCGCAGCTCGCGCATCCCGCTTGGCAGCACTTCGACGGGCGCCGCGAATGCCAGCCAGCAATCGTGGCGCGGCTATATCGACGCCAACGGCAAGCTGCAGTTCTCGCCGCACTGGAGCCTGACCGGCAACGCGCGCTTCGCCTCGGACCGCACGTTCCTGCGCCGCTACGACATCAGCCGCGACGACCGCTTGCGCTCCTCGCTCAATATCGAGCGGATCGACGATGACAGCTATCTGTCCATCGCGGGCTGGGTGACCCAGACCGTCCGCGTAAACGATCCGCAGGGGATGGTGCCACTGGCCCTTCCCGCGATCGACTATCGCAAGCGCATGTCCTTCGATGGCGTGCCCGGCCGGTTCGAACTCGAAGCGAACAGCCTCGCCATCGTCCGCACGGCCGGGCAGGACAGCCAGCGTGCCTTTGCCCGCGCGCAGTGGGATCTGCGCACGATAACCGGATTCGGCCAGGAAGTGACGCTGACCGGCCTGCTGCGCGGCGATGCCTATCACAGCTCGGACAACGACCTGACCACGACGGCTGTCTATCGTGGCCTGCCCGGGTGGCAGACGAGAGGCATCGCGACAGCGGCCGTGGACGTGAAATGGCCGTTCGTTGGCGATGTCTTCGGCGGGACGCAGGTGATTACGCCGCGCTTCCAGATCGTTGCCACCCCCGGTGTGCGCAACTTCGAGATTCCCAATGAGGATTCACGCTCGGTCGATCTCGAAGATACCAATCTCTTCGCGCTGAACCGCTTCCCCGGCCATGATCGTGTGGAGGACGGGGTGCGCTTTACATACGGCTTCGACTGGACGTTCCAGCGCCCGGGTCTGCGCATCACTTCGACCATCGGCCAGAGCTATCGACTGTCGAACCAGAACGCGCTGCTGCCGGACGGCACCGGCCTCACCAATCGCGCTTCCGATTATGTCGGCAGGACTACGGTGCGGTTTGGCGACATCATCAAGTTCACCCACCGCTTCCGGCTCGACAAGGACAGCTTTGCGCTGCGCCGCAACGAGTTCGATGCGACGCTCGGCAGCCACCGCCGTTACATCGAGGCGGGATATCTCAAGCTCAATCGCAACATCGCCACCACGTTCGAGGATCTGCAGGACCGCGAGGAATTGCGGTTTGCTGCACGGACGCCGATCACGCGGGCGTTCTCGGTCTTCGGGTCGGCGATCGTGAACCTGACCAATCGGGACGAAGACCCGACACGGACTTCCGACGGCTTCCAGATGCTCCGCCACCGCCTCGGCGTCGCCTATACCGACGATTGTCTCGACCTGTCATTTACCTGGCGGCGCGACTACGTGAACATCGGCGACGCCGTTCGCGGCAACTCCTTCCAGATATCCCTCTCGCTCAAGAACCTCGGGGTGAAGTAGCCTCTTCTATTGCCCTTTTGCGTCTGATGCGCCACTCAGCTTGGGTTAAGCCGTGCGCGGCCAGAGAGAGATCATAGCTGAAGGCCGCCAACCGAGCGCCAGTTCGACAGGACCATTTCCAAGACCATGACGTCCAAGCTGAATATTACCCGCAAGGCGATCTCGCGCACGCTGGGTTCCACCGCCATGGCGCTGGCCGCCTTCTCGTCCGCAGCCTCGCCGGTCCTGGCGCAAGGCGCAAACGCTCCGCTGAACATTCCGGCAAACCCGACGATGTTCGGCACCAACGATCCGAACGTGCGCCGCGCAACCGCGATCATCAATGGCGAGATCGTCACGGGCACCGACGTGGAACAGCGCCTTGCGCTGATCGTGTCGGCCAATGGCGGCAAGATCGATGCCGAGGAAAAGGAGCGCCTGCGCATGCAGGTGCTGCGCAACCTGATCGACGAAACGCTCCAGATCCAGGAAGCCAAGGCTGCCGACGTTCCGGCGGATGACGCACAGGTCGAGGCCACGTATGAGCGCGTTGCCACGCAGAATTTCGGCCAATCTGCTGAGGCGATGGAAAAGTATCTGGCACGCATCGGATCGTCGTCAGCCTCGCTCAAGCGCCAGATCCGTGGGGAACTGGCCTGGCAGAACCTGCTGCGTCGCAACGTGCAGCCCTTCGTGAACATCTCCGAAGGCGAAGTTCAGGAAGCGATCCAGCGCCTGCAGGCGTCGAAGGGCACCGAGGAATACCGCATCGGCGAAATCTTCCTTTCGGCCACTGACGAGAACAAGGCGCAGGTCTTTGCCAACGCCGAAAAGATCGTCGAACAGCTCAAGCAGGGCGGCAGCTTCGTCGCTTATGCCCGCCAGTATTCGGAAGCCTCTACCGCTTCGGTTGGCGGTGATCTGGGCTGGATTCGTCTTGCCCAGCTTCCGTCGGAACTCGGCGCAGCAGCGGGTACCATGGCGGCTGGCCAGTTGGCCGGCCCCATCGAAATTCGTGGCGGCTTCTCGATCCTTTATCTGATCGACAAGCGCCAGGTGCTCACCGCCGATCCGCGCGATGCGCTGCTCAGCCTCAAGCAGATCTCGATCGAGTTTCCCAAGGGCACGACCAACGATCAGGCGACTAAGCGCGCTGCAGAATTTGCTGCCACGGTAAAGGCGATCAAGGGCTGCGGCGATGCCGAGACACAGGCGACGAAGATCGGCGCCACGGTGGTTGCCAACGACCAGATCAAGGCCCGCGATCTCCCGGGCGCGCTTCAGGAAACGCTGCTCAACCTGCCCGTTGGTCAGACGACACCGCCGTTCGGTTCGATCGAAGAGGGCGTGCGCGTTCTGATGCTTTGCGGTCGCGACGACCCCCAAGTCGCAAGCGGTCCGAACTTCGACGAGATGATGGCACAGATGGAGGATGATCGCGTCAACAAGCGCGCCCAGACCTATCTGCGCGATCTTCGCCGCGACGCGGTGATCGAATACAATTGATCCTTAACCGGCGGCGCTGAGCAGTTCGGCAGCCGCCGGTCCTTCCTCGAGCAGGTCGATCAGGCCTCGCTCGTAGCGTGAGAGCCATCGCGTGGCTCGCGGCAAGCGCAAGCCCTTGCGCCACGTCTCCTGCATCTCGACAAGCGCGAGCACGGCGGGATGAACGTAACTCTTGCGGGCAATTGCAGGGGTGTTGCCGAGATGATCCGACACCTCTGCCAGCAAGTCTTTCAAGGGCACCTTTTCGCTCGCCTGCGCCAGCGCGGCGAAGCCTAGGACGCTCGCGCGCCACGTGCGGAAATGCTTGGCCGTAAAGTCCTCACCCATGACCTCGCGCAACCAGTCGTTCACCTCGCCTGATCCTACGGGGCAGGCGCATCCGTCATCGTCGAGGTACTGGAACAGGTGCTGCCCCGGCAGGTCCTGCATCTTGCGGACAAAGCTGACCAGACCGCGATCGCTGACGCGCATCTCGCGTTCCTTGCCGGACTTCGCGCGGAAGCGAAGGCGCAAGACCCGCCCTTTCACTTCGGCGTGCTGCATTCGCAAGGTAGTGGCGCCGAAACTGCTGTTGGCGCGGACGTATGCCTCGTTGCCAATCCGGATACCGCCGGTGTCGAGCAGCCTGACGATGCTGGCGATGCAGCGATCGCGCGATAATGCGCGTCGAGCCAGTTCTTCCTCTACCCGCGCCCTGACCAGCGGCAGGAGCCTGCCAAAGGCAGCGCAGCGGTCGAACTTCTCACCCTCGCGCTCCGTCCGGAAGTCAGGGTGGTAGCGATACTGCTTGCGTCCCTTGGCATCGACGCCGGTCGCAAGAATGTGTCCGTTGGGCGCGGGGCAGTACCACGTATCCGTATAGGCCGGCGGCAGAGCGATGGCGTTGAGTCGTTGCACTTCCTCACGATCGGTAACGCGTCGACCGCATGCATCGAAATAGATCCAGCCCTTGCCGCATCGCCGTCTCGTGACACCGGGAAGGTTATCGTCGACATGCACGAGTTTTGCGGCTTTGCTGTCCATGTTCTGGCGAACGGGCGCGCAGCCCTTGCGGTTCCCTCGCCAAGGTCGCAATATTGTATGCAACACTAACAAACGTTCAAAGGAGTCGGCGATGTCCGAAGAGTATGTTCCGCCAAAGGTCTGGACTTGGGACAAGGCCAATGGAGGTGCCTTTGCCAGCGTGAATCGTCCCATCGCCGGCCCGACCAGCGAGCGTGAGCTGCCTGTCGGCAAGCACCCCTTCCAGGTCTATTCGCTCGGTACGCCGAATGGCCAGAAGGCCACGATCATGCTGGAGGAACTGCTCCAGATGGGCTTCTCCGAAGCCGAGTATGACGCCTGGCTGATCAAGATCTTCGACGGCGATCAGTTCACCACCGGATTTGTCGATATCAACCCCAACTCGAAGATTCCGGCCATGGTCGACCGCTCTGGCCCCGAGCCGTTTCGCGTGTTCGAATCAGGCGCGATCCTGATGCATCTGGCCGAAAAGTTCGGCGTGCTCCTGCCAACCTCAGGTCCAGCCCGCGCCGAATGCCTCTCCTGGCTGTTCTGGCAGGTCGGCTCTGCCCCCTTCATCGGTGGCGGCTTCGGCCACTTCTACAACTACGCCCCGATCAAGATCGAATACGCGATCGACCGCTATGCCATGGAAACCAAGCGCCTGTTTGACGTGGCCAACCGCCAGCTCGCCAAGACGCGTTTCCTTGCCGGCGACGACTACACGATTGCCGACCTCGCAACCTACACCTGGTTCGGCAATATCTATCGCGGCGAAGCCTACGGCGAGGCCGCGACGTTCCTGTCGATGCACGAATACGAGCACGTCGGCCGCTGGGTCGCCGAGATCGACGCACGCCCCGGCGTGCTGCGCGGCCGCCTGGTAAACTCGCAGAAAGGCATTGCCGAACGGCACGACGCCAGCGATTTCGACGCCCTTCCACCCGAAAAGCTGCAGGGCATCGTCAAGGGCTTCTGACCCTGAGGCAGGGGTGGCAACTATCCGCCGCCGCCCCTGCTTACCCCCTTGGCATCCGGAGCCGTCACGTTATAAGCGCGCCTCCTGCTGGGGCGTCGCCAAGTGGTAAGGCACCGGTTTTTGGTACCGGCATTCGCAGGTTCGAATCCTGCCGCCCCAGCCAGCAGAAATCCTTGAGTTCAAGTGATTCGCGCACTTTATTTATCCCCTCGTTCCGCAGCCCGTTCCGCAGGCGCATTCCTGATTTCGAGCTTTGCCACCGCCGAATTGCTCTGCGAGGCAGTCATCGCCTGATAGCGATCGAGCATCTCCATGACGGTCTTGAGCGTCCAGCCCAGCACAGCGGCGATCTCCGAAGGGGTGCAGCCAGCATCGGCCAGATTGGTGCAGGCGGTGCCGCGCAGGTCGTGGAAGTGGAGACCGTCCAGACCCGCAGCCAGCGTCGTCTTGCGCCAGTGGTGCATGAAGTTGATCGGGCGCGGGTCCGTCGTCCACGGCTTGCCGGACGCAGTCGTCAGAATGGTAGCGGCACGGCGAGGCGTCTTGTCGAGAATCGCCTTGAGCGTTGACGGGACCGGCATGTCGACCTTGCGCTTGCGCTTGCCCTGGCGGAACACCAGACGCCCGTCCTTGTAGCTTGACCAACCCATCTTGAGCACGTCGGTCTGGCGTTGGCCGGTCCACAGCGCGAGGTCGAGCGCGAGCTCCATCTCGGCATCGGCAACGGCGCGAAACGCCTCGATGTGTTCCGGCAGCCAGAGCTTGTCGGAACGGTCAGCCTTGTAGACCTTCTTCGGCCTGGTCGCGTGGTTGTGGCTGATCATGCCGCGATCACGCGCCCATTCGAGCACGATGCGCAGGACACCGAACGTTGCATCCGCTTGACGCGGCGAGGCTTCAGCCATCTTGTCCCGCCAGTCGAGCAGGCGCTTGCGGATCTTCGGATCGTCGATGGCTGCAAGCGGGTAGGTCGCGAAGACCGGGCCCTTCTCGAGCAGTTTGGCCGCGGCGATCTTGTCGATGTGGCCTTCGTAATCCGCCCTGGTACGCACGGCGAGGTTCTTGAACGAGGGGCTGGCGCGATAGCCGTCGAGAACTTCCTGCAGCGTACCGGAGACGCGAGCCTTGCGCGGGGCCTCGATGGCAGCCTGATAGCTGCGCATGAACGCCATGCTGCCGGGATGGAACGGCTCGCCCTCATCGCCCTCGATGGGCTTGAGCGCACCAAATCCGCGCAGGAAGTAGTACGTGACAAAGGCGCCGGTGCTCAGCCGCTTGTGGCTGGCATAGACGCCTTTGAGCTTAAGCCGCATGGCTCTGTTCCCACTCCTCGAGCGGGGAAAGCTTGGGCTTCGCGACCATCTTGTCCAGCCCTGCGATCTTGTCGAGGGCGGCGTCATGAGCGCGGATGTCGTAACGGCTCGTCCCCGGCACCGGCCCTGGCACGATTCCGCGCTGGTGCCAGTTGTCGTAGGTCGCGGGGCTGATCTCGCCCAGATAGGCGCAGATGCCTTCCTTGGTGAGTAGGCGGGTCATGCTGCTTGCGCCTCCTGCGCTGCAATGACTTCGGAGAACTGGGCGCGCACGAGCGCTTCGGCCAGCGGCGGGCAGACGCTGTTGCCGCACTTGGCGACTTGCGCAGTCTTGGTGATCGGCAGGCCATTGGCGTCGTGATCGATGATGTAATCGGCAGGGAAGCCCTGCGCGTTGAAGAGCTCGCGCGGGGTGAGCATGCGCATGCCGATGTCGACGATGACATACTGCTCGCCGCCGATGGTTACCGTGACCAGGCCAAAGCGGTCCTGCACGGTGACGGTACCGAGCGGGTTGTCGAGGCCGTGGCCGTCCTGTTCGTTGCCGTAATACTTGATCAGGAAGGCGCGCACTTCGGCAGCGTGGGTGCCACCGGCGCTGATCGTGCTGATCGGTTCCTCGACACTTGCGGCGCTCGATTCCAGATGGGCCTCGCTGGTGCCGCGCAGCTTGATCAGGTTCGACGTGACAAGGCGCTGCTGGCTGCCGGTGGTGGCGACGGTAGAGAGCGGATCGTCAGCCGCTCGACCGGCAAGGTTCGCGTTGTTCGGCCCGCCGTTGGCCTGCTCGATGTGGGCGGTGACGACGGCATGACGCGGCGCACCTGCCATGACGGTATGCAGTGGCGTCTCGGGATCGTAGCCTTTCCCGTTCTCGGCGAACTTCTGCATGAAGGCCATGACGGCGTGATGCTTGGTGCCGCCTGCCACCACCGTGCCGAGCGGCTTCTCGGCGTCCATGGCGCGCGGGGCCTGCCCTTCACGCTCGCCGTTGCCGACGTGGACCAGGTGCGCCGCTGCAACGCAATTCTGATCCTTGCTGTTGGCGCAGATGGTGTGGTGCGGGTCCTCGACCGAGCGGTTTGCGCCGCCCTGCTGGGCATAGGTGACGAAGGGGGCTGCAGCCTCTTGCGGCGGCCATGGCTCCGCAGCCTCGCACTCCCAACAAGCCCACGGCCAACGAATGCCGTGTGGGCAAACC
>JBKBUD010000269.1:0-2539 GCA_046290865.1 Novosphingobium sp. | reverse complement strand
CGGCCCGACCGCCGAATCGCCCCCACCACTGTCGAGCCCCTCAACTCGCACCTTTCGACCTTGCGCCCCCGCGTCGTGCCGCCCGAATCCTGCGTCGGACGAAATGATCGTCGCAGATATTCAGTTTGTCGCACGAACCGCAACGAGAATCGTTTTTTCTTCAAACGCATGTCCCTGTTCTGGACGACGTCGAGAAGAAGGTATGCGCTCACGCCAGCCCGATGATCTCGTGCCCCCGGGCCATGCCGGACTGCTCGGGGATGTGGTGCAGACGGGCGCGGGTGAAGCCATCTCGCCGCAGGGGCAGGGGCGATCCGTCGAGATGCTGCGCCGGGAGCGGCGTCCCGTCGCGCGAGACGCGGATCGACCAGCCCCAGCGCCGCCGGGCCGAAGTTGCACTCAGGAAAGCGTCACATTGCAGCATCATGCAGGGCGGACGCACTTCGGTGGGAGCGCGCAGGAGGCGCGCAACGTCATCGGCAGAAAGCGTGAACCGGGCCACGTCCCGGTCGTCCTCGTGCGGGAGGGCAACGGTGCAGGAGGGCGTGACGATGAGCAACGACGGGCGCAGAACGGCCTCGCCGACGCGCATGAATTCGAACTGCAGCGGACCGGGTCCGGAATTCCAGATGAGGTAACGGGGCATCGGCCTCGATATGAATTGAGGGTCTGACGGGCGTTGCGTGGTCAGGCACAATGCGCCCCCTCACGCTGCCGCGCCGGGACGCATCGCACCGCACCCTTGTGATTCTCGGCACATTCTCTAAGCCTCTGGCTCAGAGATGCCGCGAAATCGGATATAGTCGTGTCGAATTCGAACCTTACGGTACCATGCGAAGTCCGCGAGATTCTTGCGACCCATGGCCGCCAGATGCGCGTGCGCAAGGGCCAGGTGCTGCTTGCGGTCGGCCTGCCGGCCAACGACGTCTATCTGGTGATCGAGGGCTGCGTCAGCGTTTCGCTGATCTCGGCGCAAGGCCGCGAGACGGTGCTGCGCGCGATCGGCCCCGGCGAGATGTTCGGCGAGCTCGCGGCGATCGACGGCGAGCCGCGCTCTGCCGATGTCGTGGCGGCCGAAAGCAGCACCTTGCTGGTCATTCCCGGCGCGGCCTTCGTCGACCTGATCGGACGGGAGCCTGTGCTGTCATTGTGGCTGGCGCGCTATCTCGCCCATCAGGTGCGCTATCTGACCAACCGGATCTACGAACTGTCGACTATGGGCGTCGGTCCCCGCCTCCAGGCTGAACTTCTGCGTCTGGCGGGCGAGCCCGACGCCAAGGGAGCGGCGGCGATTTCCCGCGTGCCGACCCAGGCAGAACTTGCCGCCCGCATCGGCACCAACCGCGAGACGGTAACGCGCGAGTTCTCGCTGCTGGTGAAGGAAGGGCTGGTCGTGCGCGACGGTCGGCGCATCGTCGTGCCCTCGGTGGAACGGCTGGCCGATCGGCTGCACCGCTATTCGCAGACCGGTTGAAGTCTCTGGTCGAAGGCGTTGCCAGACCGGCCCGGAGTTGGATAGGCTCTCCGGCGATGCTCGATGATCTCAAGAACGCCCGCCGTCCCGCACCCGCCCGGCCCGGCCCGCTGCGCCGCTTCGGCTGGCTCCTCGCCCGGCTGGTTGCCGCCTTCCTGATCATTTCGGTGGCGCAGGTGGTGATCTACAAGTTCGTGCCGGTGCCGATCACGCTGACCATGCTGATGGACGATCACCCGGTGACCAAGGACTGGACCCCGCTTGCCGATATCGACCGCGACATGGTGGCGGCGGTGATATCGGGCGAGGACGGCAAGTTCTGCCTGCACAACGGCTTCGACCACGAGGCGATCATGAATGCCTTCAAGCGCAATGCCAGGGGCGGGCGCATCCGCGGCGGCTCGACGATCAGCCAGCAGACCGCCAAGAACGTGTTCCTGTGGCAGGGCGGCGGCTATTTTCGCAAAGGGCTCGAGGCCTGGTACACCGTCCTGATCGAGACGATCTGGGGCAAGCGCCGGATCATGGAAGTCTACCTTAACGTGGCCGAGACCGGCATTGGCACCTACGGCGTCGAAGCCGGGGCGCAGCGCTACTACGGCAAGAGCGCGCGGAACCTGAGCGCGGTCGAAGCCGCCCGCATCGCCGCGGTTCTCCCATTGCCCAAGCAGCGCGAAGTCAACGGCGCCGGCGGCTTCACCCGCCGCCACGGCAATGCCATCGCGCGGCGCGTGGGCGTGGTGAAGAACGACGCGCTGGATGCCTGCGTTTACAAGTGAGGATTGGTTGAGAGGAGCGGGTCAGGTGCGGTGATGAACGCGCGTCCGGTCCGAGCGGGCCCAAGGGGCTCGAACATCAAGTCGCATTGTTGATTTCACGAAAGCGTATGATGAGCTTGTACGGAAAAACCGTCAGCGCTCCCCAAATGGTCAAATAGAACGGGGTGAAGGCCAACAAGGCTGACCAAGTGCCGAACTCAAACTCGATACCCTTTGGATTTTTACCCGTCACCCACAGCGCAATCCAGAATGGGGCCAGCCACCAACATGCAATCAGTGCCACTCG
>JBKBUD010000268.1:0-2542 GCA_046290865.1 Novosphingobium sp. | reverse complement strand
CAGGGCTGACGCTCGACCAGATCGACGTGATCGAAAGCAACGAGGCGTTCGCGGCGCAGGCTTGCGGCGTGGCCAAGGAACTGGGCTTCGATCCGGCCAAGACCAACGTCAACGGCTCGGGTATCTCGCTCGGCCATCCGATCGGTGCGACCGGCGCGATCCTGACGATCAAGACGATGTACGAACTGCACCGCACCGGCGGGCGCTATGGCCTGATCACCATGTGCATCGGTGGCGGCCAGGGCATCGCCATGGTCATCGAGAAGGTCTGAACATGAAGCTGGGCCGCCTCAACCACGTCGGCGTTGCGACGCCGGACATCGACGCTTCCATCGCGTTCTATCGCGACGTGATGGGTGCTTCGGACATTACCGAGCCGTTCGTGCTGGAAAGCCAGCAGGTGCGGGTGTGCTTCGTCAACACGCCGGGCGAGAACGGTACTGCGGGCACGCAGATCGAGCTGATCCAGCCGACCAGCCCGGACAGTGCGGTGGGCAAGTGGCTCGCCGCCAACCCCTTGGGCGGCCAGCACCACCTTTGCTACGAGGTGCCCGACATTCACGAGGCGAAGGCCTGGTTTGAATCGCAGGGCAAGCGCGTGCTCGGCGAACCGCGCATCGGCGCGCACGGCACGCTGATCTTCTTCGTGCACCCCAAGGACATGGGCGGGCAGCTGACCGAGATCATGGAGACGCCGAAGGGCGGGCACCACTGATCGGAATCCCTTCCCCCTGGATGGGGGAAGGATACGCAGCCTTGCGCCCGCAGGGGGCTAGGCGGAGTTGGATCGGGGGTGAGGGGACGGTGCGGCAAGCGCACACCCCCACCCAGCTACGACTAGGCAGCAAGCTGCCAAGTCTTCGCATCCCTCCCCCATCGAGGGGGAGGAAAGAGGGACGGACGATGAGCGAGAAGACACTGGCCGACTGGCAGGCCGCCGCCGCCAAGGAAGTGAAGGGCCCAGAGGCGTTTAGGGACCTTACCTGGCAGACGCCCGAAGGCATCGCCGTAAAGCCGCTCTACACCGCCGAGGACGTCACCGCCGACCCGGGCCTTCCCGGTTTCGCGCCGTTCACGCGCGGCGTGCGCGCCTCGATGTATGCGGGCCGCCCCTGGACGATCCGCCAGTACGCCGGTTTCTCGACCGCCGAGGAATCGAACGCATTCTATCGCCGCAACCTGGCAGCAGGGCAGAAGGGCCTCTCGGTCGCCTTCGACCTCGCGACGCACCGTGGCTATGACTCCGACCATCCGCGCGTGGTGGGCGATGTCGGCAAGGCCGGTGTGGCCATCGACAGCGTCGAGGACATGAAGATCCTGTTCGACGGCATTCCGCTCGATCAGATGTCGGTATCGATGACCATGAACGGCGCGGTGATCCCGATCCTCGCGTTCTTCATCGTCGCCGGTGAAGAGCAGGGCGTCGATCGCAAGCTGCTCGACGGGACCATCCAGAACGACATCCTCAAGGAGTTCATGGTCCGCAACACCTACATCTACCCGCCCGAACCCTCGATGCGGATCATCTCGGACATCTTCGGCTACACCAGCCGCGAGATGCCGAAGTTCAACTCGATCTCGATTTCCGGCTACCACATGCAGGAAGCCGGTGCGACGCAGGTGCAGGAACTGGCGTTCACCATTGCCGACGGCATGGAATACGTGAAGTACGGCGTTGCCTCGGGGCTAGACATCGACAAGTTTGCCGGTCGCCTGTCGTTCTTCTTCGCCATCGGCATGAACTTCTTCATGGAAGTGGCCAAGCTGCGCGCCGCGCGCGTGCTGTGGCACCGCGTGATGACCAAGCTCGGCGCGCAGGACGAACGTTCGAAGATGCTGCGCACGCACTGCCAGACCTCGGGCGTGTCTTTGCAGGAGCAGGACCCCTACAACAACGTCATCCGCACCACGATCGAGGCGATGGCCGCGATGCTGGGCGGCACGCAGTCGCTCCACACCAATGCGCTCGACGAGGCCATCGCGCTGCCGACCGATTTCTCCGCACGTATCGCGCGCAACACGCAGATCGTGATCCAGGAAGAAACCGGCATGTGCAACGTGGTCGATCCGCTCGGCGGGTCGTACTATATCGAGGCGCTGACGCAGGAACTGGTCGACAAGGCGTGGGAGATCATCGAGCGCGTCGAGGCTGACGGCGGCATGGCCAAGGCCGTGGCAGCTGGCTGGCCCAAGGCGATGATCGAGGAAGCCGCCGCCGGGCGTCAGGCGCGGGTGGATCGTGGCGAGGACGTGATCGTCGGCGTCAACAAGTACCGCCTGGCGAGCGAGGACAAGCTCGAGACGCTTGAAGTCGACAACCACGTCGTCCGCGAAGCGCAGATCGCCCGTATCAAGCGCGTGCGCGAAACCCGCGACGAGACCAAGTGCCGCGCGGCGCTGAACGCGCTGACCGAGGGCGCCAAGACCGGCGGCAACCTGCTCGAACTCGCCGTGGAAGCTGCGCGTCATCGCGCAACGCTGGGCGAGATTTCGGACGCGATGGAAGTCGTGTTCGGTCGCCACGGCACGTTCCCGACCCCGG
>JBKBUD010000267.1:0-2576 GCA_046290865.1 Novosphingobium sp. | reverse complement strand
GCGACATGCTGCACTTCATCACCTGGGGCGGCGGTGGCTGGGGCGATCCGCTTGCTCGTGATCCCGAACTGGTCGGCAAGGAGATCGTGCAGGGTCTGATCACGCCACAGGGCGCACGCGCCTATGGCGTGGTCGCCGATGACCGTGGTGCGGTCAATCTCGCCGAGACCGAAGCCCTGCGCGCGCGCCTGCGCGAAGAGCGCGGCGAGCTACCGCTGTTCAACTACGGTCCGGGCATCGAGGTTCTGCGCGCGAATTGCGAAGCGGAAACCGGCCTGCCTGCACCGATCCAACCCGAATGGCCGCTACTGGAGGCGGCAGAATGACCATGGCGACAAGCACCCCAGCCGCTTCCAACCCGGGCCCCTTGCGCGACATCCGTGTCGTCGAGCTGGGCCAGCTGCTCGCAGGCCCGTTCTGCGGCCAGCTGCTGGGCGACATGGGCGCCGACGTGATCAAGGTCGAACCGCCCGTCACCGGCGATCCGATGCGCGACTGGGGGCAGGGCTCGGAAAAGGTCCAGTGGGAAGTCATCGCGCGCAACAAGCGCTCGGTCAGCGCGAACCTGCGCGTCCCCGAAGGCCAGGCCTTGGTCAAGAAGCTCATCGCCCATGCCGATGTGCTGATCGAGAACTTCAAGCCCGGTACCATGGAGAAGTGGGGCCTCGGCCCGGACGTTCTGCTTGCCGAGAAGCCCGATCTGATCATCGCCCGAATGTCGGGCTACGGCCAGACCGGCCCCTACTCCGACCGCGCCGGCTTCGGCGGCATTGGCGAGGCGATGGGTGGCTGGCGCTATATCGTCGGCGAGCCGGACCGCGCGCCCAGCCGCATGGGCATTTCCATCGGCGATACGCTGACGGCCACTTATGGCTGCATGGGCGTGCTGGCCGCGCTGCATGAGCGTGAACGCTCAGGGCGCGGGCAGGTGATCGACGCCGCGCTTTACGAGTCCGTGCTGCAGGTCATGGAAGGCCTCGTGCCCGAATACGACCGCACCGGCTATATCCGTGAGCGCTCCGGCTCGGTCCTCAAGGGCATTGCACCGTCCAACGTCTACAAGTGCAAGGACGGCGAGTTCATGATCGGTGCGAACAAGGATTCGCTGTGGAAGCGCCTTGCCACCGCCATGGGCCGCGACGAACTGGGTGACGATCCGCGCTATGCCACGCACCTTGCCCGCGGCGAGAACCAGGACGAACTCGACGACCTGATCAACGACTGGACCCGCACGCTGACCATCGACGAGGTCGACGCGCTGATGATCGAGCACTCGATCCCGGCCGGTCGCGTATATCGCGCGCCCGACATGCTGGCCGACCCGCACTTCCAGGCGCGCGAGGCAATCATCGAGGTCGAGACCGAGCGCTTCGGTCCGCTCAAGATGCAGTCGAGCTTCCCCAAGCTTTCGGCGACGCCCGGCTCGGTCCGCCGATCGGCGCCTTCGAAGGTTGGTCAGCACAATGCCGAAATCTATGGCGAACTGCTTGGCCTGAGCGATGCCGATCTTGCCCGGATGGCGGAGCAGGGCGTCATCTGACGCCCTGCCGCAGGATCATTCGAAGCCGATCTTCTTCATGTAGGCCGCGCTGCCGGCGATCGCGACCTTGAGGTCGTCGGCACGGTCCTGCTCGACGAAGAAGTGCTCGACGCCCGATTCCTTTGCGGCGGCGATGATCCCGGCCATGTCGAGCGAACCATCGCCAAGGTAGGTCAGGTACGGGAACATCCCGATCCAGTCCGATGGCGCGCCGCCATCGCCGGGGAAGCGGTGGTCGCCCTTCATGTCCTTGAGGTGGACCATCCGGTAGCGCCCCTTGTAGCGCGCCAGATAGGCCTTGCAGTCCGCACCGCCCGCCGTGGTCCAGTAAGTGTCCATTTCGAGGAAGACGTGGGCGGGATCGGTCGCCTCGATCAGCGTCTCCAGCGGCACCTTGCCACCCACCGGCACCAGCCCATAGCCGTGGTTGTGATAGGCAAAGCGCACCCCGTGCCGCGTCGCATCCTTGCCGATCGCGTTGAACATGTCCGCCGCGCGTTTGTAGTCGTCGAAAGTCTGCCGCTGGTCTGCCGGAAGGCTCGGCAGCGTCACATAGGTCGCGCCCAGCGCATGGGCCGCCTCTGCCAGTTCGCCCATCCGCGTCTGCAGGGTGAACAGGTCGGTGTGCATCGAAGGGACCGTCAGGCCATGCCGCGCGAATGCTGCGACGATTTGCGCCGTCGTCAGCCCGAAGAAGCCGCTGCCCGAAAAGCCGAGCATGGCCGCCGTCTTCTTCCAGTTCTCGATCTGCCGGGCATCGCTGAAGGTGTACGGCCCGTAGGTCTCGAGTTCACGATAGCCAAGCCCTGCCAGCATCGCGATGGTGCCCTCGAAATCCTCGCTGAGCATCTCGGCGACCGACCACAGCTGAATGCCGAACTTGCGGCCTTTGGCGGCACCAAACGATGGCGCCGGGGCCAAGGCTGCGCCCACGACTGCGGCACTGCCGGCACCGGCAAGGAAGGTACGTCGGTTCATTGCTTCAGGCTCCCGGGCAGGCGCATTGTCTTGCGCTGTCTGCACCCGAACTGAGCGC
>JBKBUD010000266.1:0-2577 GCA_046290865.1 Novosphingobium sp. | reverse complement strand
CCTCGACCGGGGTCGCCTTGCCCTTGGGCATGTAGGACGAGGAGATCAGCGTGGTCGGGTCCGAACCCCAGACGTCCTCCTGCGCGCGGGCATCGAACAGGGCCAGCTGCCAGTTGTGGACGGCGACGACGCCCAGCACCCAGGCCGAGGACATGCAGCCTTCGGCGACCTTCATCTGCACCGCATAGAAGGTTTGCGGGTCCATCTCGTAACCGCCGTAACGGCGCGGCTGGAGGATCTTGAAGAAACCGGCGTCCTGAAAATCGCGGATGGTCTCGTCGGGCAGGCGGCACAGGCGGTCGGCCTCGTCGGCGCGGGCGCGCAGGGCGGGGATCATCGCCTCGGCGCGGGCGACAAGCTCGGCTTCGGTGGGAAAAGTAGTTACGGGTTGAGCAAGGGTCATCGTCCGTCTCCTCGTTCTGTTTCTCAGGCCGCTGCTGCCAGCTGCGCCTGCTCGTCCGCGCCGAAGCCGACGCTGAAATCGTGGCCCCACAGGCTCACTTGGGTGAATTCGAACTCGCTGTGGCGGTCCCAATCGAGCTGCAGCCCGCCGAACCCGTATTCGAGCGCGAAGCCACCCGGCGTTTCGACGTAGAAGCTGGTCATCCGGTCGTTGGTGTGCTTGCCGAGCGTTGCCATCAGGCGCGCGCCACACGTCAACATGCGGTCATACGCGCGGCCCACCTCGTCGAGATCGGGCACTTCGACCATCATGTGCACGCAGCCTGTCGGCACCTCGCCTTCGAACAGGGCGAGGCTGTGATGGCGGGCGTTGGCGCAGTGCATGAAGTCTATGCGCATGGCCGGGCCGTCGGAACCGAGCGGGCGGTGGACCATGAAGTCCGACACGCCGAAGCCGAGCACGTCGATCAGGAAATCGCGCGTCGCATCGATCGGCGGTGCTGGCAGGACGACATGGCCATAGCCGAGGTCGCCGGTTACGAAACTACGCACCGCCTGCGGGGAAACGAAGCGCGTGAAGTCCGAGATCGCACCGTAGCACAGCTCGTGGCGGTTGCCGGCGGGATCGCGGAACCAGACCATTTCGGCAACGTGGCGCAGCGCGCGTTCGGCGGGTGTGGAGGCGGTGAAGGCAATGCCCTTGGCAGCAAGCTCGGCCAAGGCGGCATCGAACTGGCGGCGGGTGCGCAGTTCCCAGCCGCTGGCGGCATAGCGGTCAGTCGCAGCCTGCTCGACAAAGACGCGGCCTGCGCGCTCGTCCATGCGCAGAGCGAGGCCACCGGACACGCGGTGGGCGGAGAAGCCGGCGAAGTCCTCGCCGAAGCGCACCCATGCGTCGAGGTCGGTGGCGCTGATCACGCTGTAGGCCAGGCCTGCGATTTCCATGGGACTCCCTCTCCTGCATCCTTTGCTTCGATGAGGTGCAGAGTGACCTTCGGCCGCGCCCATGAAATTGACGGATATCAATTATGCGTAGCTTTAATTGTTCTGGACTACGCAAATCGTCATCCATCGCCCAGATGGACCGTTCATGGTCATGCGCGCGCCCGCGCTTCCTCACGCAGCAGGGGCTTGCCATGTGCCGAACGGTCGAGTACCGTTTGCGAAAGAGCATGGGAGAACAAGGATGACCACCAAGGCCGATCTGCTGATTCGCGGCGGACTGATCGTCGATGGCACCGGCGCGGAGCCGCACGTCGGCGACGTGGCGCTGCTGGGGGACCGGATCGTACAGGTGGGCGGCACCTTCACCGGCACGGCGGCGGAGACCATCGACGCAACCGGCTGCATCGTCACCCCCGGCTTCGTCGACATCCACACCCATTACGACGGGCAGGCGATCTGGTCCGATACGCTCTCGCCCAGCTCCTCGCACGGCGTGACCACGGTGGTGCTCGGCAACTGCGGCGTCGGCTTCGCGCCGTGTCGCAAGGCCGATCACGAGGCGCTGATCCGGCTGATGGAAGGCGTGGAGGACATTCCCGACGTGGTCATGGCCGAGGGCCTGCCGTGGGACTGGGAGACCTTCCCCGAATACATGGACGCCCTGGCCCGGCGCCCGCGCGACATCGACGTGGCCTGCCTCCTGCCGCACAGCCCCTTGCGCGTGTGGGTCATGGGCGAGCGTGCCATTGCGCGCGAGGCGGCGACCGAGGATGATCTTGCCGAGATGCGCAGAATTGCGCGGGAGGCACTGGATGCCGGAGCCATCGGCTTTGCCACATCGCGGCTCAACATCCACCGCACCAAGGCCGGTGACCTGATCCCGACCTTCGGGGCCGACACCGACGAACTGCTGGCCATCACCGGCGCGCTGGCCGATGCCAGGACCGGCGTGTTCCAGGCCGTGCTCGATGCTCCGTTCGAGACGTGGGAAGACGAGATGGCCCGGCTGATCGCCGTCACCCGCGCCTCGGGTCGCCCGTCGACCTTCACGCTCGGCCTGGTCAACCATGGCCGCCGCAACTGGGAGGACGCGCTGGTACTGGTCGATCAGGCGCGTGCCGAGGGGCTGGAGATCTGGCCGCAGGTGCTGCCGCGCCCGATCGGCATGGTCTCCGGCTGGGCGCTGTCGACGCACCCGTTCTGCCTGTGCCCGTCCTATCAACCGCTTGC
>JBKBUD010000265.1:0-2581 GCA_046290865.1 Novosphingobium sp. | reverse complement strand
CGCAGACGCGTGGGGAACAGCTCGGCGATGAAGGCGCCTTGCGGTGCATACATCGCGCCGTGCGCAACCATCGCTACCGCTATCGCCAGCGTCACGGCGCCCTTGCTGCCGCTGTCGAGCAGGCCGAAAAACCACAGGAAGCTCAAGCCCACGGTCAGCGCGCCGAAGATGTAGACCGGCCGACGTCCGATGCGGTCGGCCAGAGCCGCGAACATCGGCATAGTCAGGCATTCAAGCGCGGAGCCGAGCAGGACGGCATCGAGCACCAGCTCCTTCGAACCACCCCTGATCTGCGTGAAATAGGTGATCGAGAACGTCGCGGCGACATAGTAGGACAGGTTCTCACCAAAGCGCAGGCCGGCGCCTTCGAGCAGCGCCCGCGGATTGCGGCGCAGCACTTCGATGACCGGAAAGCGCTCGACCCCGGTGCTGGTTGCCTCGCGTTCGAACAGGTGGCTTTCGGCCACGGCACGACGCAGCCAGTAGCCCACTGCCACCAGGACAATCGAGGACAAGAACGGAATGCGCCAGCCCCAGCGCAGGAATTCGGCGTCAGACAACGACGCCGCCGAAACCGCAAAGACCCCCGCCGCCAGCAGATTGCCGGCAGGAGCGCCCACTTGCGGCCAGCACGTCCAGAACCCTCGCCTTGCCGGCGGTGCAGTCTCGGCCACCATCAGCACGGCACCGCCCCATTCACCGCCCACGGCGAACCCCTGCGCCAACCGCAAGGCGATCAGGAGGACCGGTGCGAGCGCTCCGATCTGGTCATAGGTCGGCAGCAAGCCGATGCCGACCGTGGACAGCCCCATGACGATCAGGCTGATCATCAGCAGCTTCTTGCGTCCGATGCGGTCGCCGAAGTGGCCGAAGATCACGCCACCCAACGGGCGGGCGAGAAAGCCCAGCGCATAAGTGCTGAACGCCAGCAACGTGCCGGTGAGCGGGCTGAACGAGGGGAAGAACAGCTTGTTGAAAACGAGAGCGGAGGCAAAGCCATAGATGAAGAAATCGAACCACTCGATCATCGTGCCGATCATGCTGGCACCGACCACGGCGCCCAGCCGGTTGTGCTTCTCCGTCATCGCTTCTCCCGTCTGTCTTCTTCTGCGCTTCAGTACCGCAGCCCGATCGCTCCGTCATGATAGAGCGAAGCCCCGGTCACGAAACGCGCCTCGTCACTCGCCAGATAGACGAATGCGTGTGCGGTATCCTCCGGCTCGCTCGCCACGCCAAGCGGATTCATCGCAGCGAGGGCCGCTTCGGCCGCCTCGGTGCTTTCCCACATGCCTTGCGCGACGTAATCGGCCAGCCCTTCGCGCAGGATCGGGGTCATCGTGACGCCGGGGTGGATCGAGTTCACGCGGATCTTCTGCGGGCCGTATTCCAGCGCTGCGCAAATCGTCAGCATGCGGCCCGCCGCTTTCGAGACGTGGTAGCCGATGTTGGTGGCGTTGGGCATGTACGAGGCCATCGACAGATTGTTGATGATCGAACCGCCGCCGCCGAACCGCTCCACCGCCGAGGCGAGATGCGGGGCGCAGGCCTTGATGCCGAGGAACAGCGCGTCGTGGTTCACGGCCATGACCTTGCGCAGATCATCGAGCGAGGTCTGGGCGATGCCGCCGTGAATCGAGAGGCCGGCATTGTTCACCAGCACATCGATCTGGCCGAAGTCGGCGACGGCCGCCTCTGCAACGCGTGCCCAGTCGGCCTCGCCGGTCACGTCCTGCTCCATCAGCACAAAGCTGCCGGGCGACCCGTCGGCCCGCACCAGCGCCTCGATCTCTGCCGCCTGTTCGCGGCGGAAATCGGTGCCGACCACGGCCTTGACACCCTCGCGCAGGAACGCGCGGGCCACGGCCACGCCGATATTGCCGACGCGCCCCGCCCCGGTGACGATGGCTACCTTGCCCTCAAGCCTGCCCACGGCGTCAATCCCCCGCGATCTGGCGGGCGATGTCCGGCATGACCGGCGGGGTCTGGTCCTGCATGAAGCGGATGCGGCCGTTCAGGGCCTGCTCGCTCATCTCGGGCTGGCTGTGTACCCAGAACTTGTTTTCGGCCATCTGTTCGAGGAACAGCCGGCAGCCCTCGTCGAGGTCCATGCCGTGATCGCGCATCATCTCGAACATGGCGCGGCGATGGCCGCTGGCGTTGGCGGGTTCGCCTGCGCCACCCTCGGCGTTGAAGATGTTGGTGCGCATCATGCCGGGAATGATCGAGCAAATGTGGATCGGCAGCTTCTTCAGTTCCATCTCAAGGTAGAGGCATTCGCTGAACGCCTGCACCGCGTGCTTGGTGACGATGTAGGCGGTCTGCGCCGGCATCTGCCCGAATGCGCCGACCGAGGAGAGGTTGCCGATCCAGGCTTCCTTGCCGCTGGCGATGATGCGCGGAACGAAGGCGCGCACGCCATGGATCACGCCGTGGAGGTTGATGTTGAGCGCGGCTTCCCAGCGTGCCGTCGGCACTTCCCAGGTGTAGCCGACCGTTTCGATCCCGGCGTTGTTGATCAGCAGGCGCACTTCGCCGTGGCGCGCGAAGACCAGCTCTGCCAGGCGATCGAGTTCCTCGGGGA
>JBKBUD010000264.1:0-2601 GCA_046290865.1 Novosphingobium sp. | reverse complement strand
GCGTCATAGAACCCGCGCGCCGCGGCATTGTCGCCGCGCACCATCAGTTGGATCTTGGGACTGCCTTGGGCCTTGAGCCAGTCCTCCGCGGCGGTCATCAGTGCGCGGCCGACGCCCTGTCCACGCCGCTCGGGCGCGGTGGCGAGGTAATAGACCCAGCCGCGATGGCCGTCGAAGCCGACCATGACGCTGCCAACCAGACCGACATCGGCTTCGGCCAGCAGGATCGTCGATGTCGGCGTTGCCAGAGCGAGGTCGAAATCGCCGCGCGGATCGTTCCACGGGCGCGTCAATCCGGCAGCCTCCCACAGCGCGACCGTGATTTCGCGGTCGGCCGCAGTGGCTGCGCGGATGCTTATTCCCACTCGATCGTGCCCGGCGGCTTCGACGTGTAGTCGTAGACCACGCGGTTGATGCCCTTGACCTCGTTGACGATGCGGGTCGCCACGCGGGACAGGAAGCCGGCGTCGAACGGGTAGATGTCAGCGGTCATGCCATCGGTGCTGGTGACGGCGCGCAGGGCGCAGACGCTGTCGTAGGTGCGGAAATCGCCCATGACGCCCACGGTCTTGACCGGGAGCAGCACGGCGAAAGCCTGCCAGATCGCATCATAGAGCCCGGCGTTGCGGATTTCCTCGAGGTAGATCGCGTCGGCCTTGCGCAGGATGTCGCAGCGTTCGCGCGTCACCTCGCCGGGGATGCGGATGGCAAGGCCGGGGCCGGGGAAGGGGTGACGGCCGACGAAGATTTCGGGCAGGCCGAGTTCGCGGCCCAGCGCGCGGACTTCGTCCTTGAACAGTTCGCGCAGCGGCTCGACCAGCTTCATGTTCATGCGCTCGGGCAGGCCGCCGACGTTGTGGTGGCTCTTGATCGTGACCGAGGGGCCGCCGGTGAAGCTGACCGATTCGATCACGTCCGGATATAGCGTGCCCTGGGCAAGGAAGTCCGCGCCGCCGACCTGCTTGGCTTCCGCCTCGAACACGTCGATGAAGGTCTTGCCGATGAACTTGCGCTTGGCTTCCGGGTCGGTCACCCCGGCAAGGCCGCCGAGGAACAGCGCCGAGACGTCCTTGTGGACCAGCGGGATGTTGTAGTGGTTGCGGAAGAGCGACACGACCTGCTCGGCCTCGCCCATGCGCATCAGCCCGTGGTCGACGAAGACGCAAGTCAGCTGGTCGCCGATCGCTTCGTGGATCAGCACGGCGGCCACCGCAGAATCGACGCCGCCGGAAAGGCCGCAGATCACGCGGCTGTCGCCGACCTGCTCGCGGATCTCTGCGATCTTGGTCTTGCGGAATTCGGCCATGGTCCATTCGCCGGTGCAGCCGCAGACGTGGCGCACGAAGTTGGCGATCAGCTTGCCGCCGTCGGGCGTGTGGACCACTTCGGGGTGGAACTGGGTACCGTAGTACTTCTTCTCGTCGTTGGCGATGACGGCGAAGGGCGCGCCATCGGATACGGCGACGATGCGGAAGCCGGGGGCGAACTGGGTGACCTTGTCGCCATGGCTCATCCACACCTGATGGCGTTCGCCTTCCTTCCACAACCCGTCGAACAGCACGCAGGGCTCGGTCACGGTAAGGAACGCGCGGCCGAACTCGCCCGAATCGCCGGGTTCGACCTTGCCGCCGAGCTGGTGGCTCATGACCTGCTGGCCGTAGCAGATGCCGAGGATCGGCAGGCCGGAATCGAACAGCACTTGCGGTGCGCGGGGGCTGCCGTCTGCGGGCACGCTGGCGGGCGATCCCGACAGGATGATGCCCTTGGGCTTCATCCGGTGGAACGCCGCCTCGGCCTGCGTGAAGGGCGCGATCTCGGAATAGACACCGGCTTCGCGCACGCGGCGGGCGATAAGCTGCGTAACCTGGCTGCCGAAGTCGACGATCAGGATCGATTCTGAAGGCTGGATGCTCATGGCTGGCCGATAGTGGCAGCGGGCTTTTCTGTCCAGATGCGCGGCGAAATGTGACAGTTGCGTTACATGCAACTGCAAGTGTTCCGTTCGCACTTGCAGCATACGCTGATCGGCGTATTTGCGCCCCCAGTTCCGATGCTTCCAGCCCACCCTGCCGGATGAACACGAACTGGGAGGATGACCTGCAAGGTGAACTCAACAGGAGGTACACCATGCGCAAGCTTACCGCGATCGCGCTTCCCATCATCATGGCCGCTGGTCTCAGCAGCCTGATGTGGACTGCCACGCTCGTCTGAGCCTGACAGAATACGCGTAAACGACAAAAGCGGCTGCCCCGGCGGGGCAGCCGTTTTGTTTATCTGGCGTGCTGTTTGTCTGCGAACCTTTTGACAGTCTTCCGGGTCATTCCTTGCCGCGCTAGGCTGGCGCCATGACAGTCACCCGCTTTGCCCCCAGTCCCAACGGACCGCTCCATCTCGGGCATGCGTTTTCCGCAATCGTCGCCCATGACCGGGCCCATAATGGCGTTGGGCGCGATGGCGGCGAGTTCCTTTTGCGCATCGAGGACATCGACGGCGCCCGCTCGCGCCCGGAACTTGCGCAGGAGTTCCGCGACGACCTCGACTGGTTGCGGCTGAGTTACCGGGAAGTTGCCCCGCAGTCCTCGAGAGTTGGAGACTACCGCA
>JBKBUD010000263.1:0-2604 GCA_046290865.1 Novosphingobium sp. | reverse complement strand
TCGCCAAGGACTTTGCCGTCTATGGGCGCGAGGGTGAGCCGTGCGACTGCGGCGGCACGGTGCAACGCATCGTGCAGGGCGGCCGTTCGAGCTTCTTCTGCGGCCGGTGCCAGAAGTAGCCGGAGCAGACGCCACTGCCCTTGGATGTGATGGTCAGGCCATCAGTCTCGCGGTCGTGCTGGCCCGGGACGCGCCGCAGGCACCACGCCGCGAAGCAGTTCCATGTCCTGGAAATGGGGCCACGCCACGATCATCGGGTGCTCGTCCAGTAACGTCAGCCGGGGACGATCGGGGCTGAAGGCGGGCCAATTGCCGACCAGGCCGCTACGCGGTGCGCCTGTTCGCGCGAAGGCCAGAAGCGCGCGCGCCATCTCGTTCTCGAGCGACTGGTCGGCAGGCTCCCAGACGCGGGTCGGGCGGAACAGGTTCAGCGCGTCGCGCGTGCGCAGCCAGTAGGGGACGTCGCCGGTATGGTAGGCGCCGACTGTCGCAGGGTCGTGATCGCTGAAGGTGATGCCCGGCGCATAGGGCTGGCGGCGAGCGAACAGGTAGCCATAGACCGGTGCCCTGCCGGAGCGGTTCTGCGCCCGTGCCCATGTCGCCATCTGCAGGCCGACCGTGCCATCGCGCGCGATGCTCGCAGCGGCGTGGGGGCCATCGGACGCATAGGCCTTGAGGATGGCATCGGCGTTTGCGGGGTAACGCTCGCCGACCGCGGTTACCAGCGCGGCGCTGTTATCGATCATGGGGAAGGGGCGGAAGCTCTCGTCCCGAGTGTAACCGATCAGCACCGGTACGTCGGACTGCTGGTGCGCGGCGAAGACCTCTTCCAGCGACCCGGCGACGACTTTTCCGTCGCGGACGATGGGGTCGCGCTGGGTCGCGGCGGCGGCGATGCGGTCACCGGGCAGGGCGCGCATTTCGGCGAGCGAGGTGGCGCCGAGTTCCTTTTGCAGGGCGAGGCCCTGTTCCTCGGCTTTGACCAGCGGAGCGGGGCCGAGCATGCCGCCAAAGGCACTGCCGCTCATGGCCACGGCCCGGGCGAAGAGGCCCTTGGCAAGCGGGGATGCTTGCAGCAGCGAAACCGACATCGCGCCGGCGGACTGGCCGACGATGGTGACATTGGCGGGATCGCCGCCGAACCGGTCGATGTTGCGCTGGACCCATTGCAGCGCGGCAATCTGGTCCATCAAGCCGTAGTTGCCTGAGGCACCGGCTTCGGCGGTAAGCTCCGGATGGGCGAGGAAGCCGAGCGCACCGACGCGGTAGGCGAGATTGACGCGGATCACGCCTTCGCGCGCGAGCGGTTCGCCGGAGTAGTTGGCCATCGAGGCCGAGCCGATGTTGAAGCCGCCGCCGTAGACCCACACCACGACGGGAGCCTTGGCAGCGTTCTTCGGTGCCCAGATGTTGAGGTAGAGGCAGTCCTCGCTGGTCGCCTCGTTGCCGAAGTAGTGGTTCTGCAGCGAACCGCGCAGGGGCTGCAGGCATTCGGGGGCGAAGCGATCGGCATGGAGCACGCCCTGCCATGGTTGCACCGGCTGCGGTGCCTTCCAGCGCAGATCGCGCAAGGGCGGCGCGGCGAAGGGCACGCCGAGCCATGCCTCGACGCCGGAGGGGAGGGTGACGCCTTCGATCTGGCCGCCGTCGACCGCGATCGGTTCGGCGAGGGCGGGCGTCGTGGCGGCGAGGAGCAGCGCCGCGATCAGCTGGCGGATCATTTGCGCGGCACGCCCAGCTTGTCGTGGAAGAAGTCGAAGGTGGCGTTCATCGCCTTCAGCGAGGTGCGACGGGTATCTTCCGGCGTTGCGCCCATGAAGCTGTGATCGGTGCCGGGGTAGTAGGTGGCGCTGACGGGGACGCCCGCGGCCTTGAGTGCGGATTCGAGTTGGTGCGATTGCGCGACGGGCACGACCTTGTCGTCCACGCCGTGAAGAAGCAGGACCGGCGAGTCCTTGGCATCGACATAGGTGATCGGGCTGGCGGCGCGGATCGCTTCGGGAGAGCAGGTGCCGTCCTTGCACCCCAGAAGGCGCTGTTCGGCAGAATCCTTCTGCGTGATGCGCGGCATCGTGGCGAAATCGTGGATGCCGTACCAAGCGGCGGTGGCCTGAATGCAGGCGTCATTGGCTGAGGCGGGATCGAGCGTGGCGTCGATCTTGCCGTTGGTGCAGGCAAGCCCTGCCAGTGCGGCGAGATGGCCACCCGCCGAACCGCCGAAGACGCCGACGCGGGCCGGGTCGATGTGATACTGCGCGGCGTTCTGGCGCAGGAAGCGCAAGGCGGCGAAGACGTCTTTCGCCTGCGCCGGGAAGGCCGCCTCGCCCGAGAGGCGGTATTCCACGCTGGCGACGGTGAAGCCCTCGGCGGCGAAGGCGGCGAGCATCTTCGGGAAATTGTCGAACGCGCCGGACTGGCGGGTGTGGCCGCCCATCCAGCCACCGCCGTGGATATAGAGCACCAGCGGATGCGGGCCCTTGCCCGCGGGCACATAGATGTCGACGATCTGCGGGCGGTAGCCGGGATTGACCTGATAGGTCACGTCGCGCCACGCCTTGACTCCGCCGGGGAAGGCGACCGGCACTTGCGGGAACTTGTCGGCCA
>JBKBUD010000036.1:0-21034 GCA_046290865.1 Novosphingobium sp. | reverse complement strand
CGCAGCCAGTCGATGAAGATCCGGCCCTTGCGTTTGGCCTTGCTCATGTTGGCGACGTAGTGATCCGGGTCGGCCAACCCCAGCGCCTTGGCAAAGCGTTCCGCAAAGCTCGCGTGCGCTTCCCAGGAGTGGTCCCGACGCAACGGCACGACGACGTGAACGCCCTTCCCGCCCGAGAGCATCGCAAAGCTGACGAGACCAAGATCGGACAGGCGCGAGCGGATGTCCCTGGCAGCGCGCTTCACGTCGGCAAAGTCCAGGCCCTCGTCCGGATCGAGGTCGATGACCATGCGGTCGGGCGCTTCGACATCGTCGGCCTTGGCGCACCAGCCATGGAACTCGATCGTGCCCATCTGCACGCAGGTCAGAATTCCGGCTGCGTCGGCGACATAGAGATAGTCCTCGGCATTGCCGTCCTTCTCGCGGATCGGCACGTGGTGAACATGGTCTCCGAATGAGCCGCTGTCGTGTTTCTGGAAGAAGCAATGCTTGGCGCGCCCCTGCGGACAGCGCACCAGACTGACCGGCCGGTTGGCGAGGAACGGCAGCATCGCGGGTGCCATGGCAGCGTAATAGTCGGCGAGGTTACCTTTGGTCTGCCCGCTTTCCGGAAAGATCACGCGGCTGCGATTGCTGATCGGGACGACCTCTTCGGGTGGCTCGAGATGCACAGGCTTTTCAGGAATGACGTCCATGGCCTTCTTGTCCTCGCGCAAGCCAATGAAGCTGGCGTGGCGCACCCTGCCTTCGGCGGTGAATTCGGCAAAGGCAATTTCGGCAACGAAGTCCGGCTCCAGCCAAGTGGCACCGCGCGCCTCGGTCCTGGGTACCTCCAGAGAACGCTCCTCGCGCTTCAGCGGATCGAGCCGCGCGGCGAGATCATCGAGTGTACCCTCGTCGAACCCGGTCCCGACCTTGCCCTTGTAAACCAGTTCATCGCCCTCGCGCTGTGCCAGCAGGAGCGAGGCGAACGGGCGACGGCGGGTGCTTGACTTCGTCATGCCGACGATCACGAATTCCTGGCGCAGGATACATTTGACCTTGAGCCAGTTCTGCGTCCGCTTGGGCAGATAGGCGGCATCGGCGCGCTTGGCGATGATGCCCTCCTGCCCGGCACTGCACATAGCTGCGAGCAGCTTCTCGCCACCACCTACGATGTGATCGGCCACGTGGATCGGTGGCTGCGCATCGGCGAGCAGCCCGGCAAGGCGCTGTTTACGCTCGACATTGGGCAGCGACTTGAGGTCCTCGCCATCAAGTTCCAGCAGATCGAAGGCGTGGAATGACAGCGCATCGTCCTCACCCTGTTCCCCATGGCCACGCTTCAAGACGGCCTGGAGGCGTGAAAAGTCGGGATTGCCTTTGTCGTCCGACGCCGTGATCTCTCCGTCGATCAGACACGCCGGCAGGTTGAGCGCGGCGAAATGGCGGATCAGCGGCGCGAACTTGTCGGACCAGTCGAGCCCGCTACGGGTAAACACCCGCACGTCCTTGCCCTTTGCCGCCACAAGAGCGCGATAGCCGTCGAACTTGATTTCGTGGAGCCACTGGCTGCCTTCCGGAACGCTGTCCACCAGGGTCGCGAGTTGCACGGGCTGAAAGCCGGGGAGCGGCGCCTTGCCGCTCTTGGGCGTATTAGCAGACCTTACCGACTTCGTCTTGCTGACCTTGGAGTTGTGGCTGCTCGCCGCCTTCATCTCAGCGGCAAAATCCGCGCCCTTCTTTCCCTTCAGCGAATGGCTGCCTCGCTTGTCCGCTGCGATTTCGGCCATGGTCCGTCCGGTGAGCACACTCGTCAGCGCGCGCTCCACCAGAACATCACCTTCGTCTGCGAAGGCATCGTCGATCTTGCGCAACAGCCAGTTGTCGCGCTTCTCGTTGCCCCTGCGCTTCAGACGGATCAGCAACCATTCGCCGTTCATGCGCTCGCCTTCGAGGCGGAAGTGGAGATGACCCTTTTCGAGATCCTTTGCGCTCTTTCCCTCGACGGGGGCCCAAGTGCCGCGGTCCCACAGCATGACCGTGCCGCCGCCGTACTCACCTTCGGGAATAGTGCCTTCGAACTCGGCGTAGCTCAGCGGGTGGTCCTCGGTCTGCACAGCGAGGCGCTTGTCCTCGGGGTCCGGGCTCGGTCCTCGGGTGACCGCCCAGCTTTTCATCACGCCGTCCACTTCGATGCGGAAGTCCCAGTGCAACCGCGTGGCATCGTGCTTCTGGACGATGAACAGATTGCCGCTCTTGCTTGAAGCGCGCTTGCCGGCAGGCTCGGCAGTACGTGCGAAATCGCGCTTGGCGTTGTAGGCCTCGAGTGGGTCGCGGGTAGCCATGGGTCAGGCCCTCCTGCGCCGGGAAGACGTGGCCGTGCGCTTGCGCGGGCGGCCTTCATCGTCATCCTGATCATCGTCGCGGCCCAGCGATTGCTTGAGCGCAGCCATGAGGTCGATGACATTGCCGCCCTTGGGCGCTGCGTCCGCATCCGGATCCTCGATGATCCGCTCGCCCTTGGCCTTGACCTTCTTGTCGATCAGCGCGTGCAGCGCATCGACGTAGCGGTCGTGGAACTTGTCGGGCGTAAACTTCGCTGTTTTCTTCTCGATCAGACTGGCCGCCAGATCGAGCAATTCAGGATCGGCATCGCGTGCCGGAATGTCGCGGAACCAGTTCTGTGCGCGCTGCACCTCGTCGGCGTAGCGCAGGACTTCCATGATCAGCCCGCGTCCGCAGGGCTTCAGCGACACGAGTTGCTCGCGACCGCGAACCGAAAGCTGGCCGAGACCGACCGTGCGGGTCTTCCGCATGGCCTCGCGCAGGACAATGTAGGCGTCCTCTGCCAGATCGTCGGCCGGGACCACGAAGTAAGGCTTTTCGTAATAGAGTACGTCGATCTCGTCGCTGCCGACAAACTGCACCAGTTCCAGCGTCTTGCGGCTCTCGATGCGAACGGACTCGATCTCTTCGTCGTCGAGCAGGACATAGTTCCCGCGCGAGACCTCGTAGCCCTTGACGATTTCCTCGCGATCCACTGGCCCGACACCGGGCGCGACCTTTTCGTAACGGATGCGCTTGCCGCTGGGTTCGTGGATCTGGTGGAAGCTGATCGCCGCACCGCTGCGCGTCGCCGGATAGACCTCTACCGGAATAGATACGAGAGCGAGGCGCAACTGCCCCTGCCAGAATGCGCGGGCGGCCATGGCGGCTTGCCTTTCGGATGCTTGCTGGCGCGCGCGGATGCGGCAGCTTCGCCTGATCTATGCGCGAGCCGAGGGTGAGGTTCCCGCAGACGGAACACGTCGGCAGCAAGCGGTTGAAGCGTGCAGAATCCGGGGCACAACCACCGTGCAAGGGTTATGGCAGACTTAACCTCGTTTCTTGGGTCGCCGCTAAGCCGGGCGTGGTCAAATGGCAGAATGAAGCAATATGCCCTGCCCCTGCTCGTTCTGGCTGGTGCCTCCCTGATAGCTGCGCCAGTGCTGTCAGCATCACCGGCGGCTTCGTACACCGCCACCCGGCAGGACCGCTTCGGGGCCTTTTCTGTCGTTTCCGCCCAACGCGCGCGGCTAGTTGGCGTAACTGATGGCAGCTCACCCGCCGATTTCCTCGCCATGGTCGAGGCCCATCCCGGGATCCGCTCACTCGAGCTTATCGACTGCCCTGGCACCTACGACGACATTGCCAACCTTAGGCTAGGGCGAATGATCCGGCAGCATGGGATCACGACGATCGCGCCGGCAGGAGCCTCGGTCAGGTCTGGCGCGGTCGACATTTTCCTTGCGGGCTCAAGCCGCATGGCAGCGCCAGACGCACGCTTCTCGGTCCACTCATGGTTGTCGCAGGATGGGCGGCAGGCCAGTTCAATCTCCACGAACGATCCGGCGCGTGCGGCATATGAGCGCTACTACCGCGACATGGGTCTCAGCGATGCTGCTGCGCGGGCGTTTTACGCGCTGACCGTTTCGGTACCCAACAATCGCACGCTGGACCTGGCCCCGCGCGAACTCGGACGGTTTGCAAAGGTCACCGTCACGACTTGACGGATCGCGATGCACCACAGGCCTGCGCCAGCGAAACGATGCTGGCCGGGCCGTCCTTGCCTCCGAACTCGACGCTGGCATTGTGACCGGCCACGACAATCTGGTCGAACTGCATGAGCGCCTGAAGTTCCTTCGCCGACAGGGGGTGACCCTTGCCGTCCTTGCCCGCCTCGACCGGGAAGCGCGCCAGCAGGCGGCCACCGCCATAGACTTCGGCAACGTTGGCAGGCCCGTTCACCTCGTTCATGAAGTTGCGGGCGGGACCGGTGGCTCCATCCTTCACGCTGGCGTGCACTGCGCCATTGCGGAAGAGAGCGTGGAGTTGCCCCGTCCTGCAAGTGACCTCGAAGTTGAAGCTGGCCAGTTCGTTGCCCGGAAAGCCCGAAACCGAGGCATAGACCTGATAGCTGCCGCGCGACGGCTCAGGCATGAGCAGCCCGGGGGCGAACGTCCAGCGCGACTGGACCGGAGGACGCGGGCGGCTTGCGCTTTCGAGCACCATACGGCTTGCCCTGATCGGTGATGCTCCGCCGCAGACCAGCGCACTGGTGGCCGTGGATGAGCCATTGCCGGTGAACCAGAAGGTCTTTTCCCCGACTTTGACCGTCAACGAACGGGCCGAGCGGATAAGCCCGTACTGTTCCGCTGACAGGTATCCTGCGACATAGTCAGCCACCCCGGTATGGCTCAACTGGCCCTTGCCCTCGAGCGAGACGCCGAATTCCGACCATGCCGATTGCGATTCTACCGATACCTGGATGACGCGGGCGCGCGTTGTGCTGATCGCCTTGAGCAACCCTGCGCCGTCCTCGTTGCGGTAGGCCCCGAAAATCAGGCGCCGTCCGCGCATGTCGTTGGGATCGCACTGCACCCCGAGCATGGCCCCGGATTGCTGCCGACCGGCCGACACGAGAGCGGTGCTCCCCGCCTCGGCCAGTCGCCAGTCGGCCTGCGATGAGATCACGCCCTCCGCCATGGCCGGTGCGGCCAGTGCGACCAGGGCAACTGCCGAAAGACTGATGGGAATGATGCGCTGCATGATGGACACCCCTCAACTCCAATTCGATTGAGACGGTGTTAACCACTTCCGACAAGCATCTGCTTACCAAGCCGATGCGTATCTCTCCCTATTGCGAGAGTTCCGCTTCCATCATCTTGCGCATTTCGAACTTTTGAGCCTTGCCGGTCACGGTCATCGCGAAAGCCTCTACCACGCGGACATGGCGCGGCACCTTGTAGTGCGCGATACGGCCCTTGCAGTGATCGAGAATATCCTCGGGGCCAAGCGCCTCGCCGGCCCGCGCGATCACCCAGGCGCAGACTTCCTCGCCGAACTTCTCGTCAGCAACCCCGAACACCTGCGCGTCCTGGATGGCCGGATGGGTCAGCAGGAACTCCTCGATCTCGCGCGGGTAGATGTTTTCGCCGCCGCGGATGATCATGTCCTTGATGCGGCCCGTGATGCGGACGTAGCCGTTCTCGTCCATCGTCGCGAGGTCGCCGGAGTGCATCCAGCCCTCGCCGTCAATGGCCTCGGCAGTCTTCGCGGGGTCGTCCCAGTAGCCGAGCATGACGGCATAGCCGCGCGAGCAATACTCGCCTTGTTCGCCGATCGGCAGGGTTTGCCCGTCAAGGCCGACGATCTTCGCCTCGGCATGGGGATGCACGCGTCCGACCGTGCCGACGCGCTCCGCGATCGGATCATCGGTTGCGGTCTGTGTGGTCAGCGGGCTTGTCTCGGTCATGCCGTAACCGATTGTCACCTCGGTCATGTTCAATCGGTCCATGACCTGCCGCATCGTCGTCACCGGGCACGGCGACCCGGCCATGATGCCGGTGCGCAGGGTGCTGACATCGTAGTCGTCGAGGTCCGGCTGGGCGAGGATCGTAATGAACATCGTCGGCACGCCGTAGAGCGCGGTGCAGCCTTCGGCCTGAACGGCCTCGAGAGCGAGCTTTGGATCGTAGGCCTCACCCGGATAGACCATCGCCGCGCCGCTGGTCAGCGATGCGAGATTGCCCAGAACCATGCCGAAGCAATGGTAGAGCGGCACCGGGATGCAGATGCGATCCCTGTGACCGATCTTGATCGTGCGCGCCGTAAAATGGCCGTTATTGAGGATGTTGCGATGGGTAAGCGTCGCGCCCTTCGGAAAGCCGGTCGTGCCACTGGTGAACTGGATGTTGATCGCATCGTTCTGATGCAGCGTTGCCGCAACAGCCTCGATCCGCTCCATGTCCGGATTCGCACGCAGGGACTCCCAAGGCTCGAAACCGTCATGCTGCTCCGCACCGAGAGCAACGATGCCGCGCAGCATGGGCAACTTCTCTGGTCCCAGTTCGCGCAGCATGGCCACGTAATCGCTGGACTTGAAGCGCGCGGCGCTGACTAGGAACGTGCAACCGACCTTGTTGAGCGCATACTCGACCTCGCTGGTGCGATAGGCCGGATTGATCGTGACGAGGATTGCACCGATCCGCGCGGTGGCGAACTGCAGAACGGTCCATTCGGCGCAGTTGGGTGCCCATATGCCGACCCGGTCACCCTTGGCCACGCCGCGATCAAGCAGGCCGGTGGCAACGCGGTCAACCTCGCGGTCGAGTTCGGCCCAGTTCCAGCGGATGCCCTGGTGGCGGGAGACCAGAGCAAGGTCCCCACCCCATTCGCGGGCGGCATCGCGCAATGCCTGCCCGATAGTCTTTTCCAGAAGCGGCTCGTCAGCCGCGCCCTTGGCATAGGAAAGCCGCGTCATCGCTTGATGTTCACCACCTGGGTCTGGGTGTATTCGGCAAGGCCTTCGACCGACTGCTCCACGCCAAGGCCGCTGGACTTGAAGCCCGCCATCGGAATGTGCGGGCCGATTGCGATGTGCTGGTTGACCCAGACCTGCCCGCTCTCGATGCGCGAGGCGATGTCTGCCGCGCGGCCGACGTCCTTCGACCAGACCGAACCGCCAAGGCCATAATCGCTGGCGTTGGCACGTGCGATCACGTCCTCGACATCGTCGAACTTGATGATCGGCAGGATCGGACCGAACTGCTCCTCGTCGACGATCTTGTCACCATCGGTCACGTCGCGAACGATGGTCGGGCGGATGAAGTATCCGGCGCGCTCCATCACCTCGCCACCGGCAACAATCGTGCCGTCGGCGCGGGCTGCCTCGAGGAAGCCCTTGACCTTCTCGAACTGCATCGCGTTCTGGATCGGGCCGAGCTGGGTGCCCTGCTGCAGGCCATCATCGACCACCGCCTCCTCGGCAAGCCGCGCAAGTTCGCCGCACATGGCGTCATAGATGTCGGCGTGGACATATGCGCGCTTGACGGCGAGGCAGACCTGCCCGTTGTTGAAGAAGGCGTTGCCGAAGATGGCCTGTGCGGTTTCGCGCACATCGACATCCTCCAGCACGATGGCAGGATCATTGCCGCCAAGTTCTAGGGTCACGCGCTTGAGCGTGTCGGCACCGCTGGCCGCAATGCGCTTGCCCGTGGCCGTCGAGCCGGTGAAGCCGACCTTGGCGACATCAGGGTGCGCAGTCAGGTGCGGCCCGAGGTCGTTGGCGTCAGTGATGATGTTGACCACACCTGCCGGAAACACCTCGCGGCAGATTTCGCCCAGGATCAGGGCGCAGACCGGGGTCGTCGGCGCGGGTTTCAGCACGATCGCGTTGCCTGCCAGGACAGCAGGGCCGATCTTCCAGCACGCTACCAGCAGCGGAAAGTTCCACGCGATGATGCCCACGACCACGCCCAGCGGACGGTGCTTGACCGCGATGTAGCCGCTCGCATCG
Source organism: Novosphingobium sp. (assembly GCA_046290865.1). GTDB lineage: Bacteria > Pseudomonadota > Alphaproteobacteria > Sphingomonadales > Sphingomonadaceae > Novosphingobium. The sequence goes on along the minus strand of JBKBUD010000036.1, from coordinate 13,215 downwards.
TCCTGGATCACGCGATCGGGCAGTTCGAGTGTGGCATAGTGCCGCAGGTAGGCGTCGGTCATGCCGAGTTCTCCCATGGCCTCGGCCAAGGGCTTGCCCTGCTCCATCGTCAGCGCGCGGGCGAGATCGTCCTTGCGCGCGGCGATGGCATCGGCAAGCGCAATCAGACTCGCCTGCCGCTCTGCCCATGGCACTGCCGACCAGCCCGGCACCGCTGCCTTTGCCGCGGCAATCGCCGCATCGGCCTGCGCGGCGGAGGCGCGGGGAACCGTGCAGAACGGCTCCCCGGTCGCCGGGTTGATCACGTCCATCGTCATGTCGCCAGCGACGAGGTTGCCGCCGATCAGCAGCTTGTATTCAGCCATGGTCCTCTCCCGGCCGCTTTGCTGCGGCCTTGTGCAAGATGTGTCAGAACTTCGCGCCTACCGTCACGCCGTACATGCGCGGATTGCCGATGTGGTTGTAATCGAAGCCGAAGCCCGCCAGCAGGTCCACGCGCGACGTGAAGTAGAACTTGTCGGTCAGGTTCTTCCCCCAGATCGAGGCGTTGAAGCGACCGTCCGCGCTTTCCCAGTCGATGTGCCCGCCGAGCAGCGCATAGGAAGACTGGCGCAGCCGGGGCACGTTGAGCACTTCGAAGAACTGGCTCGACTGGTAGGCAATGTCCGGGTGCAATGAGATCTTGCCCATGTCGCCATCGACCAGCGTGAGGTCTACGGTTGCGTTGAAGGTGAAGGTCGGCGCATTCGACAGGCGATTGCCCGCCACATTCACGCCGCTCACGCTGCCTCGCTGGATCTTGGTGGCCAGGACGCCCATGCCGCTGTGGATGGTCAGACGGTCGCTGGCGCGGATGGTCAGTTCCGCCTCGCCACCGTAGATCCGCGACTTGGGAATGTTGAGCAGGGTCTGCGCCGCCGTCGTCGGATCGACGTTGATGAACTGCTGGTTGCGATAGTCGTAATAGAAGCCGGCAACGTTGAGTGTCACCTTGCGATCGGCGAACTGGGTCTTGGCGCCCACTTCATAGGACGTCACCTGCTCGGGCTTCGCGATCGACAGCTCGGATGGATCGAAGAACGCCTGTGCGTTGAAGCTCGGCGCGCGATAGCCGCGGCTGACGCTGGCATAGAGCAGGTTGCCATCGGCCAGCTTGTAATCGAAGCCGATCTTGCCCGAGACGTTGTCCTGCGAATAGCGCAGAGAAGACAGCGGGATCAGGTTGACGATCAGCGAATTGTCGACGCCCAGCGCATCCGACCTGAACCCGCTCTGCAGGCCGGTATCGTGCGTGTAGCGCAAGCCGCCGCGCATGGTCACCGCATCGGACAGTTGGTACTTAACGTCCGAATAGATCGCGTAGCTCTTCTTGAGCTGGTCGAAGCGGTTGCGGAACAGGCAGGCGAACGGGAGGCCGACCGCGCAGTCGTTGGCGGTGATGCCGGGCACGCCGTCGGAATCGATGTCCTTGCCGATCTCGAACGCGGTTTCGTTGAACACCTTCTCGCGGTGGAAGTAGCCGCCGAGGATGAAGTCGAACGGACCGCCAAAGTCGCTGGTCAGGCGCAAGTCCTGTGCGAACTGGGTGGCGCGGTCGTTGTAGGGGATTTCGAGCAGCTGGCTCGAGGTACCGTCTGTGTCCTCGTAGAAGAACAGGCTGCCCTTGTCCCATGCGGTGATGCTGGTGACGGTCAGCGCATCTGACACATCAAAGGTGCTGGTCAACGCTACCGAGTATGTTCGAGCGCGACGCTTGGTATCAATGTTCGATGCGATCTCACGCTTTCCGAGGCCAGGCCGGTTTGCTGCCTCTGGCTGCGCATAGATCCCGTAGTTCTGCGGGTTCTGGAAGCTGGTCGAAGCTCGCAGGACAAACCGTACACCTTCGCTCGCCTCGACGTTCAAAGTCGCGCGGATTGCGTATTCGTCGGTTGAGGCAAGATCGGGCTTGCCGGGAACCACGTTCTTGAACCAGCCGTCGGCCTTGGCGTAGGTGCCGGCAATGCGCAGCGCCGCCTTGTCGCCCAGCGGCACGTTCACCGCGCCGTTCAGGTCGACGCGATTGTAGTTGCCGTAGCCTGCGTTGAAGTAGCCGCTGGTCTCGCCGAGCTTGGCATTGTTGGCAATGATGTTGACTGCGCCGCCGGTGGTGTTCTTGCCGTAGAGCGTCCCCTGCGGTCCGCGTAGCACTTCCACGCGTTCCAAGTCGTACATGGCGACGCCGAGAAACGCGAAGTTGCCCTTGTAGACTTCGTCGTAATAGGTCGCGACCGGACTCGCCTGGTTGAGGCTGTAGTCCGACATCGACACGCCGCGCAGCGAGAAGATCGGCGTGTTGTCGCCGACGATCGACGTCAACTGCAGGTTGGCGACCTTGGTCACCAGGCTATCGACATTCACGATGCGCGACTTGGACAGGGTTTCGCCGCCGATGGCCGAGACCGAGATCGGGATCGACTGCAGGCTTTCCGCGCGCTTGGTGGCGGTGACCACGATCTCGCCGTCGGGCACTGCAGTCTCTGCCTGCGATTCCTGCGCAAGTGCCGGTGTGGCGATGAAGATGGACGTTGCGGCTACCCCAGCCAGCGCGATCCCGCGAAAAAGACGTTCCCTCATAGTCTTTGCTCCCAAATCAGGGTGATTGCGTTTCTGTTCTTTCCTGCACGAACCCTGCGACCAGCCGCGCTCTCATGTCGGCGCGTTCCAGACGCAGGGGGTGGCGCCGCAAGTCGCCGATTTCCTTGGCCGTGTAGGGCTGGAAATCTGTAGGCATGTGCGCCGGGTCGTAAGTGTAGAGTGTCCAGTTCAGCAGATTGGCGAGGCGCACGTCGTCAAGATCGACCGTCGAAACGCCCGGCACGCGGCCAAGGAACTCGCGCCCGCCCGGCACCCCGAGAAAGCGCGCGACGATGTTCTTCATCGGCGGGTTGGAGCGATCATCGCCGGTCCCGTCCGGACGATGGCATCCCTGGCACTTGAGCATGTAGTCGATGCGCGCCTGCTGGGGATTGCTCACCCCGCGCATCGCCGGCACCGCTGCCCGGACGCCCACTGCCGCCGCCAGAACGGCGAGGCCTGCAGCAAGTCCGAGCGCGGTCCGCTTCATTTGCCGCCTGCTCCCTCGTGAAGCTTGGCGACTTCGGCGGACGAGAGCGCCGCGCCTGAAGCCCGGTAGCCCGCTACTTCCTTGTCCGTGAAAGCCTTGAACGCAGGCCCCGTTTTCGCGATCTGCGTGCCGACATGGTTCAGAACTGCCGCCGCAGAGGCATCGTCGAGAACCTGCGCCGGCATCACCCCGCGATAGGGCTTGCCCTCAACGGTAAGCGGCCCGGACAGCCCCCGAAGCACGGCAAGAGCGATATAGCGACGGCCCGCAGGTTTCGCAGCAAGGCCGCGGAAATCAGCTCCCAAAGGCGGATAAGCGCCCGGCACTCCGGCACCGGTCTTTGTATGGCAGGCAGCGCAACGCGCGAACAACGCTGCGCCATCGGGAGCGGCGACAGCCGGAAGCGCCAGCGCTGCTATGCCCATGGCACCGACAAGACCAAGCACCGCCTTCATTTCGGTGCGTCCAGAGCAACGCCAACGATCACCGCAGTCGAGCAGTTGTAGACGCTGCTTTCGGTGCCGAGGCACCAGTTGTAGTCGTTGTTCGATTGCGGGCGCACCTGCGGGCGGTCGCCTTCGTTGCGGTTGCATAGGCACTGCCCGCAAGACGAGGTGCCGCAGCAATCGTTGTAACTGATCACATAGGCGCGGTTGTCGGCCGGGTTGGTGCACGTACCGATCCAGGTGATCGGCGACATCTCGGTCCCCGGCGGGCAAGTGCTGACCGAACCGCCGCAGCATGAGCACAGGAAGCCGTCGATGGCGCAGTAACGCCAGTAGTCGCACGATGCCTGATCGCCCGGATCCTGGGGGTTGCCTGACGAGATCGGAGCGTGACCGCCGCCACCGCCATGAGGCGATCCGCTTGCAGCTCGCGCCACTGGGAGGACTGGAAAGACCGCTGCCCCGGTGATCGTTGCACCAAGCCAGGCAAGGGTGCTGCGGCGGGATGTGCCGCGCGCGATCCGGCGCGTCAGGCGTTCAGTCCATTTGTCGAAATTGGCCATGGCTCAGGCTCCGTTCCGGCGTGCGAGAAAATCCTGGATCGAGGCTACGCCCCGCTCCTTGGCTTCGAACAGGCTCTCGAGATGTTCGCGGCTGTTGACGAGGCCCAGCGAAGCGACGCGTCCCTGCTCGTCGAGCAGCACTGCATAAGGCAGCTTGGACACGCCGAAGGCACGACCAAGCGCTTCGGACAGGACCATCGGCACCCGCTCAAGACCGCTTGCCTCGCGCAAGCGCTGATATTCGGCCTTCGAACCGTCACCTGCCACGACGATGTCCAGCCAGTCGCTTTCAGCACCTGCTGCCGAGCGCACGACCGGGAGGAGCGACTTGCACACCGGGCAATCCGGCGATGCGAAGAACAGCAGCTGACTGCGCCCTTCCCGCTTGCCGCCGATCTCGATGGGCGCGCCCTCGATGGTCGTCACAGTCATCGGGCTCGCAACCTCGCCAACTTCGACCTTCTGGTGCAGGGTGAGTGCTCCGGCTGGAGCGACGCGTTCATGCAGGATGCCGACCTGCCGGGCGAGCGCTGCGATCAGCAGCCCCTGCACGATGACGGCGGTCCACAACAGGATCTGGGATGTCAGCATCAGTGCTTCCTCCAGCGGGGATGGGGTATGGCAAGCAATTCGGACGCTGCGAGGTAGAGCGCCAAAAGGCCGGCGGCAGCGAATGGCGCATCAAGCGCAAGCGGTGCCGCCGGCAGGGTGGAAACGATCGCTGCGACCAGCGCGAGCACGGCGGGGCGGGCGATCACCGCCCAGTCGACCGGCTTTTCCCGCGCCACCAGATCGCAGCCACAGTCTAGCGTCTGGCCACGGCGCAACAGCAGTGTTGTGGCGTAGCTGCCCCACACAAGCACCGCGAGCAGCGCACCTGTCAGGCGCAGGGCGGGAACCACGAGGCAGAACGCCGCCACGAGTTCCAGTGTCCCGGCCAGGATCAGCGAGGTCATGCCCTGGGCGCGAAGGCCGGTAAGCCTGCTTGCAGCAACCACAAGCCGTTCGTGCGCCATCGCCTTGTGGACGGCAGAACCGGCCAGCAGCAAGGCAAGGAAGAGGACGACGGGCGTCATCTCAAGGCGCCGTGATCAGGATGGGGTTTGCGCCACCGGCGTTGCCAAGCGACCGGACGAAAGTGCCGGTCGCGGCGTCGTGGACGTCAACTTCGCCATCACCGCGCGCGACGATCAGGCGCGGCGCAGCTTCCTTGGTCAGCGAAATCGCGGTGGCAACGCCGCGCAAGGGGATGCGGGCGACGCGGGCCTTGGTCTTGGTGTCAATGACCCAGACTTCGGTTCCGCCATCCTTGTGGCTGCCTTCACGGCCATTAGGGCTCATCAAGACGTAGAGCTTGTCGGCTCCATCGGTCGCGATGACCTGCCAGCCACCGGGTCGCCATTCCGGCGCAGCGCCATCGGCGGTGCCAACATTGAAGCTGCCTGGAAGCGGACGTGCAACATCGCCGGAAAAGTCGATTGCCTGGATCTGGCCGCGGAAGCTGACGAACCACGCCGTCGTTCCGACCCATGCCGGTGTGCTGAACAGGGGCTGATTGTCTATGTCCTGCACTTTCTCGACGGTCTTCGAAGAGACCGCCTCGCCGTTAGGCCCAAGCTTCACGCTGAACAGGGAGCCGTCGGCGCATAGGCTGGTAAAACCGCGTGCGCCGGTCGGATAGATCTGCGCGCAGCCCGGCAGGTCGATTTCAGAGATGACCTTGCGCGAGTCGAGATCCAGAACGCTAACCGATTGAGCAGGTGTGAAATTCGCGACAAGTGCCCACTTTTCCGCATTGGTGAACTGGAAAAGCTGGGGGTAAGTCACCGACTGCTGGCGCTTTCCGCCCGGCAATACGATTTCACCCTTCGGCTGCAGTGTTGCCATATCCCAGATGGTAACTGCATCGGTCCGGTCGCCACGAGTCAGGCGCGTGTAGAAGGTCTCCGACGTGAGAACTTCGCCGCGCCGAGGAGAGACGAGCATGCTTGCAAACTGCGCCGCACGCACGATGCCTTTGATCGGGCGGTCCGTGGTTGCCGTATCCACCACGTACACGCGTCCATCGACGATGGCATTGAAGTGGAAATCATGGATCAGCACCCATGAGGCAGGCCATTGCGCCGGCAGGCTGGCCACGGCGGGGATCGGCTCTTCGGGCAGAGCCTTCGGGAAGGCCGATTTTCCCGGGGCGCCCGCAGTTGCGGACGATAGCGACGTACCCGCCATGGAAATGGCCATGACCAACGCAAACAACCTCATGCGAGCACTCCCCTGAATGCCGTATACTGATGGCCGGATCACACCCCGACCGCAGGGACATAGTCTCAAAGAGGCAACAAATCTGTCAAGTGACCTATTTTTGTCCTGTGACAGGTTTTCGACTGCCTGTTAGAATAAGGATGGGATTGAGGATTTTTGTCGATGAATCAGTCAGATGATGTGCCAAAATTCGTCACCGACATGGTCATGCCGGAGCGTGAAGGCGGGTATCTGAAGGGGCATGAGACCCGCGAGCTGATCCTGCGCACAGCGCTTTCGATCATGATCGAGGAGGGTTATCGCGCGATGTCGATGCGCCGAGTCGCGAGCGCGTGCGGCATGAAGTTCGGCAACCTCACCTACCACTATCGCAGCCGTGAAGACCTTGTTCGCGAACTGATGGAAGCGGTCATCCGCTCCTATGAGCTCGAATTCGTAGAGATCGTGCACATGCCCGGCGTACCTGCCGAGGACCGCCTGCGGCGAGTGTGCATGCTGATACTGGACGACATCCGCTCGAAGAAGACCACGCACTTCTTCCCGGAATTATGGGCGCTGTCGAACCACGACCCGTTCGTCCTGGAGCGCATTCAGGAACTCTATGTCCGCGCCAGGGCGCCACTGGTCGAGATCATTGCCGAGATGCGCCCGGATCTGGACGAACTCTCCCGCGAAACGATCGCACTGTTTATTTCAGGATCGATGGAAGGAATGACGATCTTCGCCGGCCATGCAAAGCCGTTCGAAAAGCGCATGCCGCAGATCGAACGGATCGCCGTCCATTCCTTCCTGTCGCTGGTGAAGTCGATCACTGTCGAAGAGATCAAGGGGCTGGCGCATTCCTTACCGGATAGCCCCGCATCTGCTTGATCCGGCGGAGCGAAAAGCTGGAGCGCATCGAGGAAACGCCGGGAAGCCGAGCCAGACAATCGCGATGGACGCGATCAAACTGGCCAAGGTCTCTTGCCGCGACGCGCAGCAGGTAGTCGGCGCTGCCCGACATGAGATGGCATTCGAGAATGTCATCGAAATCGAGCACGGACCGCTCAAACCGGTCCATTGCCTCGCGGCTCTGACTGGTAAGAGTGATTTCGACGAAGACTTCAACCGACAGTCCGAGCAGTCTTGGCTCGAGCCTTGCTCCGTAGCCGGCAATCACCCCCGCCTGTTCGAGCGCCTTGATCCGACGGTGGCAGGCTGACGACGAAAGCGCCACGAGTTCGGCCAGTTCCGAGATCGACAGCGACGAGTCGTTCTGCAGCGCCTCAAGCAGTGCAAGGTCCGCGCGATCCATGGTGATTTATCCCGAAATATCCTCTCTTGGAGGAAATTATCACCATATCGCTCTGGTGTAACGCCCATAATAGGCAAGAACTGCCGGAACCAACGCGATAGTGTTGCGCTCACAGGCTCGAGGATCAGGGCTTCAGGAGCACAACATGCGCGTCGGCACCGTCACGGAAATCAAGAACCACGAATATCGCGTCGGTCTCACTCCCGAGAGCGTGCGGGAACTGGCAGCCCACGGCCACGAAGTCTGGGTGCAGAGCGGTGCCGGGAACGGGATCGGCGCAAGCGATGCGGACTATGTGGCCGCAGGCGCCACGATCAAGCCGGACGCGGGCACCGTGTTCGATGGCTGCGAAATGGTCGTCAAGGTCAAGGAGCCGCAGGCGGGCGAGCGTGCGATGCTGCGCAAGGGCCAGATCCTCTACACCTACCTGCACCTCGCCCCTGATCCCGAGCAGACAGCCGACCTGGTGAAGTCAGGTGTCACCGCGATCGCGTACGAGACGGTCACCGGTGCCGGGAACGCCCTCCCCCTGCTCAAGCCCATGAGCCAGGTTGCGGGGCGCATGGCCATCCAGGCCGGGGCTACTGCGCTCGAGAAAGCACATGGTGGACGCGGCGTCTTGCTCGGCGGTGTGCCCGGAGTGCTTCCCGGAAAGGTTGTAGTGATAGGCGGCGGCGTGGTCGGCTTCAACGCCGCGCAAATGGCGGTCGGCCTTGGTGCGGACGTCACCATCCTCGATCGCGACCCCGACGTGTTGGAGCGGCTCGACAACCATTTCGAGGGCCGTGCGCGTACGCTCTATTCCGGCAAGGCGGCGCTGGCATCGCTGGTGGCAGAGGCTGATCTCGTTATCGGCGCGGTGCTCATTCCAGGCGCGGCGGCGCCGAAGCTGGTTACGCGCGACATGCTCTCGACGATGAAGCCCGGCGCGGTGCTTGTAGACGTGGCGATCGATCAGGGCGGTTGCTTTGAGACTTCGCATGCAACAACCCATGCCGAACCCACTTATGTCATCGACGGCGTGGTCCACTATTGCGTCGCCAACATGCCAGGCGCAGTTGCGCGCACCAGCACCTATGCTCTCAACAACGTCACCCTGCCCCACGCGCTGCGCATTGCCGACAAGGGGTGGAAGGGCGCACTCAAGGCCGATCCGAACCTTGCTGCCGGCCTCAACGTGCACGAAGGCAAAGTGACCTATCAGGCTGTCGCAGCGGAGCTTGGCTACGACTACGTGCCCGTTTCGGCCGTGCTTGGCTGATCAGATCGCGTTGATGTCGACCACGGTGGGGATCGTATCGTTAAGCAGCAGTATCTTCTTGCGCGCGATCCGCCACCCCTCGGCTGACTTCACGAGATGGTATTCGTAGCGTCCGAAGAAGCAGTCCGCCCGGTTCATCCGCACGTCGAAACGGTGGCAAGTGAACGCGGCGGATACGTCCATGGCCTTCTCGCCCGCGCCCACTACCAGCACGTTAGTCACTTGATGCACCACGCGGGGCAGCGGCCAAGAGGCGGTCGACAAGCCCGAAGTCAGCCGCATGACACGATCTTCGAGGTTGCGCCGGCCCTTGTAGTAGATCAGCGAAAGTTCGCAGTCGGGGTCCTGCGTCGGGGTCGTTTCATCGCGCCACGCCGGCATCCAGAACTCTGCGTCCTCGGCGTAGAGCGCCAGCCATTCGTGGAAGCGTCCGCTGTCGATCAGCAGCGCCTCGCGGTAGAGCAGGTCCTCTGCTTCGCGAGTCAGTGCCGCAGTGGTCATGCGTCGAACTCCCCGGCCATGCGCTGCGCCCAGGCACGGTAGTAGCTGTGGTAGAGCGTTTCATCGCACAGCTGCGAATCCGCGAGCACGCTGCGCTCGGGGAACAGGCCGATGCGGTCGGCGAAGCGGTTGCCGCCTGTGACACTTGCGGTCATGCCTCGGGAGTAGCCCTGCAGCCAGGGATCGGTGACCGCAGCAAAGCCGATCTGGCAGTTCTCGTAAGATACCGTGTCATCGGGCGTGGCCATGCCCGTCGGATTGAAGAAGTCCTCGTACTGACGGATGCGCTGGCGCCGCGCCGCCGCGCTTTCGCCCTTTGGAGCGATGCACCAGGTCCGCATCTCGGTAAGGCCCGGGGCGAGCGGGCGGATCACGCGCAACTGGCTTGAGGCATTCTCCGCGACCTGCAGGTTGGGAAAGATCGTGAGGTTGCGCATGTTGAACATCCAGTCGCGCTTCGCCTCGCCATGCCGCTCGGCCAGTTCCCCGGCGCGCTCGTACAGCGGGATCGCCGGAGTGACGCCGAACACGCCCCAGTTGAGCACGTGGCCATTGGCAAAGCTGAAGCTCCCGCCGCCGACGCCTTGCGTCTCCTCCTTCCAGTAGTCGCTGTTCTCCCACACCGAGGCGACGACGTCCTCGCTCATCTCCTTCTGCCGCCGTTCGAGCACTCGGATGTAGGAGGGATGGGCCGAGGTGAAGTGATAGGCGTCGGAGCAATTCTCGAGCTGGAGCTTCCAGTTTGCCTCGTAGGTGAAGGTGACCTGGCCCGGCACCAGTTCGAGGCCTTCCTCGCTCTGGTCTGCAACCAGATCGAGCAGCTTGGCTGCTTCGCCGAGATGATCGGCGAGATCAGGCACGTCAGCGTTGAGGCTGCCAAACAGGAACCCCCGATGGTTGGCGAAGCGGGGCAAGACGGCGAGGCCGTGGTCGTCGCGATCGAAGGCTTCGGAGTAGCAGCCCGCCGCCCTCCATTTCACCGCCTTGTTGCGCCCTGCGCTGTCGAACGACCAGCTGTGATAGGGACACACGTGCAGGCGCGCATTGCCCTGCCGCACTTGCGCCAGCTTCGCGCCCTTGTGGGGGCAGGAGTTGATGAAGGCCCGCAGGACGCCCTCACCGTCGCGTTGCACCAGAACAAGCACCCGTCCGGCGAAGGTCGTGAAGAAGTCATGCGGCCCGGCTGCCTGGCTTTCCAGCCCGAGGAAGACCCAACCGCCTTCGAACAGGTGTCGCATCTCCGCATCGAACACCGCCTGATCGGTGAAGATGCGCCGCGAGACGCGGAACACGCCCTCGTCAGGCCTGTCATCGATCAGATCCGCCAGCTTCACAGCACCAATGCCTCGACCAGCGTCGGCCCCTCGGCCGACAGCGACCAGCGCAGCGCCGCTTCAAGCGACGCGGCATCCTCGGCGCGCCGGGCAGCGACGCCGTGGCCCTCTGCCAGTTTGCAGAAATCGAGTTCGGGGAATTGCGTGCCGACCAGGGTTTGCATGCCGAAGTGTCGACCGAAATGGTGCAGCGCCTCGTAGCGATTGTTCTTGATGACAACGAAGCTGACCGAGAGCCCATGCTGTACGGCCGCGTGGAGGCCCTGGATCGCATACATCGCTGATCCGTCGCCAAGCACCGCGATGACCTTGTCCGAGGGGCGTGCCATGGCCATGCCGACAGCGGCCGGGAGACCATGCCCCAGTCCGCCACTGGCCGTGGTGTAGAACGTGTCCTTGCGCAGGATCGGCAGGTAATCGTGCATAGGACCGCGGCTTGAGGGCGCTTCCTCGACGACGATCGTCTCCGGCCCACGCACATCGGCGAGGCACTGCAGCACGAAGCTGTCGGTCATGGCCGACCCGTCGAGCCGGGGCGCGGCCGCGCGCGGCAGGGGCACGGCGCGGTTCACCTTGCCCGCGTCCGCCAGCAACGCCGCGAGGGCAACCTTGCAGTTTGCCACGATGGCGGTACCGGCAGGCGCCCAAGCCGCATGTACGTGGTTGTCGCCGATCATCCAGACATCGCATCCGGGTGGCACGTGCGGACCGTGGCCCTCGACGTGATAGAGGCTCATAGGCCCGCCCAGCGCCAGCACGAAATCATTGGGCTCAAGCGCCGCGACAATCGCCTCCCGTCCTGCCGTCAGGAACCCGGCAAACAGCGGATGATCCTCGGGGAAGCTGCACCTTGCCGACATCGGCGCGACCCAGACCGGAGCATTGTGCTTCTCGGCCAGCGCAACCGCTTCGTCCCAGGCGTCGTCGCGAGCCACCCCTGCCCCGACGACGATTGCCGGACTGCGCGATGCAGCAAGCGCCTCCGCGCATTGCGCAATCGCGGCGCCGTCAGGCTGACGTGACGGGAAGACCTTGCGGGGCTCGAACGGCTCGCACTCGCGGTCCCAGTCATCGATCGGAATGGAAAGGAAGGTCGGACCGCAAGGCGGCTCCATTGCCACCAGCCACGCGCGATGAATAGCGGCTGGCACGTCCTCAGCCCGCGCAGGCTCGCACGACCACTTGACGAAGGGACGCGGAAATTCGCTCGCCCGCTCGGCGAAGAGGAACGGTTCGTAGGGCAGGATCGAACGCGCCTGCTGCCCGGCAGTGACGACCAGCGGCGTCTGGTTCTTGAAGGCGGTGAACAGATTACCCAATGCGTGGCCGACACCCGCCGAACTGTGCAGGTTGACGATAGCCGCGCTGCCAGTGCCCTGTGCATAGCCATCGGCCATGCCCAGCACGACGCTTTCCTGAAGGCCCATGACATACCGGAAGTCCGCCGGAAAATCGCGGAACATCGGCAGTTCGGTCGACCCCGGATTACCGAACACCGTGGTCATCCCGAGTTGCCGCATCAGATCAATGGTAACGGCGCGCACTGTTGGCATGACTCTCCCCGCTTCTGCTCGGGTCGGAGAGTGAACCCGGAGGCCTTGTGAAACAAATGCATTTGCACGGAGAAGGCCTGCGTTGCCTGCATGCATTTCACCTGTCGCAAAGAGCTACTGCTCGTTGCGCGCCGTTCCAGCCGCTGCGTTGGTGTTGATCCGACGTTCCCCGCTTTGCATCACACGCGGTCTTGACCTGACTTCATCGCAGCCGGGATACTCGTGCGCACAGGCACGTGCGCGAGGGACTTTGTGCGATGGATCGAGTGGTTGTCGTCGGTGCGGGAGCGATGGGCTGTCTTTTCGCGGCACGCCTCGCATTATCCGGAAAGCAGGTCACGGTGGTCGACGTTGACCACGAGCGACTCCGCGTGATTTCAGACGAAGGCATCCGCCTGCACGACGAGACCGGCGATCACGTCGTGCAGGTCAGAGCCTGCACCGCTGGAGAAACTGACCGCGCCGATCTTGTCCTGCTGTTCACCAAGGCGATACACAGCCGCGCCGCAATTGCGTCAGTCGCTCACCTTGCCGGTGGCACATGTTGCGCACTGACGCTGCAAAACGGCCTGGGCAACGCAGAAGCCATTGCCGAAGTATTCTCCCCTGCCAACGTGCTTGCCGGAGTGACGGACTGGCCGGCGGACTTCGAACCGCCCAACGCAGTTGCTGCGCACGGGACAGGCCACGTATGGTTGGGAGCCGTCGATCCGGGGGGCAATGCAGCGGCTCAGGCTGCGGTCGAGCTGCTTGATGCTGCACACATGGGGGCGAAGCATGACACGCAAGTCCTTGCTGCAATCTGGGAAAAGGCAGCGTTCAATGCGGCGCTCAATGCGCTCTCGACGATCCTCCACCTCCCGGTCGGCGGGCTCGACACCGCAGAGGGACGCAG
>JBKBUD010000262.1:0-2626 GCA_046290865.1 Novosphingobium sp. | reverse complement strand
CCGTCGGTCGCCTCGTTGTGGCTGCGGGTGATGGAGAGTTCCATCAGGCTCTGCGCGGTCATGATCTCGCCGGCGCGAAGCGGAGCCTCGGCGCTGCGCGAGCCGGTTTCGCGCACCGGCATCATCATCGGGAACTGCTGGTCCAGCCGTGCCGACCCTTTCTCGACGAGATCAAGGAACGTCGCTGCCACCGCAATCTTTGCCGTGCTGGCCATGGGGAACGGCATGTCCGGGTTGACGAAGATCTGCCCGCCCCCGTCGAGATCCATCGCGGCAACACCGATACGGCCGCGCCCTTCTGCGGCAATCGCGGCGACCTGCTGCTGTATGGCAAGGTCGCGCTGGTCCTGCTGGCTCAACGTCGCCCGGCTCTGCACGGCAGGGACGGTGGCGACGAGCGCCGGGGCTGCGACCATGAGTGCAGCGATGAGTCTTGCCGTGCGGAACTTCATGCCTTGGTGTACCCCGACCCCGGTTTATCCGTCTTTAACGTAAGTAACGCATTGCGATTCGTTGGCAAAGTGTCTTTCCGAGCACCTCGGCGCGCTTGATGCGCAGGTTGGCGCAATGCCGGGAACCGGATCCTCGGCGCCTGATTCGCCCGCCTCTTGGCCACTGCCGATTCGCTCTGGACTTTAATCGATCGGTTAAGGATAGTGCTCTTCAACCGGCATCAAGGCTGGGCATGGAGAGGCGATGGAACGGCTGCTCGAAGCGGTCATGGCGCGAGCTGGTCATGCAGGACAGGTTTCCGGCCTGCAGCGGCTTTCCGGCGGCGCCAACATGGAATCGTGGGTCTTCGCCTGCGGCGACGGACGATTCGTCTTGCGCCGCGCCCCATCGCCCGAATGGATTGCCGAGCGTCCGCTGGGTATGGACGGCGAAGCCGAGCTGATCCGGCGAGCACATGAGTCGGGCGTCAGGGCACCGGAAGTCGTCGCCGAGCTAGGACCCGGGGACGACCTCGGCATCGGCTTCATCATGCGCTGCCTGCCCGGAACCGCCGATCCGGAAGTGGCGCTATCATCGCCTCCCGGTCTCGCGGCGGACTTCGCCAGAGCCATGGCCGGGATTCATGCCCTCTCGCCCAAAGGTCTGTCTTTCCTCCCGAAACTTGACCCTGCGCAGGGCGTCGAGGGCCTCGCCCGCCAGTTCGAAGAGGCAGGCGGCGATCGTCCAGTGATCGCATTGGGCCTCGCCTGGCTGCGCGACCACTTGCCTCCGTCCGCGCCACCCGTGGTGGTCCATGGTGACTTCCGCATCGGCAATCTGATGGTCGACGAAGGCCGCCTTTCCGGCGTGTTGGACTGGGAACTGGCACACCTCGGCGATGGGCACGAGGACCTCGCCTATGGCTGCATGACGGTGTGGCGCTTCGGCAGGCTCGACAAGCAGGGCTTCGGCCTGACCGACGTTGCCACGCTGGCGCGTGCCTACGAGGAAGCTGGCGGCGAGCCCTTTGATGCCGCCCGCTTCCGCTTCTGGCTGGTCTATCGCACCGTCTGGTGGGCGCTGGGCTGCCTGTCGATGGGCCAAGCCTGGCGATCCGGCACCGACCGCTCGCTGGAACGGGTCGTCGTCGCGCGCCGCTGCGCCGAACAGGAACTCGATCTGCTGCTTCTGCTGGAAAGCGAAGCGCCCGAGGCCGAGCGCGCCCGTCCACTGCCTCCCGCCGCTTCGCCCACCGCTGCAGGCCGGGGCGAGCCGACGGCGGCGGAAATTGTCACCGCCGTGTCCGAATGGCTGGCCGCTACCGTCAAGGACAGGCTCTCGGGGCGTGAGCGCTGGGAGCTTGCCGTCGCCCGCAACGCGCTTGGTATCGTGCAGCGGGAACTGGTGGACCGCGCCGATCCGGCGGACAAAGCGCTGGCCGATGACATCCTCGGCGGACGCAAGTCGCTGCAGACGGAGGGCCTCCTCGCCACGCTCCGGGCCCGCACCTTGTCCACCCTGTCTGCCGACATGCCCAAGTACCCGGCACTCGCCCCCGCCCGCGCCCTCTGGAGCCAAGCCTGATGGACTTCGACCTTCCCCAAGACCTCGTCGCCTATATCGCCGAACTCGATGCCTTCATCGAAGCCGAGATCAAGCCGCTCGAACAGGCCGACGACAACATCCGCTTCTTCGACCACCGCCGCGAATGGGCGCGCACCGACTTCGACAACGGCGGGTTGCCGCGCCACGAATGGGAGGCACTCCTCGTAGAGGCCACCCGCCGCGCCGATGCTGCCGGACACTGGCGTTTCTCAGCGCCGAAGAAGTACGGCGGCAAGGACGGCAAGAACCTCTGGATGGCAGTGATCCGCGAACACTTCGCCGCCAAGGGCCTCGGCCTGCACAACGACCTGCAGAACGAGCACTCGATCGTCGGTAACTTCCCGTTCGTGAACATGTTCGAACATTTCGGCACGCCCGAACAGCAGGACGAGTTCATCAACGGCGGCTTTGCCCGCACCCGCCGCACCGCCTTCGGCCTTACCGAGCCGAACCACGGCTCGGACGCCACCCATATGGAAACCCGTGCCGTTCCCGAAACGCGCGATGGCGTCCCGGGCTGGCGCATCGATGGCGAGAAGATGTGGACCACCGGCATGCACGTCGCCACGCATTGCGCCACCTTCGCCCG
>JBKBUD010000261.1:0-2630 GCA_046290865.1 Novosphingobium sp. | reverse complement strand
GACACGAAGTATCCATGCGCTGACAGGAACCCGACCGAATCGACGAAGCCTGCCATCCCGGCAAGAGCCATGGCAAAGGTCCGGCGCTGGCGGTCATTGAGGATCACACGCGTCTTCTAGCGCGGCTTCGCGCGCAAGGGAATCAGTCGCGCGCCATCCCACGAGCCATCTGGCCGAGGACGTCGCTGAGTCCTGCTGCAATCTCGCTGTCTTCGGGGGCGACATCGGCAATGGCCTTCGCCATGCAGTCGGCCCATTGCGTCGCGGTCTTGCGGCTGATCGGGAAGGGCTTGTGCATCGACATCATGCACTTGCCGGGATGCGCCTCGAACCAGTCGCGCGGGCCGCCACTCCACCCTGAGAGGAAACCGGGGAGGGATTCACGCATCGGCGCAAGGTCGGGCGCGTGCATCGCGCGCAGATCGGCATAGGCCGGATCGGCGTCCATCAGGTCATAGAAGCGGTCGGTGATGCGGCGCAGGGTATCGATGCCGCCGAGGCGGTCGTAAGGGCTTTTTGCTGGGGCCTGGGTAGCCAAGGGATTGCTCCGGAACTGGGATCTGGAGCCTCGCTTCTGCCCGTGATCGGCGCCCGCAACATTGACCGCAATCAATCACTTGGCGCTTCAGTCGCGGTGGGGAAGGGCCTTGGCCGCGAATCCTGCCGCCATGCCGCCGAGCACGGCACCGATGGCCCAGTTCGTCGCCACCGCATCCCACTGGCGATAGCGGGTCCACTCGCTCCCGGTGCGCAGCGATGTCCAGGCGAGTCGGCCCAAGGCATAGGCCGGAGCGGCGAACAAGAGGTTTGCCATTATCGTTCTCTCCCAGAGCTTTACGGGAGAACGGCGATGACGTTGCGGGGTTCCGCCAGAGCCTAGTCCGCGATCAGACTTCTGAGCGTTTCAAGCCTGTCAGCTTCATGAGCGGGCTTGTCGTTGCGGATGCGGCTGATACGGGGAAAGCGCATGGCGACGCCCGACTTGTGGCGCTTGCTCGCATGCACCGAATCGAAGGCAACTTCGAACACCAGCGACTTGTCGGTCTCACGCACCGGGCCAAACTTGGCGACGGTGTGCTGCCGCACGTGGCGGTCGAGGAACTTCAACTCTTCGTCGGTGAAGCCGAAGTAGGCTTTGCCGACAGGCAGGAGTTCCGCTCCTTGATCGGGATCGCCGTTCCAGCAGCCGAAGGTGTAGCCCGAATAGAACGATGATCGCTTCCCCGAGCCCCGCTGGGCATACATCAGCACGCAATCGATCAGCAGCGGATCGCGCTTCCACTTGTACCACAGCCCGGTCCGCCGTCCGGCGACATAGGGGCTGTCGCGCCGCTTGAGCATGACCCCCTCGATCGCCTCGTCACGCGCCCTTGCACGAATTTCGGCAAGTTCTTCGAAGTCCTTCGCCTCGATCACCTGCGAGATATCGAAGCGGCTCTGGTCAAGCTTGGGCATCAGTGCTTCCAGCCGCGCCCGGCGCTGTTCCCACGCCCATTCGCGCAGGTCTTCGCCGTCCTCGATCAGCAGGTCATAAAGGCGCACGAAGGCGGGATAGTCGCTGAGCATCGCCTTCGACACCGTCTTTCGTCCCAGGCGCTGCTGTAGTGCATTGAAGCTCGCCGCCCCGCCGGTCTCGCCACCCTGATGCGCGCCGCGCACCAGCAGTTCGCCATCAAGCACACAGGGCGCGGTCAGGGCTGCAGTCACTTCCGGGAAGGTCCCGGAAATGTCGTCGCCACTGCGCGAATAGACGCGCGTTTCCCCCGCGACGTGGACGATCTGCACGCGGATGCCGTCCCATTTCCACTCGGCCGCGAACTCCGAGAGGTCGAGGCTTCCGGCTTCGAGCGGGTGTGCCAGCATGAAGGGGCGGAACAGCGGCAGCAGGTCGGTGCGGGGCGGTGCCGCGCCATTGGCGGCCCAGTCGAACAGGGGCAGGTAAGGTGGTGCCTGCCCGTGCCAGTACTCTTCGACATCCTCCACGCTGACATCGAACGCCTGCGCAAACGCGACCTTGGCAAGCCGTGCCGAAATGCCGATGCGCATGGCGCCCGTGGCAAGCTTCAGAATTGCATAGCGACCGTTGACGTCAAGACGGTCCATCAACTCCGCCAGAATTGCCGGAGCGGTGCTGCGGGTGGTGGCATGCAGCATGTCGACCACTTCGGCCACGGAGGGCGCGGGCAGGCGCTCCCCCATGGGTTCCGGCCAGAGCAGGCTGGCGGTCTCGGCGGTATCGCCCACGTAGTCGCGGCTCAGTGTCCACAGCACCGGGTCGACCCGCTCGGCCATCAGCGAGCGGATCAGGCTCGCCTTGACTGCCGGGAAATCGAGCCCGTCGGTGAGGGCCGCCAGCGCCCACCCGCGGTCGGGATCGGGCGTCTCGCGCAAGTACTCGGCCAGCAGCGCCAGCTTGGCGTTGCGCGACGGTGTGAGGACGAGCGCGTCGAGCAGGGCGGCAAAGCGCTCCATCAGTCGTCCTCGTCCTCGTACCCTACCAGCGCCAGGGCCCGTGCCTTGCGCTGCGTCAGTTCGCACCAGCGCAGCAGCGCTTCCTCGCGGCCGTGGGTGATCCACGTCTCGGCAGGGTTCACCTGCGCTATGGTCTCGGTCAGTTCGTCCCAGTCGGC
>JBKBUD010000260.1:0-2633 GCA_046290865.1 Novosphingobium sp. | reverse complement strand
GGTATCGATCACATGGTCCGCCTTGGCGCGCTTCTCGGCGTCGGGCACCTGCAACGAGAGGATGTGGGCAAATTTTTCGGGCGTCATGCCGGGGCGGGCGAGGACGCGCTGGCGCTGGACCCCGGCGGGAGCGGAAACGACCATGACCGCGTCGAGATCGCTGCCATGGCCCTTTTCATAAAGCAGCGGGATGTCGAAGACGACGAGCGGCTCGCCCAGGTGTTCGACCATGAAGGCGTGGCGCATCCGCGCAACGGCGGGGTGGACGATGGCCTCAAGCCGCTTGAGGGCTTCGGGATCGCCGAAGACCTGTGCGCCCAATTCCTGCCGCTTGACGCCTTCCGGGCCGGTGGTCCCGGGGAAGGCCTGCTCGATTGCGGCAAGCAGTTCGCCGCCGGGGCCTTGCAGATGGTGGACGGCGGCATCGGCGTCGAACACCGGCACGCCCAGTTCGCGCAGCATCAGCGCGACGGCGGACTTGCCCATGCCGATCGAGCCGGTGAGACCGAGGACGAAAGGCCGGCTCATGCCAGAATCCTTGCGCGCAGTTCGGCGTCGGCTTCCCCGCGCGGCGGTGTCGCGCCGAAGAAGCGGCGGAAAGCGTGGTCGGCCTGTCCGATCAGCATCGACAGGCCATCGACGGTGCGGAATCCGGCGGCTTTGGCGGCTTTGAGGAAATCGGTTTCGAGCGGGCTGGTGACGATGTCGTAGAACACCGAACCCGGCGGGGCGTGAGTCATGTCGAAGTCGAGCGGCGGCTGACCGGTCATGCCGAGCGAGGAGGCGTTGACCACCAGATCGAAGCAGCCCTCGCGGTCGTCGAAGGCGAAGTCGGTGGCGTCGGCGAAGTGATCGAGCGGGGCGACGTGGTGTTCGCCTTGCGGGTCGAGTTCGTCGAGCAGGCTGCGGGCCTTGTCGACGTTGCGGCCCGCCAGCACGAGAACGATGTGCTCGTCCGCCAGTGCGGCGATGATCGCCCGCGCGGCGCCGCCGGTCCCAAGAACGCGGGCCATGCGGAAGTAATGGGTCTTGGCCAGTTCCTCGCGCAGAGGTTCCAGGAAGCCCGGCGCATCTGTGTTGTAGCCCACGAGCCCGCCGTCTTCCGGCACGATGGTGTTCACCGCGCCGATCCTTGCGGCGAGCGGGTCAAGCCGGTCGAGCAGCGGAATCACCGCCTGTTTGTGCGGCATGGTGACATTGCAGCCGCGCCAGTCGGGGTCGGCGCGACGGGCAGCAAGGTAGTCGGCCAGACCTTCGGCCTTGACGTGCGCACGATCGTAGCGGCCTTCCAGCCCCAGCTTCTCGAGCCAGAAACCGTGGATCACCGGGGACTTGGACTGGGCGATCGGATCCCCGATCACTTCGGCGTATGGAAGACTCAAGACGGCAACTCACCCTGTTCGCGCAATGCACCGAGCAGCGCCAATAGCGGCATTCCAAGCACGGTGAAGTGGCTGCCTTCGATCTGTTCGAACAGCTGCACGCCCAGCGCCTCGATCCGGAACACGCCGACGCAGCCCGAAACCTCAGGCCACTCCCTGTCGAGATAGCTCTGGATAAATCCGGGAGAAAGCGTGCGGACCCGCAGATTTGCGGTCTCGCAGGTTTTCCACACCACCTGGCCATCGCGCATCAGCACGGCGGCGGAATGGAGATGCATGTCCTTTCCGGAGAAGAATTCGAGATGCTCTGCGGCGTTCTCGCGGCTCGTCGGCTTGTCGAACTGGCGGCCGCAGACCTCGACCATGGAATCGCCGCCAAGCACGAGCCGTCCGGGCATGGCGAGCGAGACGGCAAGCGCCTTGGCTTCGGCAAGGACGCTGGCGATCTGGCAGCCGGTGACGCCGATCAGTTCGCGCTTGATGGCGCTTTCGTCGACATCCGAAGAACGCGCCTCGAAAGGCACACCCGCAGCCTCGAGCATCATCTTGCGCGAGTAGCTTTGGCTCGCCAAAATCAGCTTCTGGGGCACCAGTGTCATATCGGCTTCGCTCCATCGCCGCCCGCTCCGGCAGCGCGTTCGTTGTAGAGATTGATCACGGCAGCAGCGGTTTCCTCGATCGAACGGCGCGACACGTCGATCACCGGCCAGCCATTGTCGGCGAACATGCGCCTTGCGTATTGCACCTCGCGCGTCACCTGATCGTTGTCGACATAGGCCGTCTCGGGAGCCTGGTTCAAGGACAGCAGGCGGTTGCGGCGCACTGCAATCAGACGTTCCGGGCTGGTGGTGAGTCCCACGACCAGAGGGCGCCGCAGCGAGAACAGCATCGAGGGCGGCGGGCTTTCGACCACGATCGGGATATTGGCGACCTTGTAGCCGCGATTGGCGAGATAGATCGAGGTCGGCGTCTTCGAACTGCGCGAAACGCCGGCCAGCACGATGTCGGCCTCTTCCCAGTTCTCCCAGTTCACCCCGTCGTCGTGAGCGATGGTGAACTGGATCGCATCGACGCGGCGGAAATAGGCCTCGTCCATCATGTGCTGGCGGCCGGGACGACCCTTGGCCTGGACGCCGAGCTGCTGCTGCAGGGCATCGGTCACCGCATCGAGCGCCGGCACCATCGGCAGGCCCAGTGCGACGCAGCGCTGTTCGAGCCGCTCGCGCGTCTCGGCATTGACCAGCGTGAACA
>JBKBUD010000259.1:0-2650 GCA_046290865.1 Novosphingobium sp. | reverse complement strand
CTGCTTGCCGATCCGGCCAACTTCGAGAACCAGTTCCGCCAGACCGCCGCGCTGTCGCTCGCCCGAAAGCCCGGCGAGAAGCGGCTGCTGCTCTGGCCCGAAAGCGGCGTGCCGGATTTCCTCCGCCCCGGCTACGCGCAGTTCTGGTACGACGAGACGACATATGCCTCCGACCCTGCCCTGGCGCGTGAACGCCTTGGCCGGGTGGCGGGAAGCGGCGGGCTCCTGCTCACCGGCGCCACCGATCTCGAGATGAAGGGCCGCAAGGTCACCGGCGCATGGAACGTGGTCACCGCGCTCGATTCGGCCGGGACCATCCGCGGCTCCTACGCCAAGGCCCATCTCGTGCCATATGGCGAATATCTGCCGATGCGCGATATCCTCGAACCGCTCGGCCTGTCGCGGCTGGTCGCAGGCAGCCTTGATTTCTTCTCGGGGCCCGGGCCGCGCACGGTGGACTTCGGCCCTGTGGCGCAGGGTGGCTGGGGCAGGGCGGGCTTCCAGATCTGCTACGAGATCATCTTCTCAGGGCAAGTCGTGGACCGGACGCACCGCCCCGACTACCTGTTCAACCCCTCCAACGACGGCTGGTTCGGTGCCTGGGGACCGCCGCAGCACCTTGCCCAGGCGCGGATGCGGGCGATCGAGGAGGGGCTGCCGGTCCTGCGCGCCACGACCACCGGGATAAGCGCGGTGGTCGATGCCGATGGCGTCGTGCGCCAGTTCATCCCGCCGCACCGGGCGGGCCGGCTCGATGGCAAGGTGCCGCCGCCGCACGCACCCACCCTCTTTGCGCGGACCGGGAACATGCTCGCCCTTTTGTGGGCAGTAGCGCTTCTTTTTGTTGCGCTGGTTGCAAGTGCTACGCGGAAACGCTAAGCGGGCAGGGACATAAAGCTTTCTTTATATCGCTTGCTTCTTGGCAAAGGCCCCTTAGGCATAGGACTCCCGATGCGCACCGATTACCTGTTCACTTCCGAATCCGTTTCCGAAGGCCATCCGGACAAGGTTTCCGACCAGATCAGCGACGCCATCGTCGACCTGTTCCTGTCGAAGGACCCCGAAGCGCGCATCGCCTGCGAAACGCTCACCACCACGCAGCTTGTCGTGCTCGCCGGCGAAATCCGCTGCAAGGGCGTCTACGAGAACGGCGAATGGGCCCCGGGCGCTCAGGACGAGATCGAGAAGACCGTGCGCGAGACGGTCAAGCGCATCGGCTATGCGCAGGACGGCTTCCACTGGGAGAAGTTCGAATTCATCAACCGCCTGCACGGCCAGTCGGCCCACATCGCGCAGGGCGTCGACGCCGGCGAGAACAAGGATGAGGGCGCGGGCGACCAGGGCATCATGTTCGGCTACGCCACCGACGAGACGCCGGGCCTGATGCCGGCGACGCTCTACTACAGCCACAAGATCCTCGAGCGCATGGCCGCCGACCGCCACTCGGGCGCCGCGCCGTTCCTCGAGCCTGACGCCAAGAGCCAGGTGACCCTGCGTTACGAAGGTTCGCTGCCGGTTGCTGCCACTGCCATCGTCGTCTCCACGCAGCACAAGGCTGGCTATGACGAGAACGATCCGGCCAAGCAGGCTGAACTGGAAGCCTACGTGAAGGGCGTGATCGCCGACGTGATCCCGCCGGTGCTGCTGCGCGAGACCGAATACTTCATCAACCCCACCGGCAGCTTCGAAATCGGTGGTCCCGACGGTGACGCCGGCCTCACTGGCCGCAAGATCATCGTCGACACCTACGGCGGCGCGGCTCCGCACGGCGGCGGCGCGTTCTCGGGCAAGGACCCGACCAAGGTCGACCGCTCGGCAGCCTATATCACCCGCTACCTCGCCAAGAACGTGGTTGCCGCAGGCCTCGCCACGCGCTGCACGATCCAGATCGCCTATGCCATCGGCGTGTCGAAGCCGCTGTCGCTCTATGTCGACACGCATGACACCGGCACTGTCGGCGACGACAAGATCGAGCAGGCGATCCTCGGCATTGCCAAGCTCGGTGGCCTGACCCCGCGCGCGATCCGCACGCACCTCGGCCTCAACAAGCCGATCTACCAGCCGACCGCCGCCTATGGCCACTTCGGTCGCAAGGCCGAAGGCGACTTCTTCCCGTGGGAGCGCACCGATCTGGTCGACGACCTCAAGGAAGCTCTGGCCTGATCGGTCCTGACCGCTGAAATGCAAAAGGTCCGCTTCCGGCAAGGAAGCGGGCCTTTTCGTATGCAGTGCCGGGCGGCTCAGCTCGCGCGGCGGACCTTGTGCCTGTGGGCACCCACGCCCGGCGCACCGCGCGGACGGAAGTGGCGCGGCTTGTTGCCGTCCTCGCGCTCGCCGCCGTTGAGCGTCGCTTCGAGCACCGGATTGCGCACCGGACCACGGTCGGCAGCAGCACTGTCACGACGCTCCTGACGCGGCGAGACGTCGCGCGGACGTCCGTCCCGGCCTTGCGCGCGGCCGCCATGGGCCTGACCGTCGCGACGCTGACCGCCCCGACCTTCACCACCACGACCCTCGCCCCCACGACCATGGCCGCCGGAACCACGGCCGCCGTTGCCACGCGCATCACGCGCATCGCGGCGGGCGTCCTGCTCCATTTCCGCAGGCTTGCGGCTCGGGGCAGGGAGCTTGGCAGCTTCGGCCATGAAGT
>JBKBUD010000258.1:0-2650 GCA_046290865.1 Novosphingobium sp. | reverse complement strand
GGGCCAGCGCGCCGCCCCAGCTGATGCCGAGAATGTCGACCTCTGCGATCCCGAGCCGGTCCAGCAGCGCCGCCGTGGTCAGCGCCATGCTCGGGATGGTGTAGGGCAGGATCGGATCGGGCGAGCTGCCGATGCCCGGCATGTCGAAGCAGATCACCTCGCGCTCGGGCAGGGCGCGGGCAAGCGGTTCGAGGAGTTCGAGGTTCATGCCGATGCCGTTCAGCATCAGCACGGGCCTGTGCTTCGCGGATCCGCTGCCGCGTGCGCCTTCATGCCAGCGGGCGAGGTGCAGCCTGCGTCCGGCGACGCCGATCATCGACATTTCAACTGTATCCGACACTGGACCCCCACGTTCCTCTCGTGGCCTAGCACCTTCGCAGTCGCAGCAAAAGCACCTGAATGGGGGGAAGCTTAACTGTTTCTCAAAGCCCGACGTTGCACAAGACGGACATGTCCGCAGAAGTTGCCGCCGAAACGAAGCAGGAAGGAGCCACACGCGATTTCGCTCGCACCCGGCGGCGCGAGCGCGTGCCCGTCCCTGCTAGCCGCGAGGCGGGGGCCAGCTTCCTGTTCGGCAGCGACCCGACGAATCGGCTGGTCGCGCCGGAATGGCCGCAGATGGCCATTCCCATGCTGCTGATCCCCATCGCCATTGCCGGTTACAATCTCGTTGTACCCCAGACCCTCGCTGCGCTGCTGGCCGTTCTGGCGGCCATTGCCGCCCATCTTTCGCGCCTTGCGGTGCGCCGGGAAGCGACCCGCCAGATGGAGACGGGCCAGCGGATGATCGCGATGGGTCTCGCCGTCGCCTTGCCGATGTTCCTGTTCGGCTCGGCCATGGGCGTCTGGGGCAGTTCGGGACAGGTCGGGTGGTTCTACTGCCTCGTCGCTGTCGCCACCATTTCGCTTCTGGCAACCGTCGTGCAGTCCGGCCGCCTCGTCGGCGTGCTCGCCGCCCAGGTGTCGATCTGGTCGGGGGTGACCTGTGTCGCCAGCACCTTCGGCGGCTACTTCTCGCTGGCGGTGGGCGTGGTGATCGCCGTCGTTGCCTACCTGCGCCAGCGCAAGATCGACCTGCTCCTGCGCGAGAAGGTCGAAAGCGATCAGCGTGCCCAGACCCGCGCGCAGGAGATCCTTGCCGACTACGAGGAAACCGGCCAGGGCTGGTTCTGGGAAACCGACCGGCGTGGCCAATTGACCTACCTGTCCACGCCCGTTGCCGAAATTCTCGGCCGCAAGGTCCCGGACCTCATTGGTCGCCCGTTTTCCGAACTGTTCAACTTGTCCGAGCAATCGGGCGAGGGCGAGCGCACACTCGCGTTCCACCTTTCGGCGCGGTCCAGCTTCAGCGAACTCGCGGTTCGTGCCGCCACTTCCGATGAAGAGCGCTGGTGGTCGATCACCGGTCGGCCAACCTACGACACCTTCAACAACTTCACCGGCTTCCGCGGATCGGGGACCGATCTTACAGAGAAGCGCCGCTCGCAGGAGCACGCTTCGCGGCTGGCGCATTTTGATTCGCTGACCGGCCTGTCCAATCGCTTCCGCATGTCGCAGACGCTGGAGAAGATCCTGCTGGCGCCGCAGGTCCATCACCGTGCATGCTCGGTTTTCCTGCTCGACCTCGATCGCTTCAAGCAGGTCAACGACACGCTTGGCCATCCTGCGGGCGATGCCCTGCTAAAGCAGGTCGCGCAGCGGCTCGAGCGCGTGGTCGGCAAGATGGGCCGCGTCGGACGTCTCGGCGGCGACGAATTCCAGGTCATCCTGCCCGGCAAGATCGAGCGTGAACAGCTCGGGCACCTCGCGCAGCGCATCATCGAGAGCCTGTCACAGCCCTACTCCATCGAAGGCAGCCGCGTGATGATCGGCGCATCTGTCGGCATCGCGCTGGCCCCTGATGATGGCGTGACCAGCGAAGCCCTGATCCGCAACGCTGACCTTGCGCTTTATGCGGCCAAGGATGGCGGGCGCGGTCGCTTCCATTTCTACGCTGCGGATCTCCACAGCGATGCCGAAGAGCGCCGCCAGATGGAAGAGGACCTGCGCGACGCGGTGTCCAACGGGGGTCTCGAACTCTATTACCAGCCGGTCGTCCAGACCGCGACCGAGAAGATTACGGGCTTCGAGGCGCTGCTCCGCTGGAACCATCCGCAGCATGGCTGGATCAGCCCGACGCGATTCATTCCGATTGCCGAGGACACCGGCCTGATCGCGCCAATCGGCGAATGGGCGCTGCGCACGGCCTGTCAGGACCTCTCGCGCTGGCCCGAGAACGTGCGCGTGGCGGTCAACGTTTCACCGCTGCAGTTCGCCAATCCCTCGCTGCCCATCGTCGTGACAAATGCGCTGGCCAGTTCCCAAGTCGCTGCCGAGCGGCTCGAACTGGAAATTACCGAAAGCGTGTTCCTCAACGACGACGAGGGCACCGACCAGATGTTCAAGTCATTGAAGGCCATCGGTGTCCGCCTCGCGCTCGACGACTTCGGCACGGGATACTCCTCGCTCGGCTACCTGCGCTCGGCCCCATTCGACAAGATCAAGATCGACCAGTCCTTCGTGCGCGGTGCAACGCAGCCCGGCAGCCGCAATGGCGCGATCATCGCCTCGATCGTCAGCCTTGCCGAAGCCCTCGGCATGGAAACGACCG
>JBKBUD010000257.1:0-2651 GCA_046290865.1 Novosphingobium sp. | reverse complement strand
CCAAGGCGCAGGAGGCCGCTGCAGCCGAACGCCGCCGCGCGGCCGTCGAGGAACGCGCCGAAGCCCAGGCTCGCCTGATCACGCGCAAGCTTGAATCCGCAACAATACCTACGAGCGCCACTGCCAAGAGGTCTGGCACGGGGCTTGAATAGCTTGGGTCACCCCATCTGCGACGGAGCCCTGTTGATGTTCGAACCTTTCGCTTTGCCCTTGATGCCAACTGCAGCGCCGATTCCGTCGCTGCCGCTAGCAAACACGGGCACTGCGACGGAATCGGCAGACCTTCAGACTGCGTCATTACCCGCGCCCGACTTTGCCGCCGTGCTGGCGGTACAGTCCGCACCGGTCGACGCTCCGATCACTGCCCCTGCCGCTGGCGCCGATTTGCCGGACAGCGGCAAGACTTTGCCGGTCCCGGCAAGCGGACGGCCGCTGGTGACCGCTCCGAAACAGCCCGGCATGACTCCATCCACTGTCCTGCCGACGCGAGCCCAGCAGCCTGCCGGCCCTGCGGACAAGCTTCCTGTGGACGCGCTGCAGTCGGTCGAGGAACAAGACAACGACCGCCCGGAGTCGGCTGCAACGCCCCTGCCCGTCATGGCGATGCTGACCGCAATCTTTGCCGCAGCCGACCGGCCGCCGCTCGCTACAACACCAGCGCCTCTGGCCGATGGGGCGCAGCCTCCGCTGCCGCCCGACGCACGCCCTGTGCAGTCGAAAGCGCCTGCCGAAGCCGCGCCAACACCTGCGGCGCTCACCCCACCCGTCCACTTTGAAATGGCCCACATCGAACTGCACGCGACCGCAAGCCAGCCGCCGGCCGATGGCCCGGACGGCACCACGCCTTTGCGGGCATTGCCCGACCCGGCGACCTTGGAGCGCCTCGGGATCGCGGTCAGCGCGCTGGGCCGCAGTGACCGCGTCCCGACAGCAGGTCGGGCCTTGCCAGAGGCAGAGGCAGAGGCAGCGGAAGCAGATGTGGAGGTTCCAACCCCGGATGCAGTGCGCCCGACCACACCTCCGCGCACGGTCATGCACAAGCCGGCGACGCCTGATGCGGGCCTCCCTGCGGCAGACAAACCACAGCCCGCACAAGGCGAGCTTGCGGCACCGCCCTTGGACAAGCCGCTCGCGACCGAACAGCCAATCGCGGAGAGCCTGCCGCTCGCGCCATCGCAACCGCAGTTGCCTGTCGAGTCGCAGGCACCCGGCAGCGCCCGGATGCAGCCCGCGCCCGAGCGGGTCGACTTCGCCACTCTGGTCGATGCCCTTTCCCGCGCCCGCGAGGACAGTTCCGCCGGGACCGTCCACGCCTCGGTCCGGCATGCCGAGTTCGGCCGCGTCTCGCTGCGCTTCGATCGTGACGAGGACAATGGCCTCTCGGTCGCCATGAGCAGCGCAGACCCGGGCTTTACCCGCGCCGTCAGCGCCGCTGCCGAAGCTTCGCCGACATCCGCCGAGAACGCCGGACAGACTGCTCGTCAGCACACTACGCTCGACCAGCGCACGGGCCAGGGCGAAAGTCAGCGCCAGCAGCAACAGAATCCGCCCGCCCAGCAGCGCCCGGCCGCCAACGTCCCGCCGCGCCAAGCCGAGGCCAGCGCCACCCCCGACCGGGGCAATGCCCGCGACATCTACGCCTGATCCTGAACCCCATTCCCCGAGAGAACCACGATGAGTGACAAGAGCGACAAGGACGACAAGCCCAAGAAGAAAAAGGGCGGCGGCATGATGGTGAAGGTCATCGGTGCCGTGGCGATGCTAGGCGTCGGCGGCGGAGGCGTATTCGGCCTCGTCGCCGCCGGAGTCATCGGCGGCGGCCATGCCGAGGAGGAGAAGAAGGACAACAACCCCAAGCTGGTCCGCAAGGGCGAAGAAGACCCCTACGCGCCCAAGGCCAAGGAAGGTGAAGGCGGCGAAGGCGAGATAGCCAACGTCGAAGGTGAAGGCGGCAGCGAGTTCCGCACCGTCTATTACAACTTTGCCGACGACTTCACCTCGAACCTCAAGAACACCGACGCGCTGCTGCAGGTGAACATCTCGGCCTCGACCCGCCGCGATTACCGGGTGGTGCTGTGGATGAAGAAGCACGAGCTGGCGATCCGCTCGGCCCTGCTCATCGCCATTGCCGACACGCCCGAGGAGGACGTGACCAGCCCCGAAGGCAAAGGGCGGCTGCAGAAGCGCCTGACCGCCGCGATCAACAAGGTCCTCTCCGAGAACGAAGGCTTTGGCGGCGTCGACAACGTCTACTTCAAATCCTTCATCGTCCAGTGACGGCACCGGCCTCAAGGTTCGCATGAAACCCGAACGCGCCTTCCTCGCCGAACGTGCCATCGCCCGGCACGATCCGCTCCTGCTGCGTCCCGGCCCCAGCGCTGCGGACCTGATGCCCGCGCTGGCCCGCATGAGCGACCGCCTGGCCAAGGCCGTGCGCGGCGCGCTCGTTCCCCTGCTCGGCGGAGCGGAGCCGCAGATCAACCCGATGAAGCCGATGCAGACCGACTATGCCGACTTCTGCTCGGAAATCCCGCGCCTTGCCGCCAACAGCCTGCTGCAGATAGGCAACGCACCCTTCATGGTCAGCATCGAGGGCGAGAACGTGCTGCGTCTGGTCGACCGCGCGTTCGGTGGCCCCGGAGACACGCCCT
>JBKBUD010000256.1:0-2652 GCA_046290865.1 Novosphingobium sp. | reverse complement strand
CGCGGGTCGCGAACAGCTCGAGCATGCCTTCGCGCAGCAGGTAGATCGAGCAGACCTCGGAATCGAGGTTTTCGCCGATCACCTCGACGATCTGGTTGAGCTTGGCCTGCGCCCCGGCGCGGGAAGCCATGACCTCGTGCAGGGAGGTGAGAATCTGGCGGGCGGCGGTCACGGCGCTGAGCATGGGCAGGGGATTAGCCTAGTGCGTGCGGTTTGGGAATGTTGCGCACAATCGGATGCGAAAGCGTCTGTCATGTGGATAGCTATTCGCGAAGACAGACGCAAAAGAGCCGCCCGTTCGGGGCGGCTCCGTGTGGTGCCTCTGGAAGGCGGCGCGATCAGTGAAGGCGGGATAGCTCTTCCTTGATCTTCAGCTTCTTTCTTTTGAGCTGAGCCACCAGCGTTTCGTCAGGAAGAGGCCGGGACATTTCCGA
Source organism: Novosphingobium sp. (assembly GCA_046290865.1). Taxonomy (GTDB): domain Bacteria; phylum Pseudomonadota; class Alphaproteobacteria; order Sphingomonadales; family Sphingomonadaceae; genus Novosphingobium. Next base: position 2,218 of record JBKBUD010000256.1, on the reverse strand, counting down.
TTGGATCTGCTTTTCAAGTCCGGCGTGCTTTGTCTGGAGTGCGCTGATGTGCGTCGATTCCATGCTTTTTCCTCCTTAAGGGAAAGCCCCCTTCAGAAAACCGCACGAGGCCATCCCCGTGCGGGGCGGCGCAACCTTTCAGCCGGTTCTTCACGACTCGAACAGGCGGCGCGTTGTCATGCTCCCACATTGGCCGTATCTTGCAAGCCAAACCACGCTGGAGCGTTGCAGTTTACGGGTCATGCCGTAAGTCGTGTTAACCCACCGGTTCATCGGGTCGAAGGAGTTGGGCGTACCGTGACCGAAGAGGAAATGCGCAAGCGGCTGGCAGCGCTGCGTATCGAACATCGCGATCTTGACGCCGCTATCGATGCGCTGTCCCTGAACGGCGCGCGCGACCAGTTGCAGATCGCCCGCCTGAAAAAGCGCAAATTGCTGCTGAAGGACCAGATCGCGATGATCGAGGATTACCTGATCCCCGACATCATCGCCTGAAATCAATGAGTTGAATCGAACGATCCGAATCGGTGATCTGTCCCGTTAAGAAACGTTCAGGTTTTGGGACGATTGCAACGCCCGTGCGGTGTTGGCGAATGCCCGATCACAGGACTATGCGCTTGTCATGCCCCTGATGCAGAGCCTCAATCCGCGCATCGTCGAAGCGCTTCACGCGCAGGCCCTCGGCCTTGCCGATGCGGTGCGCGTGCGCTTCGAGCGGCTGCGCCAGGAAACCGCAGGCTCTGGCCTGGCCGACGAGGACCTGCAGCGCGTGCAGATCAGCTGCGAGGCGCTGCGCACGACGACGCGGGTCATGCATTGCCTCGCCTGGCTGCTGAACCATCGCGCTCATTTCGCCGGAGAACTTTCGGAACTGCAACTGCGCCGCCACGGCCGGTTGATCGCCAACTTCCCCGCCAGCGATCCGGACGTGGTGGCATCGCTGCCCGATGACATCCAGACGCTGGTCCACGAAAGCGAGCGCCTCTATGAACGCATCCAGCGCCTCGAGCAGGCGTGGCGTTCGGAGAGCGCAGCAAGTGCCGGTGCCGTCCAGCGCCTGCGCGAACGCCTTGCCCGCGCGGTCGAGGATACGCCCAGCGCCGCCTGAGACCCGTGCGCGCATGGTTGCATGCTGCGCGCACAATCCCCATAGCACTCGGCATGGCGCAGATGCCCCCCATACCCGACCGCAGCGAATGGCCGACCGGCCGCACCGAACAGCTCGAACCGCTGGTCCGCCGCGTACTCGCCCCCAACCCTTCGCCCTACACCTTCACCGGTACCCAGACCTATCTCGTCGGCGCGGGAAGCGACGTGGCGGTGATCGATCCCGGCCCCCATGGCATGGACCATGTGGTCGGCTCGGAAAGCCAGGGCCATCTCGAGGCGATCCTTGCCGCCGTGGGCAATGCCAAGGTCGTCGCGATCGTCTGCACCCACACCCATCGTGACCACAGCCCCGCCTCCCGCCCGCTGGCGCAAGCCACCGGCGCGCCGATCATCGGCTGCGCACCGCTGACCATGGAAGACGACGGCCCCCGCGCCGATGCCGCCTTTGACGCCGATTACAGGCCTGACCGCATTCTGGCCGATGGCGAGCGCATCTGCGGAGATGGCTGGACGCTCGAGGCCGTTGCCACGCCGGGCCACACCTCGAACCACTTGTGCTACAGCGTCGTCGAAAGCGGCGCACTGTTCACCGGCGATCACGTCATGGGCTGGTCGACTTCGGTCGTCTCCCCGCCCGACGGCGACATGGCCGCCTACATGGCCAGCCTGCAGAAGCTGCTCGACCGCGACGACCGCGTGCTCTACCCGGCGCACGGCCCGCAGATCGACAACCCGCGCCAGCTCGTGCGCGGCATGCTTGGCCACCGCCGCCAGCGCGAACGCCAGATCCTGCGCCTGCTCGAGGATGGCGGGCCGCACGCAATTCCGGAATTCGTCGCCGCGATGTACAAGGGCCTAGACCCGCGCCTGCATGGCGCAGCAGGCCGCTCGGTGCTGGCCCACCTGCTCGATCTGGAACGACAGGGACGGGTCCGGGTTGAGGACGAGACATGGAAGATCCAGGCCTGACCACCCACCCCACGCCCACACAACCGGCACCGTCACTTGCGCGCGTGTCGCTGTTGCCGTGGGGCCTGTTTCTGATTGCTCTGGCCGCAGCAGCCTTCTTCGCCTGGAAGTGGTGGCAGCCCGATGACCTCGGCGATCC
>JBKBUD010000255.1:0-2653 GCA_046290865.1 Novosphingobium sp. | reverse complement strand
ATGACATGAGCGAACCATTGCGCATCGCGCTGGCCGGGCTTGGCACGGTTGGTGGCGGGGTGATCCGGCTGATCGAGGCCAACGCCGACCTTATCGCAAGGCGCGCCGGCCGTCCGATCGTGATCACCACGGTAAGCGCGCGCAATCGGCAGAAGGACCGGGGCTTCGACGTCTCGCGCTACGCCTGGGAAGATGACATGGTCATCCTCGGCGAGCGCCCCGACGTCGACGTCGTCGTCGAACTGGTGGGCGGGGCCGATGGCCCGGCGCTGGCCCTGGCCCGCACCACGTTCGAGGCTGGCAAGGCGCTGGTCACCGCCAACAAGGCGATGATCGCCCATCACGGCGTCGAGCTGGCCTCCAAGGCCGAAGCTGCAAAGGTTGCGCTGAAGTTCGAAGCGGCAGTCGCCGGTGGCATCCCGGTGATCAAGGGCCTCAAGGAGGGCGTTGCCGCGAACGAGATCGCCCGGGTTTACGGCATCCTCAACGGCACCTGCAACTACATCCTCTCGACCATGGAAGACACCGGCCGCGACTTCGCCGACGTGCTTTCGGAAGCGCAGGCGAAGGGCTACGCCGAGAGCGACCCGACCTTCGACATCGACGGGATCGACGCCGCGCACAAGCTGGCAATCCTTTCGTCGATCGCGTTCGGCACCGCAGTGGACTTCAAGCCGGTCATGGCCACCGGCATTCGTCGCGTCCTGGCTGCCGACATCGCGCAGGCCGATGCACTGGGATACTACATCCGCCTGATCGGCATGGCCGATACCGAGATCGACGCCGAGGGCAATCGTCGCCTGTTCCAGCGCGTCCATCCCCATCTGGTCCATCGCGATCATCCGCTGGCCCACGTTGACGGCGCGACCAACGCCGTTGTCGCCGAGGGCAATTTCGTCGGCCGCCTGCTGTTTCAGGGCGCAGGCGCGGGCGATGGTCCGACCGCCAGCGCGGTCGTTGCCGACCTGATCGACATCGCCCGGGGCGACATCGGGGCTCCCTTCTCGATTCCCGTGGGTGAACTCGATCGTGCCGCGCCCGCCGAAGTCGGGCACCGCACGGGCAAGGCCTATATCCGCTTTACCGTGGCCGACCGTCCCGGCGTTCTCGCCGAGATCACCGCAGCCATGCGCGACGCCGGTGTCTCGATCGAAAGCCTGATCCAGAAGGGCGGCGCGGATGCCGCTCCCGTCCTGGTCTCGATGGTCACCCATGAGGGGCCGGAAAGTGCCATCAGCGAGGCACTGCGGTTGCTCGACGGCTCGCCAGTTCTGGCTGAACCGCCTCTGGTGATGCACATCCTCGGAGAGTGAGGCATCCGGCACCCTCAGGGTGCCGGGATCTCGCCCTTGGCGATACGGTCCGCGTCCGAACCGGGTGGCGGCGGCGGCAGCGCCTTGATGTCGAACATGTAGATCTCGTGCGGTTTGCCGCCCAGACCAAGGCAACCCCGGCTGCAATCGCGCAGGCCGGAGACATTGGGCGCACGCGGCAGGCCGTCGTCGGTCGATTTGGCGCCGTCGGTCTCGTCGCGCAGCGGCACGCGCTCGCGGTCGCTGGCGTCCTTGCCGCCGCAGACCACGATCGTGCCGTCCGAGCGCTGCATCGGCCTGCAACGCTGCGTCTGGGAGTTAGTCAGGAGATTCCGGGCAACTTCGGCGTCGCTCTGGGCCGCCCCCGGCACAACCGGCCCCTGCACCGCCGGAGCTGCCGCGCCTCCGGAATCCTGCGCAGCAAGCGGCGCAGCGCCAAAAAGAAGCGCAATGCCTGCCAGAACTGCCACTGTCTGTCTCGACAAGACCCTTCCCTCGCGTCTAGTGCCAGGTCACACCAACGTCACCTGTGCCATGCATTGCCTCATGCGTGACACTGTGAAGTTCGCGCATACGTTTGCACAGCTTGCGGGCTGCGTCGAGCCGGTCTTGCCGGTGAGATCATGCACAATGGCTGAACCAAGAAGCATGTAGAGCATCATTCGTCACCACCCGACCAAGCTGGAGCCATCGTGACCGAAAAGACCAACAACCCCGCCGCCTCTCAGGTCCTCGACCGCGTTCTCGTGCTCGAAATGGTCCGCGTGACCGAAGCCGCCGCCATCGGCGCTTCCCGCCTGATCGGGCGCGGCGACGAAAAGGCCGCCGACGCTGCCGCAGTCGAAGCCATGCGCGCCGCCTTCAACGAGCTTTACATGGACGGCACCGTGGTCATCGGCGAGGGTGAGCGCGACGAGGCCCCGATGCTCTACATCGGCGAGAAGGTCGGCGCTGCGCCGGGCAAGGGTCCGAAGATCGACATCGCACTCGATCCGCTCGAAGGCACCACCATCACCGCCAAGGACGGCCCGAACGCGCTCGCCGTCCTGGCCGTTGCCGAAGAAGGTGGCCTGCTCAACGCACCGGACGTCTACATGGACAAGCTGGCGTGCGGCCCGGGCTATCCCGAAGGCATCATCGATCTCGACAAGTCTCCGACCGAGAACGTCAAGGCCGTTGCCGCCGCCAAGGGCGTGCAGCCGGGCGACATCAACGTCTGCGTGCTTGATCGCCCCCGCCACTCGGCGCTGATCGGCGAGCTCCGCGCGCTCGGCTGCGGCATCAAGCTGATCCCGGACGGCGACGTGGCCGGCGTGATCGCGGTGACCAACGAGGACACC
>JBKBUD010000254.1:0-2654 GCA_046290865.1 Novosphingobium sp. | reverse complement strand
CGTCCGCTCCGCAGTCTCAATATTGAAAGTTGAACCACCTTTCAACTTCTCGTTGTGGCTTTGCCCGTTTGTCGCTACGAATCGTGGCGAAACGGCAACAGGCAGCTGGGGGGCAGCCTTGTCGTTGGGAGGATCGCACATGGCGCAGGCGAGCGCTGCCAGTCCGGGAAAAGTGCCGCGCACCGCGCGTGGGCGAGAGACCTTGCGCAAGCTGCTCGATGCGGCGGCGGCAGAGTTTGGCGAGCGTGGCTTCCACGAAGCCTCGATCAGCGGGATCACGCGTCGGGCCGGTACGGCGCTCGGCAGCTTCTATACCTATTTCGATTCGAAGGATGCGATCTTCACCGCGCTGGTGCGCGACATGTCGGCCCGGGTCGCGACGACGGCTGCGGCTGCGGTCAGTGAAGGCGCCACGGGGCTGCGGCGAGAGCGCGAGGCACTGGTCGGGTTTCTTCACTTCGCGCGCGAGCACAAGGAAATCTACCGCATCATCGACGAAGCCGAGTTCGCCGATCCCGAAAGCTATCGCGACCACTACGAAGGAACCGCCACCCGCATCGCCGCGCGTCTAGCCGAGGGCGTGACAGCCGGATCGATCCGCGATGGCGAGCAGGACGTGCGCGCCTGGGCGATCATGGGCATGAACGTCTTCCTCGGCCTGCGCTTTGGCGTGTGGGACGACAGCCGCCCCGTCGAGGACATCGCGGAAGTTGCAGCGGACTTGCTGGGCGAAGGTCTGCGAGTGCGCTGAAAATTCTGGTCGGGCGTATTCCCTCGGCAAAGGTCGCTGCTATTCTGCCGCCAAGGGGAGGGCATTGATGCGATCTGGACGATTAGGCGGGACAATTTTGGCCTCGGTGGCTCTGCTTGGCAGCGGGCAGGCTGCGGCGCGGCCAAAGCCGGTGGCGATCCTGGCCAAGGCCGATACCAGCCTTGCGACGCGCAATGCCGACAAGGCGGAATGCCGTCGCATCGTCGACAAAGCTCCCGGTCGAGACATGCCGGCGGTAGAGCGCACGAATGTCGGCGCACCGATGGACGGTTCGGGCGGTGCTCCGGCCGTGGCAGGCGCGGCCATCGTCATGCTGATCTTCGAGATGATCGAGAATGGCCGCGCGGCTGACCGGGGCGAGAGCCTGTGCATGCAGAACCGGGGCTATGCGCCGCTGCAACTGACGCCCGAGGAGGCTACCGCCTATCGTGCGCTGGCTCCCGAAAAGCGCAGCGCCTGGGAAAACACGTTCCTGTCGCAGGATCTGACGCAGCGCATTGCTGCTGCCACGGCACGGAAAGTTCCGCCCCTGCCGGACTATGCCGACGAACCGGGGGCGATCGGTGGACTGCGCTTTCTGGTCGACGGGTTCACCGCCACCGACAAGCCGGTCGGGGCAGGCGACGTGGTGCTGACAGGCAAGGTCGAACGCTCGCGCACGGCGGTGCTGGCCAATGATTTCAAGAGCGAAGGTGGACCGATCACCATTGCCGGGAAGGCGGGCGCGGTGTTCCATCAGGTCGACTATCGCCCGCAGCGCGATCCCGCCCTGCGTGAACCCGGCGCAACGTGGTGCGGACCGGTCGACCAGGTCTCGGGCGCGAGTGCTGCGCCGAGCGTCTATTGCCTGACCACGCGCCAGTCAGGCTACGAAGCCTATCGGCCAACCGGCTTTGGCTGGCTTGCAGGTCCGCCCGGAGCCGGGTTCGCACTGCCGATGCTGACCAGCGCGATTGCGCTTGAGGAGCGTGATGCCGACGATCTCGGGCCGCTCGACTTTGCTATCGTGGTCGACAAGGTCACCGCATCGGCAGTCGAGCTTACGGGCGTCGTCACCCGCAAGGGGCAGCGGGTGAAGATCTGGAACCGGCGGTTGAAGGCGGGCGACGACAAGAGCGTGGTCGTGCCGCTGTGGCAGAGGAGGCTGGTGCTGGGCATCAGCCCGACGTTCAAGGTCAGCGCGAAGCTGGAGGATTCCGCCGAGGGCAAGAGCCTGCGCGACGCCTGGTAGGCCTTGCGCAGGCTGTTCGTTCTTACCAGGCCTGATCGGGATCGTAGTGGCAATAGGCAGCAGGCGCTGCCGGTGCTTCGCCGCCTTCGAAGTGGGTGAAGTGCCAGATGCGATAACCGCCGCCGCCCCACATGCTCTTGCCGGGACCACCGACGAGATCGACGGCATACCATGCGACCCGGTCGGGCTGCTCGGCCCAGGTAGCCTTCCAGATCCCGCGTGCCGAGGTGCCATCGCCTGCGACGACGAAGGCGGTCCGTTCAAGCTTCGGCTTGGGCCCTTCAAGGCGTGCGGAGACTTGCGTCAGCGGGACCTTGGTTCCGTCGGGGCCTTTCCAGCTGGCATCCTCGCGCTTGAGGGCGAAGACCTTGCCGAGTGCGGACGGCTTGGAGGTGGGGCCAAGCTGGAGATAGGCGGCCATCGCCTCTTCGCTGCTGGAAAGAGCCCAGGCCTGCGTCTTCTCGGAGGCGGGCGTGCCTTGGCGGCAGGCCGCCTCCTGCGCCGCTGCGGCCTGTTGCGCGGCCATCTGGCCGACGACCTGCCCGATCCATGCCTGACCGAACGCCGGAGCGGAACTCGCGGCAAGAGTCACAGCGCATGCTGCCAGGCCGAACTTCTGTTTGAACATGTTTCCCCACTTCCCCTGCGAAC
>JBKBUD010000253.1:0-2668 GCA_046290865.1 Novosphingobium sp. | reverse complement strand
CATGGGCCAATGGCTTGTCGGGCAGAGACCGGCCAGCGGTGCGGAGGAAGGCGAAAGCAGGGGTATGGCGACAGCGCCGCTAAACGCGGGACCGACAGGTCCGCAACCACTCATGAACGAGGCGGCAGACCCGTCCGCCCAGCGCAACCCGCACGATTTCGTGGGGCTGGGCATCATTGTCGCCGCGGTGCTGCTGTTCGTCGCCAACGGCTCATCCGTGCTTCACGACTTCCTGCATGCGCTGGCCACTGGCACCCGCCCGCGCGAACCGATGCTTGGCACTGCCCTGATCCTCAACATCGCGCTGCTGCTGTTTGGCTGGCGCCGCTATGTCGACTTGACGCGCGAAGTCGGTCAGCGCCGCGAGGCCGAAGAGACCGCGCACAAGCTCGCCCATACCGATCCGCTCACCGGTTGCCTCAACCGCCGCAGCATCGGCCCTGCCCTGCAGGAAATGATCCAGACTGCTCGCACCACCGGTCACGAGGTGGTGGCGATGATGATGGACCTCGACAATTTCAAGCGCTCCAACGACGCCCACGGCCACCAGGCTGGCGACGCTGTGCTGCTCCACACCGCCGAACGCATCCGTGCGATCCTGCCCGAACGCTCGATCATGGCACGCCTTGGCGGCGATGAATTCGCTTTCGCCGCGATCTACGATCCCGACCATGCCGAAGCCATCGACCGGCTCATGATCCGGCTCAACTCCGCAATCGCCCGCCCGGTCGATGTCGATGGCATGTCGCTGGAAGTGACCGCCTCGATCGGACTTGCCAACACCGTGCCCGATGATCACGCGATCCTCGCCGAGACGCTGTTGCACCGCGCCGACCTTGCCATGTACCAGGCCAAGAAGGCCGGACGGAACCGCTACTGCTGGTTCGAGCAGAACATGGAAAGCGAGTTGCGCTTTCGCAGCGAACTCGAACGCGGCATCCGCGAGGGCATTCCGCGCGGCGAATTCGTTCCCTACTACGAAAAGCAGATCGATCTCGACACTGGCGAACTGGCCGGCTTCGAAATGCTCGCCCGGTGGAAGAGCCCGCGCCACGGCCTGCTGAGCCCCGAACTGTTCATTCCCATTGCCGAGGAAATCGGCCTGATTTCCGAACTCTCGGAAAATCTCATCCGTCAGGCCCTGCGCGATGCGCGCGAATGGGATCCGAAGCTGACGCTGTCGGTCAACATTTCGCCGCTGCAACTGCGTGATCCCTGGTTTGCCCAGAAGCTGCTCAAGCTGCTGGTCGAAGCCAACTTCCCGCCGCACCGGCTCGACATCGAGATCACCGAGACTTGCCTGCACGAGAACATCGGCGTGGTCCGGACCCTGATCACCAGCCTCAAGAACCAGGGCATCCGCATCAGCCTCGACGATTTCGGCACGGGCTACTCCTCGCTCGCTCAGTTGCGCACGCTGCCCTTCGACCAGATCAAGATCGACCGCTTCTTCGTGTCGAACCTCGGCAAGAACAAGGACAGCGCGACGATCATCGAAGCGATCTCGTCGCTCGGCAAGGGCATGGACCTGCCGATCACCGCCGAAGGGATCGAGACGCCAGAGGTTCTGGACGAGTTGCGCAAGTACGGTTCGTTCAAGGGCCAAGGCTTCCTCTATGGCCAGCCCGCCGATGCAGAGGCGGTGCGTACCCTGCTCGCCGAGAGCAGGTTGCTCCCCAGCGCGCCTGCATTCGAGGAAACCGACGGGACGCCACGGTCCGCCACCGCCTGAGAAGGCGACACGCATTGCCATGAAGCGCGCGAATCCCTAAGTCGCGCGCCATGCACATTCCCTTCCGCAAGATGCATGGCCTCGGCAACGATTTCGTCGTGATCGACGCGCGCGAAACGCCGGTCGCAATGACCACGCGCCGCGCCGCCGCGCTGGCCGACCGGCGCACCGGCATCGGCTGCGACCAGCTGATCGTGCTCGAACCTTCGGACGTCGCCAACGTGCGGATGCGCATCTTCAACAACGACGGCAGCGAGGTCGAGGCTTGCGGCAACGCCAGCCGGGCTGTCGGACTTCTCCTGGGCGGCACGCAGAGCATCGAGACGCTGGGTGGCCTGATCCGGTCTGAGGCGGGTGACGACGGGGTGTCGGTCGACATGGGTTTGCCCCGCTTTGGCTGGCAGGAGATACCCCTGAGTTATGCCATGGATACCCTGGAGTTGCCGCTTGGCTGGGAAGAGTTGGAAACTCCCGTCGGCGTCAATGTGGGCAACCCTCACGCGGTGTTCTTCGTGCCCGATGCCGATGCCGTGGAGCTCGAGAGACTGGGTCCGATCATTGAAAACGATGCAGTTTTTCCCGAACGGGTGAACGTCAACGTCGCCAGCGTCGTAGGCCCCGACCACCTCAAGCTGCGGGTGTGGGAGCGCGGTGCCGGTCTGACGCGGGCTTGCGGCACCGGCGCCTGTGCCACCGCCGTGGCCGCCATGCGGCGCAAGCTCACGGGCCGCAAGGTGCGGGTCGACCTTCCGGGAGGCCCGCTGACCATAGCCTGGCCCGAGGGCGGCTCCATCCTCATGACCGGCCCCGCCGCCCTCAGCTTCGAAGGATCGTTCGAGGACGCCGACTTCCCGGCATGAGCGGCGCGATCGTCTCACTGGGCTGCCGCCTCAACATAGCCGAGAGCGAGGCCATTCGCGGTTTCCTCGCCGATGG
>JBKBUD010000252.1:0-2673 GCA_046290865.1 Novosphingobium sp. | reverse complement strand
TCGTGGGCGATGTCGACGAAGACCAGCGTGCCGCTGCTGCCCCGCTTTTCGGTGATCGCCGCGATTGAAGAGCGCCGTTCGACGGCTGCGCCGATGGTGATGGGCGCAAGGAACTCCACCTTGCTCGACGCCCACATCCGACGCAGCAAGGGAACCGGCGGCAGGAAGCTGTCCGGTCTCTCGTCGCGCAAGGGGTGGCCATCGGGTCCGAGTGCTGACGTTGGCGCATCGGGGGTGCATAGGCACCAGTGAAAGCCCTGCGGCATGGTTGCGTCAGCGGGGGCAGCGCGATCGAGCGTTGCCAGCCAGCGCGCGGCGTGGGCGGCATCGGCGTGATCGGTGCGCCGCTCGGTCCGGCCGATCCATGGGGTCCAGTCCGCCATCAGTTGCGCCCTTCCAGCAAGCCCCGCGCAATCACCTGCGCCTGAATCTCCGCCGCGCCTTCGAAGATGTTGAGAATGCGCGCGTCGCAAAGCACGCGGCTGATCTCGTATTCGAGGGCATAGCCGTTGCCGCCGTGGATCTGCAACGCGGCGTCGGCATTGGACCATGCGCAACGCGCAGCCAGCAGCTTGGCCATGCCGGCTTCGATGTCGCAGCGCTTGCCCGAATCCTTGGCGCGGGCGGCGGCGTAGGTCAGTTCGCGGGCCATGACCATGTCGACGAGGCTCATCGCCAGCTTGTCGGCGACGCGGGGGAAATGGACGATGGCCTTGCCGAACTGCTTGCGGTTCAGGGCATAGTCGAGTCCCAGTTCGAGCGCGCGGCGGGCCACGCCAACCGCGCGGGCGGCAGTCTGGATGCGCGCGCCTTCGAAGGTGCGCATGAGCTGCTTGAAGCCCTGCCCCTCCTCGCCGCCGAGCAGGGCATCGGCAGGCGCGACCATGCCGTCGAACTGCAGCGCATATTCGCGCATCCCGCGATAGCCGAGCACCTCGATCTCGCTGCCGGTCATGCCCTGCGCCGGGAAGGGATCGGCGTCGTTCCCGCGCGGCTTGGGCACCAGCAGCATCGACAAGCCGGCATAGCCCTTTGCGTCTGGCAGCGTGCGGGCGAGCAGGGTCATCAGGTCGGACCGGGCGGCGTGGGTGATCCACGTCTTGGCCCCGTCTATCACCCATTGACCGTTCTGGTTGCGCCGGGCGCGGGTCTGTAGCGAGCCGAGGTCCGAGCCGGTGTCGGGCTCGGTAAAGACGGCGGTCGGGAGAACATCGCCACTGGCGATGGCGGGGAGCAAGCGGGCCTTCTGTTCGTCGGTGCCGCCCAGGACGATCAGTTCCCCGGCGATTTCCGAACGCGTGCCGAGCGAACCCGCGCCGATCCATCCGCGCGAGAGTTCCTCGGTGACCACGCACATGACCAGCTTGCCAAGGCCAAGCCCGCCGAACTCTTCGGGAATGCAGACGCCGAAGGTGCCGAGATCGGCCATCGCGCGCACGGTTCCGTCGGGAATCAGAGCGTTGGCGAGGTGCCACTTGTGGGCGTGGGGCAGGATTTCGGCATTGGTGAAGCGGCGGAACTGGTCACGGATGGTGTCGAGGTCGGCACCTCCAAGGCCTTCGGACGGCCACTGCCCGGCAGCAAGCGCGGAAGCCAGTTCGGCCCGCGTGGCGGCGTGATCGCTGTCGAGGAGGCCCGCACAGGCAGCAGCCAGCGCTCGCGCCTGCTCGCCGAGGCCGAGGTCGGCAGGACGCATGATCTCGTTCTGGCCCATCGGCAGGCCGCCGACGAGTTGGGCCAGGGTTTCGGCGAAGGCGAGCCGGGCTACGTGCCCGTCAAGCGTCGAACCACTGCGCCCGGCCCAGTCTGCGACGGCTTCGAGCGCGGCAATGCTGGTCGCGATCCAGGCGGAGCCATGCGCGGCGCGCTGGTGTTCGTCGATGCGGGAATTCTCGAGCCGCTTGGCCAGCGCGGCCTTTGCCGCAGCCTGGAATTCGCGCGCCGCCCCCAGTTCGTTGTTGAACATCCTGTCCTTTTTCCGGATTGAAGATCGTAAGCATTGCTATTATCGGCAAGGCATGAAAGTCAACGTGGCCTTCTTGTCATCTGACGTCGGGCGCCTGTTTCGCAAGCGTTTTGCCGCCGATGCGCGCCATTTCGGCGTGACTGGGCCGCAATGGCGTATGCTCGCAGCGATCCAGCGCGAGCCGGGCACCAACCAGGGCGCGCTGGCCAGCTGGCTCGAAGTCGAACCGATCACCGCCGGACGCATGATCGACCGGCTCGAGAAGATGGAACTGGTCGAACGTCGTGACGATCCGGCTGACCGCCGTTGCTGGTGCCTGCACCTGACCGACAAGGGCGAAGACCTCGTCCAGCGCATGTCACCGTTCGCGCAGCAAGCCATCAGCGAATCCGTTTCCGGCCTGTCGGAGCAGGAGCACGTGATGCTGCTCGCCCTGCTCGAACGGGTCCGCGCGAACCTTTCCGAAGAATCCCCTCCTGAAGCGAAAATCAATCATGGCCGAGGCTGACCCCTTCCCTCCCCAGAACTCCCCCGCCGCGCAGGCCGCTGCCGAGCATGGCAGCCAGACGCGGTCGAAGCGCATGCGCACGCTGCTGATGTTTCTGGGCCCGATCGCGGCCATCGCCGGCGGCCTGTGGTACTGGTTTGGCAACCAGGGCACGGTCGAGACCGACAATGCCTATATCAAGCAGGACATCGTCGCGGTC
>JBKBUD010000251.1:0-2679 GCA_046290865.1 Novosphingobium sp. | reverse complement strand
TCGGACTGCGCGTGATACTTGACCAGCGTTTGCCGCTCCTGCTCCACCGTCATCAATGGCACGCCCCAGCCGCAGCTCGTCTGCACGCTGTCCACCGCGATGTCGAAGATCTGGCGGGTGCCCGGCAGAACGATGAAATGCGCGGCCAGTTCAGCCCATTCCGGATCGGCGGGAAGCACCGGCTTGCCGTGCCCGTAAAGCCGCAGGATCAGCGCAGGCTGCTGGAAGTTGGTCATCATCACGGTGATGCGACCATCGGCCACGAGATGCGCGTGGGTCTCGTTACCTGATCCGGCAAGGTCGAGATAGGCGACCCGGTTAGGTCCCAGCACCCGAAAACAGTCGTAACCCTTGGGCGAAAGGTTGATTCGCCCCTCTGCCGCCGCCGTCGCGACGAAGAACACCGACTGCTGCCCGATCATCGCCTCATGTTCGGGCAGGATGCAGTCGGTGAACTTTGCCATCAGAGGAAGTCCTTCAGCGTCGCGATGAACTTGTCGAACTGGTCGTGGTGGAGCCAGTGACCGGCATTCTCGAACTCGATCACCTCGGCATTGCGGAAGTGCTGGACCATGCCGTTCTTCTCGGGGTTCCCAGCCCAGGAATCCGCCCCGTTCAGCAGCAGGGTCGGGCAGGTGATCGCCTTCCACAGCTCGTTGCGCTGTTCGGTGGTGATATCATAGGGCGCGCCATCGACATTGAGGTGCGGGTCGAACTTCCAGCTGAAAGTGCCGTCCTCGTTGCGGTTGATGCCGTGCAGCGTCAGGTGGCGTGCCTGCACGTCGGTCAGATAGGGGTTCTCCCCCTTCATGCGCGCATAGGCGTCTTCAAGCGTCGCGTAGCGGCGCGGCAGGCGGCCCGCCGCCTTGCGCTTCTCGCCGATGAACTCGCGCACGCGCCGCGCGAACGGCACGTTCTTCATCATCGCCTCGCGCTCAGGCGTGGGGAACAGTCCCTCGATCGCCACGATCTTGCGCACGTTCTCCGGAAACAGCCCGGCATAGCGCAGGCTGGTGTTGGCGCCCCACGAATGCGAGACGATGGTCACCGGCGCCAGATCGAGCTGGTGAATCAGCTGCGCCACGTCATAGACAAGGTCCATGGTCCGGTAGTTGCCGTCCTCGGTCCACTGGCTGTCGCCGTGGCCACGATGGTCCATGGCGATGATGTGCCAGTCCTCGCGCAGCGCTTCGGCGGTCCAGTCCCACGAGCGGCAGTGGTCGCGCCCACCATGGACGAGCAGCAGCGGCGGCTTGTCCGCGTTGCCCCAGTCCACATAGTGGAGGCGCAGGCGCTGAGAGATGAAAGTGTTCGAAGTAGGGCCGAGTAGTTGCATGACAGGGTAACTGCGCCGGATGGGGCGCGGTTTCAACCCCCGGATGCCACCCCTGCGGCTACCTTTCCTTGGTGGCCGAGAAGGTCAGCTCCGGATTGCGCTCCTGCTGATAGCCCACGTCCCAGGCAGAGCGCGCCATGAACACCGGGTCACCGTCGCGATCCTTGGCAAGGTTCGAAATGTTGAAATCGGCGAACGACTTGAGCGCCGCCTCCGATCCCTTGAGCCAGCGCGCCGTGTCGAACGGCGATGGCTCGAGCACTGCCTCGACCTTGTATTCCGCCTCAAGCCGCGAAACCAGCACGTCGAGCTGCAACTGGCCGACCACGCCGACGATCCATTGCGAACCGATCTCCGGGTAGAACACCTGGATCACGCCTTCTTCGGACAGGTCGTCCAGCGCCTTGCGCAATTGCTTGGTCTTGGTCGGGTCCTTCAACACCACCCGGCGCAGGATTTCCGGCGCGAAGTTGGGCAGGCCGGTAAAGCGCAGGTCGTTCTTTTCCGAAAGCGTATCGCCCACGCGCAGGGTGCCGTGGTTGGGAATGCCGATGATGTCGCCCGCCTCGGCGGTGTCGGCAATCTCGCGGTCCTGGGCAAAGAACAGGATCGGCGAGTGCACGGCGATCGGCTTGCCCAAGCCCGAAGGCGTCAGCTTCATGCCGCGCTTGAACGTGCCCGAGACCATGCGCATGAACGCGATGCGGTCACGGTGCTGCGGGTCCATGTTGGCCTGCACCTTGAAGATGAAGCCGGTCACGTCCGGCCGCGCGGGGTCGACCGTGCCCACGCTCGAGGATTGCGGGCGCGGCGGCGGGGCGAATTTCGCGATGGCCTCGATCAGGTCGATCACGCCGAAGTTCTTGAGTGCCGATCCGAAATAGACCGGCGTCAGGTCGCCGTTGCGGTAGGCCTCGATGTCGAACTCGGGGTAGCCGGCACGGGCCAGCTCGATTTCCTCGGCAATATCTTCGGGAATATCGTTCGCCAGTTCCACCTTGCCGAGGAACTC
This sequence comes from Novosphingobium sp., assembly GCA_046290865.1. Lineage (GTDB taxonomy): Bacteria > Pseudomonadota > Alphaproteobacteria > Sphingomonadales > Sphingomonadaceae > Novosphingobium. The sequence continues at coordinate 331 of JBKBUD010000251.1, read as the reverse complement.
GCGGCTGTCGCCTTCGGGCCGGGCAATTGTCTCGTCGGCAAAGCTCATGACGCCCTGGAACAGGCCGCCCATGCCGATCGGCCAGGACATCGGCACCACATCGAGCGCCAGCGCATCCGCCACTTCGTCCAATGTCTCGAAGACCGAGCGGCCTTCGCGGTCGACCTTGTTGACGAAGGTGATGATCGGCACCGAGCGCATGCGGCAGACTTCGAACAGCTTGCGCGTCTGCGGCTCGATGCCCTTGGCCGCGTCGATCACCATGATCGCCGAATCGACCGCGGTCAGCGTGCGATAGGTGTCCTCGGAGAAGTCCTCGTGGCCCGGCGTG
>JBKBUD010000250.1:0-2683 GCA_046290865.1 Novosphingobium sp. | reverse complement strand
GGGCCTAAAGCCCAAAACACTTGGCTGGTCGGAACCAGCCGCTAGGGACAGGCCCGTCCGCAGTTGAAGGGCGGGCCGCAGGAAGGGAATGGAAATGGGTTACCGGGTTGTAGTGGTCGGTGCGACGGGGAATGTGGGCCGCGAGATGCTCAACATTCTGGCCGAGCGCGAGTTTCCCTGCGACGAGATCGCGGCACTGGCATCGTCGCGCTCGCAGGGCACCGAGATCGAGTTCGGCGAGACGGGCAGGATGCTGAAAGTCCAGAACGTCGACAACTTCGATTTCACCGGCTGGGACATCGCCCTGTTCGCAGCAGGTTCGGGCCCGACGCAGATCCATGCGCCGCGTGCTGCGGCTGCCGGCTGCGTGGTGATCGACAATTCGTCGCTTTACCGCATGGACCCGGACGTGCCGCTGATCGTGCCCGAGGTGAACCCGGACGCCATTGACGGCTACACCGCGAAGAACATCATCGCCAACCCCAACTGCTCGACCGCGCAGATGGTCGTGGCATTGAAGCCGCTGCACGATGCCGCGAAGATCAAGCGCGTCGTCGTCTCGACCTACCAGTCGGTTTCGGGCGCGGGCAAGGAAGGCATGGATGAGCTGTTCGAACAGAGCCGCGCGATCTTCGTCGGCGATCCGGTCGAGCCCAAGAAGTTCACCAAGCAGATCGCCTTCAACGTGATCCCGCACATCGACGTCTTCCTCGACGATGGTTCGACCAAGGAAGAGTGGAAGATGGTCGCCGAGACCAAGAAGATCCTCGATCCCAAGGTCAAGGTCACGGCCACCTGCGTGCGCGTGCCGGTGTTCATCGGTCACTCCGAATCGCTCAACATCGAGTTCGAGAACGAGATCTCGGCCGAGGAAGCGCAGAACATCCTGCGTGAGGCGCCGGGCGTGATGCTGATAGACAAGCGCGAGAACGGCGGATACGTGACGCCGGTTGAGTGCGTGGGCGATTTCGCCACCTTCGTTTCGCGCGTACGCGAGGATTCGACCATCGACAACGGCCTGAACATCTGGTGCGTTTCGGACAACCTGCGCAAGGGTGCCGCGCTGAACGCGGTGCAGATCGCGGAGCTGCTCGGCCGTCGCCACCTCAAGAAGGGCTGATCGCCCGATGACGGCAGTTACCACCGAGTTCTTCCCCGGCTTTGGCGGCGCGCAGCTGGCGCTGCACCGGTTGGGCGCGGGGAGGCCGGTGGTGCTGCTGCATGGCCTGTTTTCCTCGGCCGAGGTCAACTGGATCAAGTTCGGCACGGCCGCGAAGCTCGCTGAAGCTGGCTTCGAATGCCTGATGCCGGACTTGCGCGTACACGGGCAGAGCGCTGCGCCACACGACCCGGCGGCCTATCCGCAGGACGTGCTGGTGCGGGATCTGGAGGCATTGGTCGCGCATCTCGGGCTGACGGACTTCGATCTGGTCGGCTTTTCGCTTGGTTCGCGGACGGCGGCACGCGGGGTGATTGCCGGGCTGCGTCCACGCAAGCTGGTGCTTTCAGGCATGGGCCTGGAAGGGCTGGCGGGCTGGGCGCGGCGGCAGGACTTCTTCCTCGACGTGATCGATCGCTTCGGCACGATCAAGCGTGACGATCCCGCCTATTTCTCGCAGCAATTTCTCAAGACCATGGGCGTCGACCGTGTGGCCGCGCGGATGCTGCTCGGCACCATGGCCGATACCGATCCGGCGCAGCTATCGGCGATTGCCATGCCTTGCCAGGTGCTGTGCGGCGATCAGGACAATGACAACGGATCGGCCGAGCGACTGGCCGAGGTCCTCCCGGACGCGACGCTGACCTTCATTCCCGGCACGCACATGAGCTGCGTGACGCGGCCGGAAATGGGTGAGCGGCTCGTCGAATTCCTTGGCTGAGGGCACGCCAAAAAGGTTTGCCAAGGCCTCTTGCCGAGTTGCGGCAATGGTGGCAGCTTCCTCCTGATAAACGAACGGGCCGGCAAGAGCCCTTTTCGGGATTGAGGATACGGATGATCTGGAAGAGCCTGCTTGCGGCCGCTGCCGTGAGCGTTCTTGCCCCTTCAACCGCACAGGCTGCGGCGGCGACAGTCACTGCGATCAAGCCGGAAGGCGTGGCAGAGGCGCTGAAGAACCTCGGCTATACCGCTGAACTGGCCAAGGATGGTAATGGCGATCCGCTGATCAACACCGAGATTGGTGGCTGGCAGGCGGCGCTGCTGTTCTACGAATGCAACGAGAAGACCCATGACGGGTGCCAGTCGTTGCAATTCGTTGCCAATTTCACGCCCGAGAAGAAATTCACTGCAGAAGATGCGGTGCGCTTCAACCGCAACACGCGCTTTGCCTCGGTCTCGCTGGGCAAGGACGATGCGGTGATGATGACCTGGGATATGGTGACCGGCAAGGGCATCGACTTCGAGGTCTTCTCCAACTCAGTCGACATGTTCCGCAGTGCGATGGACACGCTCGGCGCGGAAGTCTTCAAATAATCAGGACCCTGCTCCGGCCACCCCGGAGCGATGGGACGCAACCTCGGCAATCCGCAAGCAGGGCTAGCTGCTTCGGATTGCCTTTTCTTTTTGGGCTCGTTGCTTTCGGTCGTTCTGCGTTGGCAGGGCAGCACGTTGCGGGAGCTAGTGGGCCCCGGCCTCCGCCGGGGCGACGTAAAAGATATGTAGCAATAGTCGTCGCCCCGGCGG
>JBKBUD010000249.1:0-2684 GCA_046290865.1 Novosphingobium sp. | reverse complement strand
ACGTCGGCATTGCCGAGCAGCACGCGGTAACCTTTGCAGCGGGGCTTGCGGCAGAGGGCATGCGCCCCTTCTGCGCGATCTACTCGACCTTCCTGCAGCGCGCGTTCGACCAGGTCGTGCACGACGTGGCGATCCAGAACCTGCCGGTGCGCTTTGCGATCGACCGCGCCGGGCTGGTCGGGGCGGATGGCGCCACCCATGCCGGTTCGTTCGACGTGACCTACCTCGCCACCCTGCCGAACATGGTGGTGATGGCCGCGGCCGACGAGGCCGAGCTGGTCCACATGACCTACACTGCCGCAAAGCACGACAGCGGCCCGATCGCGTTCCGTTATCCGCGCGGCAATGGTACTGGCGTGCCGCTGCCGGACGAGCCGGAACTGCTCGAGATCGGCAAGGGCCGCATCGTGCGCTCAGGTTCGAAGGTGGCGCTGCTCTCGCTGGGCACGCGTCTGGCCGAGGCACTGAAGGCGGCGGACCAGCTCGAGGCCAAGGGGCTTTCGACCACGGTGGCCGACCTGCGCTTTGCCAAGCCGCTCGACACCGACCTGATCCGCCAGCTGATGACCACGCACGAGGTCGTCGTGACGATCGAGGAAGGCTCTATCGGCGGGCTTGGCGCACACGTGCTGACCATGGCGAGCGACGAGGGGCTGACCGATGGCGGCCTCAAGATCCGCACCATGCGCCTGCCCGACCTGTTCCAGGACCACGACGCACCGGACAAGCAGTACGACACGGCGGGGCTGAACGCGCCGCACATCGTCGACACGGTGCTCAAGGCGTTGCGGCACAACTCGGCGGGCGTGAGCGAAGCCCGGGCTTGAGCGGATGGGCGTCGGCGCGTGGCTCTTCGCGGGCGGCGTGCTGGCGGTCTGGCTGGGCGGCGGCTATCTTGTCGGCAAGCGCAATTACCGACGGGCCGTCCAGACTCTGCGGGCAAGAAGAGCGGATCCGAGCCGGGAGGCATTCACGGCCTCGCTTTCGCCGGAGGTGCGCGCAGCCACTGCCGAATGGTTCTGGCAGCAGTTGCAGGCATACTACCAGCCCGATCTTTCACCACACCCCGACGACGATCTCATCCGCGACATGCCGATCGATCCCGAGGAGCCTGAAGATTGGGTGCGTGACTACTGCCGTGCCAACGGGCTCAAGGAGCGCAATCTGGAACCGTGGCCCGAGGGTATGGCGGTTACCCCGCGCAATCTGCTTGGTTGGCTCGAGAACGAGCGTCGCCGCCTCAGTCGCTGATCAGGCCACCCACAGCCACAGGCCGGCGGGGATGCCGAACAAGTGGTAGTGCAGCCAGGTGGCGATGAACCAGAGGAGGAAGGCGAGCAGCCAGATCGACTTCAGGCTGCCGAGTTCGCGCCATTCCGGCCAGAAGCTGGTGCGGCGTTGCCAGGGCGAGAATTCGCGCTTGTTCTGCGCGACCTTGCGCCGGTCCTGAAAATGCGAGCCGAGCAGCGCCAGCAGGATCAGGCCACTCATCAGGATCAAAACTCGCGGCGTGGGCGACGCGATCATGTGGCCGATGGCCCATAAGGAAATGCCCCACATCATCGGATGGCGCGTGACGCGGAAGACGCTGGTCGGAATCCAGGTTCCCACGCCGGCTGCGCTCTGCCCGGGAAGAGCAGGATTTCGGACAAAGGACGGGATCAGCAGGACCAGCGCGGTGATGGTGAGCAGGCTGGCCAGAGCCCAGGGAACGGCCGCCATGCCATTCCAGAGAGCGAAATCGCTGTCGACCCGGTCAAAGGCAATCACTGCCCAGGCGAAGGTGGCAATGGAAATCAGCGAGTAGAACAGGAGGAAGCCCTGCGCGCCGAATTTTGACGCAAGCAGGGGCCGGAGCGGTCCCGACATGATAAAATGCGTTGCCACGAACGCAATCGTCGCGACGACGAGGTTCAGCAAACCGGCATCCATCTCGACCCCCTGTCGTTCCCGGAAGTTGGATCCGGGTTTATCATTCGTTAACTCTTTTAGCCCCCATGGCTTGCATTACAATAGGTGGCTTCTGCAGCGACCAATTACTCCCGAGGCGGTGATCGGTTCCATAAGCCTTCAGGTTACACCGTGCATAAGCCTTTTCAGCGGGATCGCTATGATGAGCAGCACAGCGCCGATGCCGACCGAAATCCAGCCAATCGTGGTAAACACTCCAACATAGGTATCGAGACTGACCTTCAGGTTGGTCACCTGCCCGCCGACTGTCTCGACACTGGCGACCTGTGCGACCATACCCGCGACGTACTGCGCCACGGCGATCGACAGGAACCATACGCCCATCATCATGCCGACGATGCGGGCCATCGACAGCTTGGTGATCATCGACAGGCCGACCGGCGAGATGCACAGCTCGGCCATCGAATGAATCAGGTAGAGCCCGGCCAGCCAGACCAGACCGACCTTGAACTGCGCGTCGGCGAACTGCGAACCCCACACCAGCAGCAGGAAACCGCCGCCCACGCCCATCAGCGCGAGAGCGAACTTGACCGGAATCGAGGGCTCGACGCCGCGCCGTGCCATGGCGTTCCACATCACGCTGAACAACGGTGCGAGCGTGACGATGAACAATGCGTTGAAGATCTGCGTCTGGCCCGCAGGCATGACATAGACGTCCTCGCTGCCAAAGCCCTGGCTGCGGGCGTAGACCATGCCGAAGAAGCCAGCGAGCA
>JBKBUD010000035.1:0-21885 GCA_046290865.1 Novosphingobium sp. | reverse complement strand
ATGGTGCCCGGGGACGGATTCGAACCGCCGACACGCGGATTTTCAATCCGCTGCTCTACCAACTGAGCTACCCGGGCATCGTCCGGCTTGCGTCCTTCGAGAGGAGCAGGCTGCGATGGGAAGCGCGCCTATGGCGAAGCGGGGCGAGGTTGGCAAGCCCCATCGCGCGAAAATTTTGGCGATTGTTGTGGTTGTAAACTTTGCGGCTGGATGCCCACCCCCAGCCCCTCCCGCCTGCGGGAGGGGAGAACTGAAACGTCCCTCCCGCCTGCGGGAGGGGAGAGTTGATGCGCCCCTTCTACCGGCGGGCGAGACGCTAGATTCGTTGGGGCTCGTGCGTGGTCTGATTCCCGGATTCGGGACGCTTTCAGTCTTCGGCATCCTCGTCCGCCGGACGGCCCGGGAGGGCGTAGCCGCCTTCCAGCCACTGCACGAGATCGCGGTCCTTGCAGCGGGTCGAGCAGAATGGGCTGTGCGCTTCGCTGCGGGGCTTGCCGCAGATCGGGCAGCGCTTCTGGGTGGGCCGGGGCGTAGGAGTGGTCATAGCGGCACGCCTTGGGCAAAACCGCCCGACAGGGCAAGCGCCGGATCGGCCTTGCGGCGCACGGTACGGCCGGTGCGCCGGGCAAGCTCGGCTTCCCATTCGGGCTGGATCGCGTCGAGCACGCGCGGGTGCGCGGCGAGGAGGAGGGCGCCGGGTTCGCTCACCCGCTCGGCCTGGCGCAGCAGGGCGCGCGCGGCAGCGGCGGCGCGATGGCGGGCGTACCGCGCCACCAGCGAGGGGCGTTCGAGGCGCGAGACGAGGTGCGTGAAGCCGAAGCCGTTCATCGCCGTGCGCTCGCCCTGCCAGTCGATCAGCGCGTCGCCCAGCGCCTTGTCGACGTGCTGGCGATCCTTCTTGTCGTGCAACGTCGGGAAATCGATGCCGACCGAGCCGCCGATGTCGAAGCGGTGCAGCGCATCAGCAATCGCATCGACGGCACCGAGCGCCAGCTTGAGCGGGGGCAATGCACCGTCGACGTCGATCAGGGTCATGGCCGGAGTCGGGCTGACGATGATCGCGCCGCCCGTGAAGGGGATCTCGCCGGTCGTCGCCTGTTCGACGACATCGTCCCAGCCGTTCTCGGCAAAGGCACGGCCGGTGATGGCCACGGTCTTGACCGATGCGCCGGTTGCTTCGAGCTCCTCGCGCAAGGTGGGGGCGGGGCGGGGCGCTTCGCCGGGGGCAGGGCGGACGACGGGGAGCTTGGTGCGACCGCGCTCGGCTATCGCGGCGCGGGTGACGCGGACGGTGAGGTTGACGCCCTCGGTGGCCTCGCGCGGGAGCTGGTCGATCAGGGCTTCAGCACCGTCGTCGAAGCGGACGACGCCGCGCCTGCTGCCGGCATGGCGTTTGACGAGACGGGCCTCGGCGACCAAACCGGGGCGCAAGGTTTCGCCCCAGCAGACGCGGGCGGAAAGGATGCGGCCGCCGGACACGAGGATGGCGCGCTCCTCGCCGATCCCGGCCTCGTGCAGCCAGTCAGCGGACATCGAGGCCCGCCGCACGCAAGAGTTTGCGCGTTTCGAACAGGGGCAGGCCGATCACGCCGGAATGGCTGCCCGAAAGCCAGTCGCAGAAGCCTTCGGCGCTGCCCTGGATGGCATAGCCGCCGGCCTTGCCGTGCCATTCGCCGCCGGCGATGTAGCTTTCCACTTCTTCAGGCGACAGACGCTTGAAGCGCACGATCGTCTCGGACAGGGCTTCACGCAGCCTTCCGTCCGGGGTGATCACGGCGATGGCGGAGAAGACGCGGTGGCGTCGGCCCGAGAGCAGGGCGAGGCACTGGCGCGCGGTGGCCTCGTCCTCGGCCTTGGGCAGGATGCGCGCGCCTGCGCCGACGACGGTGTCTCCGGCAAGGATCACGCAGTCAGGGGCCGTAGCGGCGGCAGCACGCGCCTTTTCGCCAGCGAGGCGCGCGGCATGGGCGCGGGGGCGCTCACCCTTGAGGGGGGATTCATCGATGTCGGTGGCGACGACGCGCGCGGGCGTGATGCCGATGCGCCGGAGCAGTTCAAGCCGACGCGGGCTGGCCGAGGCCAGGATCAATTCGGCCTGCGCCAATTCGGGCACCAGTTCGGAAGAAGGGGATGCGGGCGAAACCTCGCCCGGCATCAAAAGCCGCCGGGGCCGCCGCGACCGGGCATGAAGCGGTAGGTGATGCGGCCCTTGGTCAGGTCATAAGGGGTGAGTTCGACCAGCACTTCGTCGCCCACCAGCACGCGGATGCGGTTCTTGCGCATCTTGCCGGCGGTGTGGCCGAGGATTTCGTGGTCGTTTTCGAGGCGGACGCGGAACATCGCGTTGGGCAGGAGTTCCACCACCTGTCCGCGCATTTCGAGGAGTTCTTCTTTCGCCATCGGCGGGCTCGGATGCCTTTATATAGAGGAATGCAGAAATAACGCGCAGGTCACCGGAAATGATCCACGCGCACAAGGATTGCGCGGCCCATAGCCTTGCCGGGCGAAAAAGGAAAGAGGCGCGCGTGGCGGCGGTTTTGCGGTGACCAGCTTTGGTTCAGGTTGCGCGCCGGATGGTACAGTTCATGTTGCAGTGCGACAAACTGATACCAAATGCGCGTTGCCGCTGCGGGACCGTCCCGGCAGGTGTGGCGTTGAAGCTGCCAATGCCCATCCGGCGCACCTGAGTTCAAGGAATTGCAAACGTGAGATTTTCCGTCGCGCCATCGCTGGCCGCCATTGCCTTCTGCCTCGCGGTGGCCAACCCCGCGACGGCACAGGACGTGACCGCCGGGACGGACGACACGACCGAGGGCTCACCACAGGATGCGCTGCAGGACCTCGAGGGCAACGAGATCGTCGCGGAAGATGATCAGATCCTCGTCGTCGCCACGCGTATCAAGGGCCAGGTCGATACAGCGCAGCCGCCGATCGCGGTGCTCGATGAGAATGCCATCGCCTCCTATGGCGCGGGATCGCTGCAGGACCTGCTGGCCGCGCTTTCGCCGCAGACTTCGTCGGGGCGCGGGCGCGGCGGCGGGATGCCGGTCGTGCTGCTCAACGGCATGCGCATTTCCGGCTTTCGCGAGATGCGCGGACTTCCGCCCGAAGCGATCCGCCGGGTCGAGGTCCTGCCCGAGGAAGTGGCGCTGAAGTACGGCTACCGGCCCGACCAGCGCGTGGTGAACTTCATCCTCAAGGACAACTTCAGCAGCTTCGGCAGCGACAGCGAGTTGCGCCTGCCGAGCGGCGGCGGCTTTAGCGAGTGGGAGCAGGAATTCATCCTGACGAAGATCGCCGGGGGCAACCGCATCAACGTTACCGGCAAGCTTGAGGATGCCAGCCCGCTGACCGAGGCCGAGCGCAGCATCATCCAGCCGGGCACTTCGGCGACGCGCGTTGCGGGAGATCCTGATCCTGCTGCGTACCGGACCTTGATCGCGGATTCGAAGTCGGCGCAGCTCAACGCGACATTGGCGCGTGCGCTTGGCGGCGGGGCCGGCTTGAGCGTCAATGTGCTGGTCCAGCGTGACGACTCCCGCTCGCTTAACGGCTTGAACTCGGTGACGCTGACGGATGCGAGTGGCAGCTTCTCGCGCTTTACGCTCGACCCGCAACCGCTGACGACGCGCCGCCGTACGACCACGCTGCAGGCCAGCGCCGCGCTGAACAAGCCGCTCGGCAACTGGAATCTGGCGGTCACGGCAGATGGCGGACACGTCGAGACGAAGAGTACGATCGATCGCCGCGCGGACCTGTCGGGCCTGCAGGCACTGGTGAACAGCGGAGCACTGGCGGCGTCGGGCGCCTTGCCGTCCTCGGCGATCATCCCCGGTGCGGCCGACCGCGCATTGTCCAAGACCGACTCGCTGACCAGCCTTGCCACGCTGTCGGGCCGTCCGCTGCGCCTGCCGGGTGGCGAGGTGGCGCTGACGGTCAAGGCCGGGTTCGATTATTCGGGCATCGAAAGCAGCGATACGCGCACCGCCACCGGCCAGCTCAACCTGAAGCGCGGCGATGCGCAAGCTGGGTTCAGCCTCGATCTGCCGATCACCAGCCGCAAGGAAGGCTTTGGCGCGGGGGTGGGCGACATCTCGCTCAACGCCAATGCCGAGGTTCACCGGCTGTCGGACTTCGGCATGCTCTACAACTGGGGCGGCGGGGTCACTTATAGCCCGACCGAGAAGCTGACCCTGCAGGCGAGCTATGTCGCGGCCGACAAGGCGCCGACGCTGACCGAGCTGGGCGGCCCCTCGATCCTGACCGAGAACGTCTCGATCTACGACTTCTCGCGCGGCGAGACGGTGCTGGCGCGGGTGATTTCGGGCGGCAACCCTAACCTCGTCAAGGAACGCCAGCGCGACTGGAAGTTCGGCCTGAACTGGACGCTGCCGTTCCTCAAGGATTCGACCTTCGTCGCCGAATACTTCCGCAACCGCTCGACCAACACCACCAACGATTTCCCGCTGCTCACGCCAGAGGTGGAAGCGGCGTTTCCGGGGCGCGTCGTGCGCGATGCCTCGGGGCGGATCGTGTCGGTGGACCAGAGCCCGGTGACCTTCGCCGAGGAGAAGAGCTCGCGCCTGCGCTATGGCCTCAATCTCTCGGGCAGCTTCGGCAAGCCTGACCCCACCGCGCAGCGCGGGCCGATGGCCGGCGTGCGTGGCGGCGGTGGAGGGCCGGGTGGGCCTCGTGCCGGTGCCGGTGGTCCGCCTGCGGGAGCTGGCCCTCGCATGGGCGGCGGTGGCGGACGCGGCGGTGGCATGGGCGGTCCGGGCGGATTCAATTCCGACGGGCGCGGTCGCTGGAACCTTTCGATCTTCCACACCATCCGCTTCCAGCAATCAGTGCAGATCGCACCCGGCGGCACCGTGCTAAACCTGCTCGATGGCGAGGCGATCAGTGGCAGCGTGGCGCGGCATTCGTTCGAGATGGAAGGCGGCGGCTTCTATCGCGGCTTCGGCCTGCGCCTGAACGGGACCTACACTGGCGGGTCACGCATCGATGCCAGCGGCTTGCCGGGTTCGACCACGCTGCGGTTCGATCCCATCGCGACGTTCAACCTGCGCCTGTTCGCCGATCTCGGGCGCAAGCCGAAGCTTGTCGAGAAGGTGCCGTTCCTCAAGGGCTCGCGCCTCTCGCTCTCGGTCGACAACGTGTTCAACGCCCAGCAGCGCGTGACCGACGATACCGGAGCGGTGCCGCTGCGCTATCAGCCGGGCTATCTCGACCCGCGCGGCCGGGTGTTCGAGATCGAGTTCCGCAAGCAGTTCTGAAGCCCGGTTATACGATCCGGCTCTTGCCCTGGACCCAGGCCAGCGCGCGCTGCTTGTGGCGTTCGCGCTCGTTGACCTCGTAATTGTCGGCATAGTGCCGCAGCGAGACGACCTGCGCGAGGGGAAGCTTCTCCTCGAACATCAGCCCGCAGCGCCCGTAGCGCGCCCAGCGGATCTGGCCGAACGCCTCGATATGTTCGCATTGCAGGATGGCCGATGCGCCGACGGCGGGCAATCCATCCTCGGGAATGATCGCCGCGCCGGTGACTGACAGGTCCTCGAGAATGCAATGTTGCGTGCCGGTCAGCAGGATCAGGCGCGCAGGCAGGTGCAGGCGCACGCGGGCATCGCCGCGCCGTCCATGGGGCACGGCGCTTGCGCCTGTTCCCGCCCTGCCGAATGGTTTGCCGATCATTCACGAATTTTCGCGCAGGAGCGCTAAAACGGCCGGAACGGACTATCCGGGAAAACCCTGATCACTTTGGGGAAAGCGGGCGCCCTGCCATTGCGCCGCGCGCGCCAGCGACTATTTGCAAAGGTACGCCATGGCCCGCACGCCCGCCCCTCCACCCGACCGCGATACCGAGCGCTTCCACGAAGATCGCGCGTCGACAACCGTGCGCGGCGCGGACAAGCCGGACATAGAGCTGGGCGTTTCGGTGATCCGCGACACGGTGAACACGCTGCGGCCCAAGCCCGGCGTCTATCGCATGCTCGATGCGCGCGGCGATGTGCTCTACGTGGGCAAGGCGCGGGCGCTGAAGAACCGCGTCGCCAACTATACGCAGGTCGATCGCCTGCCCAACCGTCTGCGTCGCATGGTCAGCCAGACGCGCAGCATGACGATTGTCACGACGAATTCGGAAGCCGAGGCGCTGTTGCTCGAGGCGCAGCTGATCAAGCGCTTCCGCCCGCCCTACAATGTGCTGCTGCGCGACGACAAATCGTTCCCGTTCATCCTGTTGCGCGGCGATCACGCGTTCCCGCGCATCCAGAAGCACCGGGGCGCGCGCAAGGCCAAGGGCAACTATTACGGCCCCTTTGCCAGCGCCGGCAGCGTCAACACCACGATCAACGCATTGCAGAAGCTGTTCCTGCTGCGCAGTTGCAACGACGGCTTCATGGCGCGGCGCGACCGGCCCTGCCTGCTCTACCAGATCCGCCGCTGCTCGGCCCCTTGCGTCGACCGGATCAGCCCTGAGGACTATGGCGAGCTGGTGCGGCAGGCCAAGGACTTCCTCGGCGGCAAGTCGAGCGCGGTGCAGCGCGAAATCGAGGCGCAGATGCAGGAGGCGGCGGAGAACCTCGACTTCGAGCGTGCCGCGATGCTGCGTGACCGCTTGCGCGCCGCCACCTTCATCCAGGGCAGCCAGGCGATCAACGCCGAGGGCGTCGGCAATGCCGATGTTTTTGCCATGGCGGTCAAGGGCGGGCAGGTGGCGGTGCAGGCCTTCTTCATCCGTGGCGGCCAGAACTGGGGCCACCGCGCCTTCTTCCCCAGCCACACCGAGGGGCTGGAGGAAGCCGAAGTGATGACCAGCTTCCTCGCTCAGTTCTACGAGGAAGTGCCGCCGGCGCGCCTGATCCTCGTCGATCGCGAACTGCCCGAAGCCGCGCTGCTGGCCGAGGCCCTGTGCGAGGCTGCGGGCGGCAAGGTCGAGATTTCCGTGCCGCAGCGGGGCGACCGACGCAGGCTGATGGAGCAGGCGCAGCGCAATGCGGTGGAATCGCTCGACCGGCGCATGGCCGAGAGCGGCACCAAGGCCAAGGTCATGCGCGAGCTCGCCGAATTCCTCGAACTGCCTGAAGTGCCGCAGCGCATCGAGGTCTACGACAACAGCCATATCCAGGGCACCAATGCCTTGGGCGCGATGATCGTCGCGGGGCCGGAAGGCTTCGTGAAGGGCCAGTACCGCAAGTGGAACATCAAGACCGCGCAGACCAACGACGACTTCGGCATGATGCGCGAAGTGATGACCCGCCGCTTCGGAAAAGCGCAGGAGGAAGACCCTGATCGCGAGAGCGGGATGTGGCCCGACCTCGTACTTATCGACGGCGGCAAGGGGCAGATGTCGGCGGTGAAGGAGGCGCTTGGCGAACTCGGCATCGAGGACGTGGCCCTTATCGCCATTGCCAAGGGTCCGCACCATGGGCGCGAAGGGCGCGAGGTGTTTCACTTCCCCGACGGGCGCGAGAAGATGCTTCCGGTCAATTCGCCGGTGCTGTTCCACCTGCAGATCATGCGCGACGAGGTTCACCGCTTTGCCATCGGCGCCCACCGCGCCAAGCGCAGCCGGGCGATCACCGCCAGCCCGCTGGACGAAATCCCCGGCATCGGTCCGGCCCGCAAGCGCGCGCTGCTCCTGCATTTCGGCACGGCAGGCAAGGTCCGCGCCGCCAGCCTCGACGATCTGCAGCGCGCTCCCGGTGTGAGCGCGGCAGTGGCGCAAACCGTCTATGACTTCTATCATCCCAACGGGTAGAGGATGGAGAGTGCGATGACCGACGACCGGCGCATGTGGAGCGACGAGGCCGTGCGCCGGATCGAGGCGGACTTCAACCGTTCTGCCGACACGCACCTGATCCGCGTGGAACTACCGAAATTCCCCGGCATCACGCTCTACCTCAAGGACGAAAGCGTCCACCCCACCGGCAGTCTCAAGCACCGCCTCGCGCGTTCGCTGATCCTCTATGGCCTGTGCAACAACCGCATCGGGCCCGACACGCTCCTGGTCGATGCCACCAGCGGATCGACCGCAGTTTCCGAAGCCTACTTCGCCAAGCTGATCGGGTTGAAGTTCGTCGCGGTCATCCCGCGCAGCACCTCGCCCGCCAAGATCGAAGCCATTCGCTTCCACGGCGGCGACGTACACATGGTCGACAGCGCGGGCGAGATGTATCCGGCAGCGGAACGGCTGGCAGCAGAAGCAGGCGGCCTGTTCCTCGACCAGTTCACCTACGCCGAACGCGCGACCGACTGGCGCGGCAACAACAACATCGCGCAGTCGATCTTCCAGCAGATGGCGCGCGAGGATCACCCGGTGCCGTCATGGATCGTCTGCGGGGCAGGGACGGGTTGCACATCGGCGACGCTCGGCCGCTTCATCCGCTATGGCCGCTATCCGACGCGGCTCTGCGTGGCCGACCCTGAAGGCTCGGTGTTCCACCGCCACCATGCCGACCGCAGCGTGACCGCGCCTCCGCAGGGCGCGTGCTGCCTGATCGAAGGCATCGGCCGCCCGCGCGTCGAACCTTCGTTCGTGCCCGAAGTGATCGACCGCATGATCGCCGTGTCCGATGCGTCTTCGATCGGCGCGATGCGCGCCATTGCCGCGCGGATCGGCAGGCCGGTCGGCGGATCGACCGGCACCAACATCCACGCCTGCCTCTTGCTGGCCGAGGAAATGGCGGCTGGGGGGCAGGCGGGTTCGATCGTCACGATCCTGTGCGATTCGGGCCTGCGCTATGCCCAGACCTATTACGACGATGCCTGGCTGGCGGCGCAGGGGCTGGACTGGAAACCGGCCGAGACCCGCGCCGCGGCGTTGCTTTCCTGACACAGGCCATACGCAGGAACACCGTTTAAGCACCGGTAACTCTGTTTGTTTGCCTGCGGTTGAGGCTCCCGGGCGCTTGCTCGCCTGCGGGACAGGCCTTGTGCGTACGGGACGCGCGGGGCCGGGAGACTTGGGCGATGACATTACGCAACGGTCGCATTGCGGCATTGGGAGCCTTGGCGATGATGGCAGCCGCACCGTTGGCCGCACAAAGCGCCAACGGCGTCGGATCGCCGTTCGAACTGGCCTTCTGGCAATCGGTGGCGGGGAGCGAGGACCCGGCGGTCTATGACGCCTACTTGCAGCAGTACCCGGCCGGGACTTTCGCCGGACTGGCCAAGGCCAAGGTGGCGAGCCTGCGCAAGGCCGCGCCCGCGCCTGCGGTAGCGACCCCGGTTGCGGCCTCCGCACCAGCCTCCGCCCCGGCACTTGCCGCAGCTGTACCCACAGAAACCGCACAGACCGCCAGCGATGCCGCCCTGCTCACCGAACTGGCCAAGTCGCAGCAGCCCGGCGCGGGCACCGCAAGTGTCGCCGCCGCGCAAGGTTTTGCCCTGCCACCCCGGCCTGCGCTCACCGAGGTCAGCGACCTGCCGCTGCCGGGATCGTTCTGCTCGGCAGAGCAGCGCAATGCCTTCTACGAACTGCGCTACAAGCCGCTGCTCGAACTCGCGCGCGGCAACAACGCGGCTGCCATCGCCCACATGCAGAAGCTGCAGCAGGCCTACGACAGCTACCAGCTCGCGCGCGATCCCTCGCCGATGAACGCGCTGGCCGCCGAGGCGCGCGACTATCAGCAGCAGGTCGCGGCGATAACCTACAGCCGTCAGGCCGCCGTCGTTCGCCAGTTCGATGCAATCATGGCCGTGCCGATCACCGCCTGCCCGGTCACGGTCGCCGCGAAGTGAAGCGCCTCGTTGCCGCGGTTGCGGCCTGCGCATTGCTCCTGCCGCTGCCAGCTCAGGCGCAGGCCTGCCTTGACAGAGAGACCCTAGCCGCCGCGCAAGTCCATGAATTCGAAGCGATGATGATGGCGGTCAGTTTGCGCTGCAAGGCCATCGGCGTAGATATCTCGGCCGAATACGAAGCCATGCTTGCCACCCACGCGCCGGTCTTTGCCGCAGCCGACCGCCGCCTGCGCGCGCACTTCGCCGAAGGGCGCACTTACGAAAGCTACGCTACCCAGCTCGGCAACCGCTATGGCGGCGGAGCGACCGATCCGGCCAATTGCCAGCGCTTCGACGCGGTTGCCCGCAACCTTGCTGCGCAACCGGCGATCTCGGCCTTGGGCAAGGTCGTCGCGGCCATGGTCGCGCAGCCGCGCATCTCCGGCGCTGTCTGCCGCAAGCCCTGATCAGCCCTCGCGGCTCTTCGGCTCGAGCGGACGGATCAGCCCTTCCTGCGCCACGCTAGCCACCAGCCGCCCGTCGCGAGTGTAGATCCGGCCGCGATTAAAGCCTCGCGCGCGGCCCGCCCAAGGGCTGTCGCAGGCGTAGAGCAGCCATTCGTCGGCGCGGAAGTCGTCGTGGAACCACACTGCGTGGTCGAGGCTTGCGCCCATCATGTTGCCACTTGACCAACTGAGGCCATGGGGCAGCGTCGACGTCCCGAGGAGCGTCATGTCGCTGGCGTAGGCCAGTACCGCGCGATGGATGCGCGGGTCGTCCGGAAGGGCTGCAACCGAGCGGAACCAGGTGTGCGAGCGCGGTTCCTGCGGGGCGCTGCTCATCCAGTGCCGCGCTTCGAGTGGGCGCAGTTCGATCGGGCGGGGTTGCAGCATCTGCCGGCGCACCTTCTCCGGCACCTTGTCGGCATAGCGAAGGCGCAATTCGGCTTCGTTGGCGAGCTCTTCCGGTCCGGCTACTTCGGGCATCGGCTCGGCATGGTAGCGCCCGTCCTCGCGCTTGTGGAACGAGGCGACCATGTTGAGGATCGGCTTGCCCAGCTGGCTTGCCACCACCCGCCGGTTCGAGAACGAGCCGCCATCGAGGTCGCGCTCGACCTTGAAGTCGATCTCGTGGTCCTCGTTGCCGCCGCGCAGGAAATAGGCGTGGAGCGAGTGGACCGGGCGGTCGTCGGGGACGGTGCGCTCGGCGCTGGCGAGGGCCTGGCCGATCACCTGTCCGCCAAACACGCGGCCCACGCCGCCGATCTTGCGGCGTCCCTCGAAGCGGTCGCCGCCATGGTCCTTGACGTCGAGCAGGTCGAGCAGGCGGTCGACAAGTTCCTGCGGAGTCGGGTTTTCGTTGTCAGTCATCGAGGTTCCGATGGACCGCCTTGCCGTTAACGTCAACGGTGTCAGTAAGCCCGGCTCAGCGAAGTCCGCGCGCCTTGGCATAGATCCGCCAGCCCAGTGCCTTGGCGCGATTGCTGGCCGGCCAGCGTCCCGGCGCGCGCGGAGCCATGCCCCACTTGCGCAGCAGGCCATTGAAGGCCCGCGCATCGGCTTCGGCAAAGCTCCATTCCGACCGCCAGGTGATCGACAGCGAAACCGAGGGTTCTGGCCCGTTCTGCACGAAATGCGGCGACATCACCGGCACGTAGAGCGCCTCGCCCGGGTGCAGCGACCAGTCCTTGCCCGCGGGCTTCAACTCGTCCCGCCAGTAAAGTTCGCGCCCGCCGCCAGTGTGATAGCTCTCGTGCGTCTCGTCCGGCGCAAAGCGCGCGTCGCCTGCCGGAAACATGGTCATGACCTTGCTCCCCATGATCTGCAGCAGGATGTTGTGCTCGGGGTCGAAGTGGTAGGGAGTCACGCCGTCCGGGCTGGTCACGAAGACAAAACCCTGCGGTTTGAGCATCGCGCCGGTGCGATCCTCGATGACGGGCCGCAGTTCCTCGAGCAGGCTGGCGAGAAGCTCTGCATAGGCCGGGCACTGCTCGATGTTCTTGAGCGCCGCCCAACTTCCCGTCGAGGCGATGTTGCGGATGGTCTCGCCGATGCCGATGCCGTTGGCAGGAGCCTTCTCGCCGTTCAGGCCGATGGGCAGCGCGGCGCGGTTGTACTCCACCGAACGCTCGGGCAGGGCCTCGGCCAGACAGGCCAGCGCGTCGAGCTGCATCAGCGGGTGCATGCCGAGCCGGTGAACCAGCTTGTGCGGCACTTCCGGGTAGGATGCGGCGAAGGTCGTGCGCGACGTCTCGTCGAAGGCATCGAGCGGCGCGACCTTGCTTGGCGACAGGAAAGGCTGGTTCATCGTGTCAGTCCGACAGGATTGCGCCCGAGTTCGAGCGCGAGGAGGGTTTCGAACAGGGAGCGGCGCATACCGCCGCCCACGGCCACCGAAATGCGCCCGATCGGGCGGCGCTCGGTCCACAGGCTGTCGATCATCGGATGATCGGGCGCGGCGCAGCTGTCGCACCAGGAAACGTCGGGCCGAGACAGCAGGGCAAGGTTCTCGCGCTGCAGCAGCACGCCCGGCGAGTAGCGCGCATAGTTCTCGTCGAACGCGGTCTTGTAGGAGAAGCTGCCCGGAGGGGTCAGGAAATTCGCAAGCATGGCAATCGGCCGCCCATCGAGCGCAAGGGAGAGGCGCTCGAGCTTGCCTAGTCTGGCTGCGTTGGTCAGGGCGGTGCGGAAGAGGCTGGCGGTCGCCGGGGCGCTGGCCATGGCGCTGCCGTTCGTGCCTTTCCAGCCGCGGGCCTCGAGGGTGAGGAAGTGTTCGATCCACCGGGCGACATCGCCGTCCTCGCCCGTCTGCCGCTCGAACGTCAGCGCGCCCTGCTCGGCGAGGCGCGCATGCTGGCGGCGCAGTTCCTTGCGCTTCTTTCCGGGAAGGGCGCGTTCGAGATAGAGTTCGGGCGAGAGCGGAGAGTGCAGCAGGGCGCGCTCTTCACGCATGACCAGCGCGGCGCGGCGGCCGTCGCTGCCGGCAAAGTCGAACAGCGCCTGCGTCAGCGGTTGCTCCAGCGGCATTGCAGCAAGGTGCAGGAACATGGCCTGCGATTCGCCCGCGTTGGCGTCTGCCCAACCGGTCACGGCTTTCCAGAAGGGCAGCTCGCAGCCTGCGCGGACGAGGGGAACGCCGAGGAAAGCGTTGGGGTGCAGCCAAGTCGAGAGGTGCGGGATCGGCCAGCGCGCATAGCGGCGCGGCGTGGTGATCGGCATCAGGCCTACGAGTTCGCCGCCGATCTCGACGCTGAGCAGGCGGCCGGTGCCCTGGGGGTCGAACGCTTCCAGCGCGGACAGGAGGTACCAAGGCTCGAAGAAGGGGTTGGGTGTAGAGGCGCCATTGGCCAGCGCCTGCCATCGGGGGCGCTGATCGCTGCCGGTCCAGGCCAGCCACGACGAGACCCGTGCGACCGGCTCGCCTGCAGGCGCGAGCGGTACGGGGTGGGCAACGGCAAGGAATGGTGCGGCGTTCACGCTCCGGGTGTTAGGAGCAATGCGCGAAAACCCGGTTAACGATCCAGCAAAAAGAAAGACCCGCCCGGCTGGAGCCGGACGGGCCAGATATGCGTCAGTTCAGGAAGCGATCAGCCCATCGCGTGGCTCGCCAGTGCTGCAAGCAGCAGCAGTGCCACGATATTGGTGATCTTGATCATCGGGTTCACGGCAGGGCCGGCGGTGTCCTTGTAGGGATCGCCCACGGTGTCACCCGTGACGGCGGCCTTGTGGGCTTCGCTGCCCTTGCCGCCGTGGTTGCCGTCTTCGATGTACTTCTTGGCGTTGTCCCATGCGCCGCCGCCCGAGGTCATCGAGATGGCGACGAACAGACCGCCGACGATCACGCCGAGCAGCAGGGCGCCAAGTGCGGCAAAGCCGTTGGCGGGACCTGCGACAGCCGCGATCACGAAGTACACCGCGATCGGGGCGAGTACCGGCAGCAGCGAAGGAATAATCATTTCCTTGATCGCCGCCTTGGTCACGAGGTCCACGGTACGGGCATAGTCGGGCTTCGAAGTGCCTGCCATGATCCCCGGATTGTCGCGGAACTGGTCGCGCACGTCGATCACCACGTCGCCCGCTGCGCGGCCCACAGCGGTCATGCCCATCGCACCGAACAGGTACGGCAGAAGCGCGCCGAGCAGCAGCCCGACGATGACATAAGGGTTCTCGAGGCTGAAGCTGACGGCGAGGTTCGGGAAGAACTCGCGAAGGTCGGTGGTGTAAGCGGCGAACAGGACGAGCGCGGCAAGGCCGGCCGATCCGATAGCATAGCCCTTGGTGACGGCCTTGGTGGTGTTGCCCACGGCGTCGAGCGCGTCGGTCTTGTCACGGACCGAATCGTCGAGGCCGGCCATTTCGGCAATGCCGCCGGCGTTGTCGGTGACCGGGCCGTATGCGTCCAATGCCACGACCATGCCGGCCAGCGCCAGCATTGCGGTTGCCGCATAGGCAATGCCGATCAGCCCGGCGAGCTGGTAGGCGATGATGATGCCGGCGCAGATGACGATGGTCGGCATCGCGGTCGATTCAAGGCTGATGGCCAGACCCTGGATGACGTTGGTGCCGTGGCCGGTTTCCGACGACTTGGCGATCGAGCGCACCGGACGATAGTTGGTGCCGGTGTAGTACTCGGTGATCCAGATGATCAGGCCGGTGATGACCAGACCGAGCAGCGAGCAGTAGAAAAGGATACGGCCCGAGAAGGTCACCGTATTGTCGAGGATGGTGTAGCTCATCGGGGCTTCCATGTCGCCGAGCGCATGGGAAATCGCCCACCAGATCGCACCGACGGACAGGATGGCGGTGACAAGGAAGCCCTTGTACATGGCGCCCATGATGTTGTTGGAGGAGCCGAGCTTGACGAAGTAGGTGCCGATGATCGAGGTGACTATGCACACGCCGCCGATCAGCAGCGGCAGCGCCATCATCGGCGCCAGAGCAGCGCCGAGGCCCTTGAGCAGCAGCGCGGTCAGCACCATGGTTGCGCCAACGGTCACGACATAAGTCTCGAACAGGTCGGCGGCCATGCCGGCGCAGTCGCCGACGTTGTCGCCCACGTTGTCGGCGATCACGGCGGGGTTGCGCGGATCGTCTTCGGGGATGCCAGCTTCCACCTTGCCGACGAGGTCGGCGCCGACGTCGGCGGCCTTGGTGAAGATGCCGCCGCCAAGGCGCGCGAAGATCGAGATCAGCGAGGCACCGAAGGCGAGCGCGACGAGGCCATCGACCACGGTGCGGTCATCGCCGCCCACGGTATAACCGGCGATGTCGGTCAGGTAGTGGTAGAACACCGCGATGGCGAGCAGGGCAAGGCCTGCAACCAGCATGCCGGTGATCGCGCCTGCACGGAACGCGAGGGTCAGGCCGGCCTGCAGGCCGTTCTGCGCCGCTGCTGCCGTGCGCACGTTGGAGCGCACCGAGATGTTCATCCCGATGAAGCCCGCGACGCCCGAAAGCACGGCGCCGATCACGAAGCCGGTGGCCGAGATCGCGCCGAGCGTCGCGGCGATGATCACGGCGACGACGACGCCTACGATGGCGATGGTGGTGTACTGGCGCTTGAGGTAGGCTTGCGCGCCTTCTTGGATGGCGCCGGCAATTTCCTGCATCTTGGCATTGCCTGCCGGGCTCCCGAGGACCTGGCGGCTGGTCACGAAGCCATAAACGACGGCCAGCAACCCGAATAATATCGATAATACGACTAGGTTCACGTTGGCATCCCCCTTATCTCCCGGACCCGCGAAAGGTCCGTCCCCGTCGTTGCGGGTCGGGCGGGAAGCTATAGCTTTATTTCTGACCCGCAAGCCCTTCCATGCCTAGGCGTATGGGCTTTTTAATCGTGCATATAACCCAGATTGCCATGCGGCACTGCACCATCGACGATAACAGGTGATTGCGTCGTCGCTTGCGCCACGCCGATGCAATGGGCCGGGAGCGGGGGATTCACACCGGCAGGCAGCGTGAACAGCAGTTCGTAGTCATCGCCCCAACGCATCGCCTCATCCCGGCGGCTGGCGGGCAGGGCGGGCGGAAAGGGCACTGCATCGCTGTCGATGGCAAAGGTCACGCCACTGGCCTGCGCCATGCGCGCGGCATCGATCAGAAGTCCGTCGGAAACGTCCATCATCGCCGTGGCGACAGGGGCGAGTGCCCGCCCTTCGTCAAGGCGCGGCGTCGGCCGCCGGAACGCGGCGCTTACACCAGCCGCCCCGTCGCGCAGCGCCTCGAACCCCAGCATCGCCGCGCCGACTGGCCCGGTCAGCCAAAGCGTGTCCCCCGGCCTTGCCCCGCTTCGCGACGGCACCGGCGAGCAGGTCGCCCGTCCCAGCGCGGTCAGGCCAAGGCTGCGCGGACCGTTGGCGCTCACCGTATCGCCGCCAAGCAGGGGCACGCCAAAGGCCTGCAGCGCTTCGCCAAGCCCGACAACGAAGCGCGCATCGTGGTCGCCGAGGGTAAAGCCAAGCAGCACGCCGACCGGTTCCGCCCCCTTGGCAGCAAGGTCCGACAGGTTGGTCGCCACCAGCTTCCACGCCACGTCGGCCATGTCCTGCCCCGGCAGCCAGTGCACGCCCTCGACCATCATGTCGTGGGTCAACACCAGAGTCTCGCCGCCGAAGGGGAGCACCGCGCAGTCGTCCGCCAGCCCGCGCGCCGCCGGATGCGGGGCCAGCGCGCGCAGGGCTTCGATCAGGGCCAGTTCCTTGCTCACGCCAAGGTCTATGGGGTGGGCTGCCGGACTTCACAAGCCCGCTTGACCAGCGTCAATGTGCTCCTTAATCGTTCGATTAAAGAAGTCTCGAGAGGAGTCGGAGCACATGGCCACAGCCTATATCGTCGATGCGGTGCGCACTGCCGGAGGGCGCCGTGGCGGCCGCCTCGCAGGCGTCCATCCGGTCGATCTCGCCGCGCGCAGTCTCGATGCGATCATCGCCCGCACCGGCATCGACCCGACCGCGGTTGACGACGTGATCATGGGTTGCGTCACCCAGGCAGGGCAGCAGGCCATGCAGGTCGGCCGCAATGCCGTGCTCGCCTCGAAGCTGCTCCCGCAATCGACGCCTGCCGTGACCATCGACCGCCAGTGCGGCTCATCGCAGCAGGCGATCCAGTTCGCCGCGCAGGCGGTGATGTCGGGCGTGCAGGACGTGGTAATCGCCTCGGGCGTCGAAAGCATGAGCCGCGTGCCGATGGGCTCGAACGCCACCTTCCACATGAAGGAGGGCCTCGGCCACTACAAGTCGCCGGGCCTTGAGGAGAAATATCCGGGCATCATGTTCTCGCAGTTCATGGGCGCGGAGATGATCGTCAAGAAGCATGGGTTCTCCAAGGACGACCTCGATCGTTTCGCGCTGAACAGCCACCAGAAGGCGATCGCCGCGACGCAGGCGCAGGCTTTCGCGAACGAGATCGTGCCGGTCGAGATAGAGACGCCCGAGGGCCCCGCGATGCACACCGTGGACGAAGGCATCCGCTTCGACGCGACGCTCGAAGGCATTGCCGGGGTCAAGCTGCTCAGCCCCGAAGGTTCGCTGACCGCTGCCAGCTCCAGCCAGATCTGCGATGGTTCCAGCGCCGTGCTGGTCGTCTCCGAAGCCGCGCTCAAGGCTCACGGCCTTACCCCGCTCGCCCGCATCCACAACCTGACGGTGACCGCGGGCGATCCGGTGATCATGCTCGAAGAGCCGCTCTTCGCCACCGACCGCGCCCTGCAGCGCGCGGGCATGAAGATTTCGGACATCGACCTCTACGAGGTCAACGAAGCCTTCGCCTCGGTGCCGATGGCCTGGCTCAAGCACACCGGCGCGGACCCCGAAAAGCTCAACGTCAATGGCGGTGCCATCGCGCTCGGCCACCCGCTGGGCGCCTCGGGCACCAAGCTCATGGCCACGCTCGTCCACGCCCTGCGCGCGCGCGGCGGCAAGTACGGCCTCCAGACCATGTGCGAAGGCGGCGGCGTCGCCAACGTCACCATCATCGAAGCCCTTTGATTTTCAGCCGTTTGAGAGAGGATTACCCCCAATGAAGCTCGACAATACCGTTGCTGCCGTGGTCACCGGCGGCGCTTCCGGCCTCGGCGCTGCCACTGCCCGCGCGCTTGCTGCCAAGGGCGTCAAGGTCGCCATCTTCGACCTGCAGAAGGAAAAGGGCGAAGCCGTCGCAGCCGAGATCGGCGGCGTGTTCTGCGAGGTCAACGTGACCAGCGACGAAAGCGTCGATGCCGGCTTTGCCAAGGCCCGCGCCGCCCACGGTCAGGAGCGCATCCTCGTCAACTGCGCTGGCACCGGCAACGCGATCAAGACCGCCAGCCGCTCCAAGGAAACCGGCGAGATCAAGCACTTCCCGATGGATGCCTTCAACTGGATCATCCAGATCAACCTCGTCGGCACGTTCCGCTGCATCGCCAAGTCGGCGGCCGGCATGATGACGCTCGATCCGTGCGACGAGTTCGGCGAACGTGGCGCCATCGTCAACACCGCCTCGGTCGCCGCCGAAGACGGCCAGATGGGCCAGGCTGCCTACTCGGCTTCGAAGGGCGGCGTCGTCGGCATGACCCTGCCGATCGCGCGCGACCTGATGAGCGAGGGCATCCGCGTCAACACCATCCTGCCCGGCATCTTCAACACCCCGCTGCTCCAGGGCGCGCCGCAGAACGTCAAGGACGCGCTCGCCGCCTCCGTGCCGTTCCCCAAGCGCCTCGGCCAGCCCGAGGAATACGCCAATCTCGCCATGTGCATGATCGAGACCGGCTACTTCAACGGCGAGGACGTCCGCCTCGACGGTGCCATCCGCATGGCACCGCGCTGACAGCAGAAGTAAGGTGAGGGGCGGGACAGCGATCCCGCCTCCATCGTTTCGGGAGAGTTACGTGGCCGACTACACGCAGATCAAGCTCGACATCGCCGACGGCATTGCAACGATCACGCTGCACCGCCCGGAAAAGATGAACGCCTATACCGGCACCATGATGAACGAGATGATCGACGCGTTCGATCGCACCGATGCCGATGACAGCGTCCGCGCCGTGATCGTCACCGGGGCCGGGGACCGCGCCTTCTGCGCCGGGGCCGATCTTACCCCGTCCGATGGCAAGCACGTCTTCTCCAGCGGCGATACGGTCGAGGACCTGTCCGATCCGCGCGTGCGCGATGGCGGCGGCATGATCACCTTGCGCATCTACCAGTCGAAGAAGCCGGTGATCGGCGCCATCAATGGCGCTGCGGTGGGCGTGGGCGTCACCATGCAGCTGCCGATGGACATCCGCCTTGCCTCGACCAAGGCGCGCTTCGGTCTTGTCTTTGCTCGTCGCGGCATCGTGCCGGAAGCGGCATCGAGCTGGTTCCTGCCGCGCATCGTCGGCCTGCCCCAGGCGCTCGAATGGTGCATGACCGGCCGCATCTTCGACGCCGAGGAAGCCCTGCGCGGCGGCCTCGTCCGCTCGCTCCACGAGCCCGAGGACCTGATGCCCGCGGCCATCGCGCTCGCCCGCGAGATTGCCGACAATACCAGCGCCGTCTCGGTCGCAATGACCCGCGCGATGCTGTGGCACAATCCCTCGCTGTCGCACCCGATGGAGGCCCACCGCGTCGACAGCCGTGCGATCTATACGCTCTCGCGCGGGGGCGATGCGGCAGAAGGCATCGCGAGTTTTCTGGAAAAACGCGCTCCCCGCTACCCCGGACGCGTTTCTTCGGATATGCCGTCGTTTTATCCGTGGTGGAACGAGCCGGGTTGGGAATGAGTACGGAAGTGTCAAAGGGGGAAAGCCTGGAAACGCCGGGCGCACGCGAGCAGCTTCTCCAGACCGCGTCGACGATCATGCGCGAGGGAGATGTCGTCGATATTTCACTCTCGGAACTGAGCCTGCGCTCCGGGCTGAACTCCGCGTTGGTGAAGTACTACTTCGGCAACAAGGCCGGCCTGCTCAAGGCGCTGCTCGATCGTGACATGGAAAACATCGTCAAGTCGGTCGATGCGCTGCTCGCTAAGGATGACATGAGTCCCGAGGCGAAGCTGCGGCGCCATGTCTCCAAGTCCATCGATACCTACTACGATTACCCCTATCTCAATCGTCTGCTGATGCGCCTGGTGCGCGACAGCGACGAGGCCGAAGCCAAGCGCATTGCCGACCAGTACCTGCTGCCGCTGAACAATGCCTACAATCGGTTCATCGGTGATGGCGTGAAGGCGGGCGTGTTCCGGCCGATCAATCCGCAGCTGTTCTACTTCACCGTGACCGGGGCGGCGGATCGCTTCTTCTCCGCGCGGCTGGTGCTCAAGCATTGCTTCGACCAGGACACGCTGACCGATGAACTGCGGGACAGCTACCGCGAACACACCGTCGATTTCATCATGGCGGGTATTCTCGCGCACTGATCGCGATGTCCGATTTCGCTCTCGCCAACCGGGCAGTACTTGTGCTGCTCGGGAAAAGCTGTGCGCGGGGGAGGTAAAGAAAATTTCGTGTGGTGGGAGCCGCGGTAATGATCTAACGGGTTTTGCAAGGCCTGGTGTCATTTTATTTCGCCCTTGCAAATCAGGCTGGTTTCATGTGATACGAAATCATGCCCCAGACACAGACCCGTCTCTCCGACTTCACGCCCTACCGGATGGCCATCACCTCCAACGCGGTGAGCGGTCTGATTGCGGGTGAATACCGCAGCGAATTCGGCCTCAAGATTCCCGAATGGCGAATCATGGCCGTGCTCGGCGATGCAGGGTCGCTGACCCAGCGCGATCTCGTCCGGGCCACGCTGATGGACAAGGTTGCCGTCAACCGCGCCTGCAAGGTGCTGGAGGAGCGCGGCCTGGTCCAGCGCAGCCCGAACGAGCAGGACGGTCGTTCTCACCATCTCGAACTTACCGTCGCAGGGCGGGATCTGCACGGCAAGATCTGGCCGCAGGCGGTCGAGATGTACGACAAGATCTTTTCCGCGATCACCCCGCGCGAGCAGGAAAAGCTGCGCGCCATCCTCGACAAGCTGCTCAAGGCGGCCCGAGCACTGGAAGGCGACGACAAGTGAAGCTCGCATCATTGCCGCAGGGGCGCGACGGTCGGCTGATCGTCGTGTCCGAAGACCTTGCCTGGTACGCCGACGCCGATCACATCGTGCCGACGATGCAGGCCTTGCTCGACGATTGGGACCGTTATTTCCCGATGATCGAGGCACTCTCGATCGAGCTTGCCCACGAAGCCATCCCGCGCAAGCGCTTCCACGAGCGCGAGGCCTGCGCGCCTCTGCCGCGTGCCTATCAGTGGGCCGATGGCAGCGCCTACGTCAATCACGTCGAGCTGGTCCGCAAGGCGCGGGGAGCCGAGCTTCCGGAAAGCTTCTGGTCCGATCCGCTGATGTACCAGGGCGGCAGCGACGACCTGCGCGGCGGGCGCGAACCGCTGCGCCTGGCCGATGAAGCCTGGGGCTGCGACCTCGAGGCCGAGATCGTCGTCGTGACCGGCGATGTGCCGCAGGGCGTGACGCCGGAGGAAGCGCTGGATCACATCCGCCTTGTCGGCCTCGTCAACGACGTTTCGCTGCGCAACCTTATCCCCGGCGAACTGGCCAAGGGCTTCGGGTTTGTCCAGTCCAAGCCGGCGAGCCACTTCTCGCCGGTATTCGTCACGCCTGATGCGCTTGGCGAGGCATGGGCTGGCGGCAAGCTTTCGCGCACGCTCATGATCGATGTGAACGGGCAGCCGTTCGGCCGGGTCGAGGCGGGCGAGGAGTGCACGTTCGACTTTGGGGTGCTGATCGCACACCTGGCAAAGACCCGCGGCCTCGGCGCCGGCTCGATCATCGGTTCGGGCACCGTCTCGAACCGCGATCCCGATGGCTCTCCCGGCCGCCCGGTGGCGCAGGGCGGGCGTGGCTATGCCTGCATCGCCGAACAGCGCATGGTCGAGACCATTGCCTCGGGCGAGCCGCACACGCCGTTCCTGAAGTGGGGCGACACCGTGCGGATCGAAATGCGCAACGCCAAGGGCAAGAGCATCTTCGGCGCGATCGACCAGACCGTCACCCGCGTCTGAACGCCTGATCATCAAACGAAAAGGGCCCCGCCGGATTGTCCGACGGGGCCCTTATCGTTTCCGGAAGGCCGGTCAGGTCTTCTTGTGGATCAGGGTGTCGCTGATCGAGCAGGCCGCAGGCCCAAGGATCACGATGAACAG
>JBKBUD010000248.1:0-2715 GCA_046290865.1 Novosphingobium sp. | reverse complement strand
TCTGCCACGGAAGGCTTAACGCCGCGTCAACCTCGATAGTCTAGCGCTTGGCCCGACATGATCGACAAGTTCACGATATTCCTGCCGCATATCCTGATGGCGATTGCCGTCTGGCGGCTGCTGCATCGTGATGATCTCGACGACGATCCCTCGCTGCCGAGCCGCAAGGCCCCGTTCCGCAAGCCCCGGACACAATCCTCAGGCAGCAGCGGCGATGCTTGACCTGTTCCTGCTGTCCTGCGTGCTCGCCTTCATCGGCGCGGGCTTTCGCAAGCCGTTCATCTTCGTGCTGGCCTACAGCTATATTGACATCGTCGCGCCGCAGAAGGTCAGCTGGGGCATTCTCAGCCACATCCCGGTATCGCTGATCGCGTTTCTCTGCGCGTTCATTTCGTGGTTCGTCGCAGAGGACAAGAACGGCATCCGCTTCTCGCTCCGCCAGTTCCTGCTGCTCACGCTGCTGGTCTATTGCGGGCTTACCACGCAGGCGGCCGACTTCCCGGTCGAGGCAGCGGAGAAGTGGGCCTGGGTGTGGAAAGCCCTGCTGTGGGCACTGTTCATGCCCCTCACCCTGCGCACGCGCCTGCGCATCGAGGCGATCACGCTGATCCTGGTCCTGTCGATCGGAGTGATCGTGATCGGCGGCGGAATCAAGACGGCCGCCGGCGGCGGCGGCTATGGCGAACTGCGCCTGCTGGTGAACGACAACACCGGCCTCTACGAAGGCTCGATCATCTCGGCGGTGGCCATCGCGGTGATCCCGCTGGCGCTGTGGTTGACGCGCTTCGGCACGATCTTCCCGCCTGACTGGCGCGTGAAGATCTTCGCCTGGGCGCTGTGCTTTGCCTGCGTGCTGATGCCGATCGGCACAGGCGCGCGCACCGGCCTGGTCTGCGTGGTCGTGCTCGCAGCGATGATCCTGCGCACGGCCAAGCGGCGGCTCCTGATCGTCTCGGTCATGGCGGCTGGCGCGCTGATCGCGGTCCCGCTCCTGCCCAAGGAGTTCACCGACCGCATGAGCACGATCCGGAACCACCAGTCCGACCAGTCCGCCTCGACCCGCGTGGCAGTGTGGAAGTGGACCATCGAGTTCGCCAAGCGTCACCCGTTCGGCGGCGGGTTCGAAGCCTATCGTCAGAACAAGCTGACGTACGACACGGTCAAGGCAGACTACGCCGGCGACAACAATGCCGCGCTCGAATACCAGCCGATCGTCGAGGAAGGCCGCGCCTACCACTCGAGCTATTTCGAGATGCTGGGCGAACAGGGTTATCCCGGCCTCGCCCTGTGGCTGGCACTCCATTTGCTCGGCGTGTGGCAGATGGAAGTGCTGCGACGACGCTACCGCAAGGAAACCTCGCCCGAATTCCGCTGGGTCTCGCCGCTGGCAGAAGCGCTGCAACAGGCGCAGATCATCTACCTCGTCGGCTCGACCTTCGTCGGCATCGCGTTCCAGCCGTTCTGCTACATGCTGGTCGGGCTGCAGTGCGGGTTGTGGGCCTATATCAAGCGCGTCCGAACCTCGACGCGCGAGCCGTTCCGCAAGCCCGTCAGCCAGCGAGCGGTCCTTCCATCGACCGCTTAATCAATCGCTTAATGCCCCTTGCCCCATATCCTGCTTGAGGCCATTGTACGCGACAGGATGTTTGCAGGAGAGCACTGGCGATGACGAGGTTTGTCCCCCCGCAAGAGGTTCAGGCGATGGTCGGCCAGGTCGTCGGCACGTCGAACTGGGTGGAAATCACGCAGGAGCGGGTCAACAAGTTCGCCGAGGCGACAGGCGACTTCCAGTTCATCCACGTCGACCCTGAAAAGGCGAAACTGACGCCGTTCGGCGGCCCCATCGCGCATGGCTTCCTTACCCTGTCGTTGATCCCGCTGCTGACCATGGAAAGCGATTGCCCGCGCCCCGAACACATCAAGATGGGCGTGAATTACGGCGGCAACCGCACCCGCTTCCTCGCCCCGGTGCGTGTCGGCAAGCGCGTGCGCGGCGTGTTCAAGCTGCTCGACATGGAAGAAAAGCGCCCGGGCCAGTGGCAGCAGACCATGGAGATCACGGTCGAAATCGAGGGCGAGGACAAGCCGGCCCTGATGTGCGAGTGGATCACCCAGTTCTTCGTGTGAGGCGCTGAATTCCGGACTGCACCGCGTGGACCAGATGGAGCGTCAGGTGCCGCGCGATGGCGGGCATCCTGCCAAGTGCGAGGCCGGGTGAGACCTTGAAGGCCTGCCACAGCATGCCCAGGCGGGCGTCGAGACGGCTGGCCAGGCCGTGCTCCAGCAGAACCCGCGCGCGTAAATCGGAGTCGCCGACGAATTCGAGTTCCCGGCTGATGACCTGCGCCACCAGCCGGTGAATGGTCAGCGCGCGCCGGTCGGTCAGGCTGCCTTCGTGGCGACGGTAGAGATAGAGGTCCTCGTCCAGCGTGACGAAGCGGAATGAGCGTGCCGCGCGCAGCCAGAAGTCATAGTCCTCGACGCCGAACAGCGCCGTATCGTATCCGCCGAGGCTGTCGGTCACCTCTGCGCGATAGAGGAATGCCGCGCCGATGCGGTTGCCAAGCAGGATCTCGGAGGCCGGCCCCACCTTTTGGAAGCCGATCACGGCGCCGCCGGCATCGATCACGCTGTAGTTGGCATGGGCAACTGCGGCCTCCGGATGGGCATCGAGCGCCGCGACAAGCCGCTCAAGCATGTGCGGCCGGGCGATGT
>JBKBUD010000247.1:0-2719 GCA_046290865.1 Novosphingobium sp. | reverse complement strand
TGGCGGCGGGGCAAGCACAACTCTTGGGCGAAACGGACCTGTTTACTGCCCGCGAATGCGTTCCATCGGATAAGTGCCAAGTATTCGCAGGTCCTTGGCAAAGAAACCGAGTTCCTCGAGCGCAAGATCGACCGGGCGTTCACCCGGTGCCCCGACGATGTCGGCGTAGAATTCGGTCGCGGCAAAGCTTGCGCCACGCTGGTAGCTTTCGAGCTTGGTCATGTTGACGCCGTTTGTGGCGAAGCCGCCCAGCGCCTTGTAGAGTGCGGCAGGGATGTTGCGCACTTCGAACACGAACGTGGTCATCGCCGGACCGGTGATGGTGGCCGGATCACGCGGCGTCTTCGACAGGATGACGAATCGGGTGGTGTTGTCGTGCGCGTCCTCGACATTGTCCTCGATGACCTTGAGGCCATAGAGTTCGGCTGCGATACGCGGGGCCAAGGCCGCCACGCTCGGGTCGCCGAGTTCCGCGACATAGGCGGCGGCGCCTGCGGTATCGGCATAGCTCATCGGCACGATGCCCCGGTCGCGCAGATAAAAGCGCGATTGGCCCAGCGCCTGCGGGTGGCTGTAGGCGGCGGTGAAAGGGCCATCGCCCAGGGCCATCAGGCTGGCGTGGATCTCGAGGAAGTGCTCGCCCACGATCGACAGTCCGCTTTCGGGCAGGAGGAAGTGGATATCCGCCACGCGTCCGTGCTGCGAATTCTCGATCGGGATGATGGCCTGCCCGGCACGGCCTTCCTTCACGGCATCGAGCGCATCCTCGAACGAGAAGCAGGGCAATGGCAGGCAATCTGGCAGCGCTTCGAGCGCGGCGCGGTGCGAGTTTGCGCCGGGCGCGCCCTGGAACGAAACCGCGCGGGCCGGATCGGCGGCCGCAGCGGCGGCCATCTGTTCAACAAGGGCGAGCGCGGGGGCGGGATAGCTTTGCATGACGCGCGGGCGTTAAGCCGCTCTGTCCTTTCGGGCAAGCGAGTTCGAATTTGCCTAGATCGCATTTGGCCTTCAAACCATCTTGCGCTGCGGGATGGCCCTGACTAGAGGGTCCCCGAACTCGCGCGGGTGTCGGCAAGGTGCTGACGTTGCGCCTATGGGGCTCGTAAATGGACGATCGTTTCAATACCATCGCCGGATGGACCTTGTTCGGGGGCATCGTGGCTCTGGGGCTCTCCAGCCTGTCGGCACACTACTTCCTTGCCGACAAGGAGCACCGTCCGGAAAAGATGGGCTACGCGATCGAGGGCGTTGTCGAAGAAGGTGCCGAGGGTGGCGCTGCGGCTGAACTGCCGCTGGCGAATCTGCTCGCTGCCGGCGACGTGGCCAAGGGCGAGGCCGTCTTTGCCAAGTGCAAGGCCTGCCACACTGCCGAACAGGGCGGCGCCAACGGCATCGGTCCGAATCTTTACGGCGTGGTCGGCGAAGGCGTCGCATCGGGTCGCGGCGGCTTCGCATTTTCGGATGCGCTGAAGGCCAAGGGCGGCAAGTGGGACTTTGCCACGCTCAACGAGTGGCTGAAGAACCCCAAGGCTTTTGCTGACGGTACCAAGATGTCGTTCGCAGGCCTGCCCAAGGGCGAAGACCGCGCCAACGTGATTCTCTATCTCAACTCGCTCGGCTCGAACCTGCCGCTGCCTGCGCCTGAAGCCGTTCCGGCCGCTGGCGCTGCGCCTGCCGCCGGTGCTGCAGTTGCGCTGGTTGGCGATGCTGCCAAGGGCGAGGCCATCTTCGCCAAGTGCAAGGCCTGCCACACCGTGGATCAGGGCGGCGCCAACGGCATCGGCCCGAACCTGTTCGGCGTCTATGGCGAAGCGGTTGCCGGTGACCGTGGCGGTTATGCCTTCTCCGATGCGCTCAAGGGCCATGGCGGCAACTGGGATGACGCGACGCTGGACCAGTGGCTGACCAGCCCTGCCAAGTTCGCTCAGGGCACCAAGATGACCTTCGCGGGCATCTCCGACGCCCAGCAGCGTGCGGACGTGATCGCCTACCTGAAGTCGAAGAAGTAAGCTTCGCCTCCAGCGGAAATTCAAAAGGGCGTCCGGAGCGATCCGGGCGCCCTTTTGCTGTCTTTGGTGCCGGTTGCGGTTGCAAGGCGGCGCGGGCAGGATTGCGCTTTGGGAGACATCCATGCGCCTGATCGCTGCCCTGCCGCTCGTTCTCGTGATCACTCCGGCGAGTGCGGCCGAGCCGCCTGCGGCGATCCAGGGCAGCTGGACAGTCGATCTGTCGGCCAAGGCTGACGAACCTTACACCAAGCCGATGGTGCTGCAGTTGCAGGCCGATGGCACCGTGAAAGGCAGTTTCTACGAGAGCGAGATCCTTGCCGGACGCTGGAAGACCGACCGTGGGCGCACTTGCGTGAGTTTCCGCACCACCGATGGCGCAGGGCCTTATCACACCGCCGCGTGCCTGGTTGGCGACCATGTCGAGGGCCAGACCTGGGCCGAGCACCGCAACTTCCTGTTCAACTGGAACGCCAGGCGCTGAGGATCAGAAGCCGCAGGCCTCGGCCATGATCGCGGCGTTGAGCGTGTCGGGCTCGACAGGGGTGTACTGGTCGCTGCTGTCGGCTTCGACGGCGTTGCGCGACACGACCTGGCCTGACGCCCCATAATCCGTCGCCGCTGCGATCAGCACGCGATGCGCTGAACAGTCATAGCGGAACAGGATGATCTTGCGGCCCGTATCGAGACCTGCCGCAGGGGCAAAGTCGAAG
>JBKBUD010000246.1:0-2720 GCA_046290865.1 Novosphingobium sp. | reverse complement strand
ATGGCAAGATCGTCGCCATGGGTTGCCGAAACATAGCCCGCCATGAATGGTCCAAGTGCGAGGCCCACGAGAGTGGTGGCCAGAAAGAATGTCGCTGTCGCCGTGCCGCGCATGCGCGGCAGGACCAGCGCCTGACTTGTCGCGGCAGCGCCCCCGAGCGCACTGCTCGACATCGACTGCGCAACGAACAGCATGGCCACGAAGGCGGGGAAGCTGTCGGCCTTGAAAGCGAGAACGAGAGGCAGGATCGGCGCCAGCAGCCCGAACAGGGTGACCATCACTCGTCCCGCCGCTGTGCGGCGATGCAGGTAATCGGCCATGCGTCCGCCGAGAATCACTCCGAGGAATCCAGCAAGCGCGCCCGGAGCCCCGATGGACAAGCCGAGCTGGCCCTTGTCGATATCGAAGACCCGCTCGGCATAAGGTGCCGCCCAATAGGACGTCGCATACGAGGTGAAGGCAACCATGCCGTAACCCAGCGTCGTGCAGAGGAAGGCAGGCGTGCCCCAGATCAGGCGGAAGGTTGGCAAGTCCTGCGCCCGCAACGCGCTGGCCCAGCTGTAGACCGCGTAAATCCCCACGCCGAGGAATATCCATTGTTGCCGGGTTGACGCGCCGAGGACCATGGTCAGAGCCTGAACCGACAGGCCGATCGCTGCAGCGACCGCCAGATTGGCGAGCAGCGCCGCCGGCCCCCGCCGTAGTGCTCCGATCAAGGTCAGCGGCGGGATGACGTTGAGTAGCTCAGCTAGAAAGCCACGGAAGGGCCGCTCCGCACTCGGAGTCGGCCGACCATCGATGGCACCGCGGATCGGTTCGCGCAGTGTGGCGACCCATAGCGCCAACGCCACGCCGGGAAGCCCCACCGCCATGAACGCCGCCTGCCAGCCGACGAGTCCGAGAGGTCCTCCCAAGGGGTAGGCTGCGTTCCATCGTTCGACGACGAGGCCGCCAACCAGAAGTGACAGGCCCCCGCCGAGAAACAGGCCGGATGAATAGATCGCCAGCGCCGTCGCGCGCAGACGCTGGGGGAAATAGTCAGAGATCAGGGAATAGGCGGCAGGGCTGGCGGTCGCTTCCCCCACGCCGACGCCGATGCGCGCCGCAGTCAACTGTGCGCCAGTGCGCGACAGGCCCGACACCGCCGTCATCACGGACCACACCGCAAGCCCCACGCTCATCAGTCGCACGCGATGCCAGCTGTCGGCCAGACGCCCGAGCGGTATCCCGAACAGCGAATAGAACACGGCGAATGCCGTGCCATAGAGGAAGCCGAGGTCGGCGTCGGTGAGCGAGAGGTCCTTCTTGATATCGTTGGCAAGGATCGAGAGGATCTGCCGGTCAACGAAGTTCAGGATATAGACCAGCACCAGGATGCCGAGCACATACCAGCTGTAGCCGGTCGCCTCCTGAGGCTGCAGGCTGGAACTATCCTGTTCGAGATTGCCGCTAGTCGTCGCCGTACCGGGTTGCGTCATTCAAGCCTGCCTCTTCAAACCCTGCGCGCCTCAGGCGACAGCTGTCGCAGGTGCCGCAGGCTCTCCCGTCCGGAAGGGGATCGTAGCAGGACCAGCTCTGGCCGGCGTCGAGCCCCAGTCGCGCTGCTTCCTGCGCGATCTCTGATTTCTTGAGGTGTTGCAGAGGGGCGTGGACCTTCACGCTCCCGCCGTCGTTGCCGATCCGCGTGGCGACGCGGGCGAGACTTTCGAAGCCTTGCACGAACTCGGGGCGGCAATCGGGGTAGCCGGAATAGTCCAGTGCATTGACGCCGATGAACAGGTCGTTTGATCCCGCCGCTTCGGCCCAGGCGAGCGCGAGGGACAGGAAGACCAGATTGCGGGCCGGAACATAGGTGACCGGGATATCCTCTCCCACACCGCCCTTGGGCACCGCGATGTCGGCCGTCAGGGCCGAGCCACCGAACTGGCGCAAGTCCAGCGGCAGGATGACATGGCGCTCCACGCCGATCCGTTCGGCGATCACCTTGGCAGCATCGAGTTCGACGCGATGGCGCTGGTTGTAGTCGATCGTCAGGGCAAGGACGCGAAAGCCCTGCTCCTTTGCAAGGCCTGCGCAGACCATCGAATCGAGCCCGCCCGATAGCAGAACGACGGCGAGCGGGGCTTGAGGCGCGGACTGGCTTTGCAACATTGCCAATGGGCTAGCCCGGTGGCCTGCCCGATGCAATGGCCGCCCGCGTAACTTTATGCTGCTGCTGCGCAGGGGCGTTGAAACAGCCAACCTAGCGGCCGCATGGACCGACGCGGCGGGCTTCGGCTACGAAGTTGAATGGCAGGCCGTTGTCGATGCCCTGCGTCTCGAGCTGGGCAAGGCGAGGGTTCTCGAACCTCACGCGCGTGTGGCCATAGCCGCCTGCGGGGCACGTGTACTGGACCGTGACCATCGTCGCGGAATCGTCGATGACGAAACGGCGGCATGCCTCACCACGGTGGCGCACCTGAATCAGCTTGCGTCCGTTATCAAGGCAGATCTGCACGGTATCGGCCTCGTCACGGGCCCGCACTTCCCAGAGGCCCGGTTCGAGCCGATCGAGCATGGCAAGCGCAGGCCCCTGTGCAACGCCTGAGCTTGCAAGGAAACCTGCCCCCGAAACCACGGCCAGGACGCAGGCGCGACCGATGCCGCTCAGATGGCGAACTCCTGAAGACATGCCGCTCTCTCGCACCCTGAAGCAGCGGCGTCTGTGCCGTTGCTCACTT
>JBKBUD010000245.1:0-2721 GCA_046290865.1 Novosphingobium sp. | reverse complement strand
GGCAGGCAGGTGATCACGACGTCCACGTCGCGCGCGACTTCGGCTACTGAAGTAGCCTTGCGCCCGCCCAGTTCCACGATCTCGTCGGCACGGGCCGGGTCGATGTCATAGGCAATGACGTCAAAGCCCTTGCGCACCAGATGTCTGGCCAGCGGCAGGCCCATCGCGCCAAGGCCGATATAGGCGACAGTCGTCATGATATGCTCTCCGCAGGCGCTCAGATGGCGCCGTGATTGATGTAGCTGGTCTTGCTTTCGGTGAAGAATTCCACGGCCGCAGCGCCGGTTTCGCGCGCGCCGTAGCCAGAGGGCGAACGCCCGCCGAGCGGCACGTGGTATTCAAGGCCCGCCGTTGGCGCGTTGACCATGACCATGCCGGCCTGCGATGCCTTGCGGAACCGTTCGGCGCTTTTCAGGCTGGTCGTGGCGATGCCGGACGAGAGCTTGTATTCGCAGGCGTTGGCGGCGTGGATCGCTTCGTCGAGGTCCTCGACCTTGATCACCGAGGCGATGGGGCCGAAGGATTCGTGCTGGTTGCAGCGCCATTCGGCCTTGGTGCCGGTCAGCAGCGTCGGCGCCATGAACAGCCCGCGCGTGCGTCCTTCCACGGCACTGCCACCCGCTGCCAGTTCGGCCCCTTCGCCTTGGGCATCGACTACGAACTGCAGGTTCTCGTTGTACTGCTGCACATTGGCGACCGGACCGATCTGGGTCTCGGGATCAAGCGCGTGCCCGACGCGGTAGCTGCGCGCAACCTTGGCCATCCGCTCGACAAAGGCATCGTGGATGCCCCGCGTGACGATCAGGCGCTCGGTCCCGGTGCAGCGCTGCCCGGTCTGGATCCAGGCACCGTTGCTGGCAATCTCCACCGCCAGATCGAGGTCGGCATCGTCGAGCACGACCAGCGCGTTCTTGCCGCCAAGTTCCAGCTGACACTTGGTCATCGTCTCGGCAGCGCGGGTAAGCACAGAGCGACCAGTGGCAGTGCCGCCGGTGAAGGTCAGGCCGTCAGCCTCATCGATCATCACGTTGCCGGTGGCGCGGCCATCGCCCATGACGAGGTTGAACACCCCCGCCGGAACGCCCGCCTCCTCGATGATCTGCGCCAGCATCACGGCGCACCCCGGCACGAAGCTGCTGGGCTTGAGCACCACCGAATTGCCATAGGCGAGCGCGCCCGCGACCTTCCACGAAGGCAGGGCAATCGGGAAGTTCCACGGCGTGATCGCAGCGACGACGCCCAATGGCTCGCGCGTGACCAGCACGTTGAAGCCGTCGCGCATCGAATTGTACCATTCGCCCTGCGCGCGGATCACGTCCCCGGCAGCGGCCTGGAAGCACTGCGCGGCACGCAAGGCCTCGCCCACGCCTTCGGGCAGGGTCTTGCCTTCCTCGCGGCTGAGCAGCTTGCCGATTTCCGGAGCGCGGGCCTTGAGCAGTTCGGCAATGCGGTAGAGCATGTCGACGCGGGCCTGCATGTTGAAAGCGGCCCAACCGGGCTGGGCCCGACGCGCAGCGGCCATAGCCTCGCGCACTTCGGCCTCGCCGACCTTGGTATAGGTGCCGACTGTTTCGTCGAGGTCGGACGGGTTCACCGTCTCGAACGGCACCGCGCCATCCACCCAGCGCCCGTCGATGTAGTTCGCGCCCTTCATCACAATGTCTCCGCGATCACGCCTGCGGCCAGCAGGCGCTCTATGTCTTCCGCTTGCAGTCCGAGCCGTTCGGTCAGGACACTCGCGGTATCCTCGCCCGACCGGGGCGGTGCGTGGCGATAGGTGGCAGGCGAGGCGGAAAGCTGTGCGGGAAACCCGAGCACCTTTACCGGTGTCCCGTCCGAGCGCGTCATTTCCCGGATCAGCCCGCGCGCCTCGATCTGCGGATGATCGAGCACTTCGGGAATCTCGTTGACCTTTCCACCGGGCAGCTTGGCCGCCTCCATCGCCGCGATCAGATCGGCGGACTTCCATTGCGCAATGGCAGGGCGCAACTGAGCCAGCAGCGCATCGCGGTTCACGCTGCGGCCCGCACTGATGGCAAAGCGCTCGTCGTCAGCGAGTTCCGGCAGGCCGAGCAGTGCGGTGAAGGCGCGGAACTGGCGGTCGTTGCCGAGCGCGACGAGGATGCTGCCGTCGGCGCAGGCAAAGTCCTGATAGGGCACGGTATTGGGGTGCTGGTTGCCCATGCGGCGCGGCACCATCCCGCCGTTCAGCCAGTTCGAAGCCTGATTGGCCAGCAGCGCGACTTGCGTATCGAGCAGGGCAAGGTCGATCCGCTGCCCCTCGCCGGTGACATGACGGTGATTGAGCGCAGCCAGCACCGAGATCGTGGCATAGAGCCCGGTGGTAAGGTCACTGATCGGGATGCCGACCTTCATCGGCCCGCCGCCTGGCTCGCCATCGGGCAGACCGGTCACGCTCATCAGTCCGCTCATGCCCTGCACGAGGAAGTCGTAGCCGCCATTGTTGCGCAAGGGGCCGGTCTGGCCGAAGCCGGTGATCGAAAGGTAGATCAGATCCGGCTTGATCGCGCGCAGCGATTCATAGTCGAGGCCGTACTTGACCAGCCCGCCGACGCGGAAGTTCTCGATCACGATGTCCGCTTGTGCCGCGAACTGGCGGATCAGGTCGGCGCCCGCCGGATCGGCCATGTTGATCGCGACCGAGCGCTTGTTGCGGTTGGCACAGAGGTAGTACGCGGCATCGCGGCTGCCATCGTCGAG
>JBKBUD010000244.1:0-2725 GCA_046290865.1 Novosphingobium sp. | reverse complement strand
TCGGTGCACTCTACAGCCTGCTCGGCACGCGATCGCCCGCCCCTCCCGCGATCGCGCTGCTGGGATTGCTCGGCATGTTGCTGGGCGAACAGGCGGTGCCGCTGGTGACACGGGTGATCCAAGGGCAGGAGGTCGCCTCGTTCTGGCAGGCCAGTTGCGCAGAGCGCGTGACCGGCCTGCCGCCTGCTCCGGACGACGTACCATGAGCGCCAGCCGCCGCGAGACGCTGGCCGGGGCGCTTGGTGCCTCGGCCTTGTCCCTGATTCCCGGCCTTGCCCGCGCCAAAGACAGAAAGCCCAAGCCCATGCGCGACGACCTGATCATGGTGAATGCCCTCGTCACCACGCTCGACCGCGAGAACCCTCGCGCCGAGGCGGTGGCGATCCGGGACGGGCGCTTTCTGGCGGTTGGCTCCGAGCAGGACGTGCGGGCGGCCGCGCCGGATGCGACGGTGATCGATGCCAAGGGACGGCGCATGATCCCCGGACTTATCGACAGCCATATGCACATCATACGGGGCGGGCTGAACTTCAACATGGAACTGCGCTGGGACGGCGTGCCCACCCTGACCGATGCGATGGCCATGCTCAAGGCTCAGGTCGACCGGACGCCCGCGCCGCAGTGGGTGCGCGTGGTCGGCGGCTTCACCGAGCACCAGTTTGCCGAGAAGCGCCTGCCGACGCTGGCCGAGCTGAATGCCGTCGCGCCCGATACGCCTGTCTTCATTCTCCATCTTTACGACCGGGCACTGCTGAACGCGGCGGCATTGCGGGTGGTGGGATATGGCAAGGACACGCCCAATCCTCCGGGCGGGGAGATCGTCCGCGACGCAGCTGGCAACCCTACTGGGCTACTGCTGGCGCAACCGAACGCGACGATCCTCTATTCGACGCTGGCGAAGGGGCCTAAGCTGCCCGAGGATTACCAGATCAACTCCACGCGCCACTTCATGCGCGAGGTCAATTCGCTGGGCGTGACCAGTGTGATCGATGCTGGTGGTGGCTTTCAGAACTATCCAGACGACTACCACGTCATCGAGAAGCTGCATGAGGACGGGCAACTCACCGTGCGGATCAGCTATAACCTGTTCACCCAGAAGCCAAAGGAGGAACTGGCCGACTTCGCCGGGTGGGTGAAGCAGGTCACGCCGGGGCAGGGCGACGACACCTATCGCCACAACGGTGCGGGCGAGATGCTGGTCTATTCAGCTGCCGATTTCGAGGACTTCCGCGTGGCGCGGCCCGACATGCCGCCGTCGATGGAAGGCGATCTCGAGCCGGTGATCCGCCTGCTGGCCGAGAACCGCTGGCCATGGCGTCTACATGCGACTTACGACGAGACGATCGGGCGCGCGCTCGACGTCTACGAGAAGGTCAACCGCGACGTGCCGCTCCACGGCATCAACTGGTTCTTCGACCATGCCGAGACGATCAGCGAGCGCAATATCGACCGCATCGCCGCGCTGGGCGGCGGCATCGCCGTGCAGCACCGTATGGCCTACCAGGGCGAATACTTCGTCGAGCGCTATGGCCGCCGTGCCGCCGAACGCACCCCGCCGATCGCGCGGATGATCGCGGCGGGGATTCCGGTGGGAGCGGGCACCGATGCGACGCGGGTGGCAAGCTACAACCCGTGGGTCTCGCTCTCGTGGCTGGTGACGGGGCGGACGGTGGGCGGATTGTCGCTCTATCCCGGCGCCAATCGCGTCAGCCGCGAGAAGGCGCTGGCGATGTGGACGCACGAGAACACCTGGTTCTCGAGCGAAACGGGCAAGAAGGGGCGGATCAAGGCGGGGCAGCTTGCCGACTGCGCGCTGCTTTCGGCGGATTACTTCGCGGTGCCGGAACTCGACATTCCGCACATCCGCGCGGTGCTGACCCTGCTGGGTGGCAAGGTTGTCCATGGCGAAGGTGATTTCGGGCCGCTTGCACCTGCGCTGCCGGCACCGATGCCGGACTGGTCGCCGGTGAAAACCTTTGGCGGCTACTATCGCGAGCCGGAAGCGGCGGCGAAGATGGCGAGTGCCTGCGGCTGCGCCTCGGCTTGCGGCGTGCATGGCCATGACCATGCCTCGGCACTGGGGGCGAGCGTTCCGGCGGCGGACGTTCAGACCTTTTGGGGCGCGCTCGGTTGCGGTTGCTGGGCAGTTTGACCGATGGCTGATGCAGAGCCGCGCCTCGTCCACGCTGTGCTCGATTGGCCGCCGACATGGTTTCTGGCCCGTCTGCTGTTGGTTGGCGCCTACATGGTCGGCGGCTTTGCCAAGCTGACCGATTGGAACGGCGCCGTGGCCGAGCAGGTGCATTTCGGGATGAACCCGCCTGCGCTGTGGGCCGGGCTGACCATCGCGGTTGAGATCGTCGGGCCGCTGCTGATACTGCTGGGACGGATGGTCTGGCTTGGTGCAGGCATGCTGGGCGTGTTCACTCTGCTTGCCGCCTTCGTCGCCGATGCCTTCTGGACGATGGACGGGCCAGAACAGGCTGCCGAGAGGTTCATGGCGACCAACGCCTTCTTCGAACACGTCGGGCTGGTCGGCGGCTTCATCCTCGCTGCCTTGGTCGCCGAGCACGGGCGGCCCTGAAATGGGGCTGGTTTTCCAAGGGTGCGCCAAGGAGACAACATGAGCGACAGCGTACCCCTGAAAACTCCCGCGCCGTTGTTCCGGCTGCTGCTCGTGCTTTCGGCCACGACCGGCATGGTCGATGCGGCGAGCATTCTCGGC
>JBKBUD010000243.1:0-2749 GCA_046290865.1 Novosphingobium sp. | reverse complement strand
CCACCGATCGCCGGATTGCAGCTCATCGCGCCAACCGTCGCCGGATCGAACGAGACGAGCGCGGTGCGCGCTCCCATCCGCGCCGCGACGGCGGCCGCCTCGACGCCGGCATGTCCGCCGCCGACCACGATGATGTCGAATTGCTGCATGACTGGCGCGATACGCGAGTTGGAGATTCGCGTCAAAGTTTCCGAAAGCGTGTTTCACGTGAAACACTACTCACTCTTCTCACCTCGTCATTCCCGTCTGTGCGCAAATGAATGAGGCGGCTTGATCACTTGCCGATGCAGAACCGCCCGAACAGCGCATCAAGCATGTCCTCGGTCCCGGTCCGGCCAACGAGGGCATCCAGCGCTCGTCGCGCCAGTCGCACGTTCTCGGCGGCGAGCAGGCCATCGCGCTCCACCGCCGCAAAGCGCAGCGCTTCGGCCACCTCACTCAAGCGGTCGTGCTGACGCTGGTTCAATGCTGCGTCTCCCGGCGCAGGCAGGGCGCTTCGGGCATGGTCAACCAGTGCCGCGCGCAGAGCCGTGATACCCTCACCTGTCCGCGCCGAGACAACCAGCGCTTCCCCGGATTTCCTCGCTGCTGCAGGATCATCGGCCCGCGCCGCAACTTCCCACAGTGTCCGACCTTCCGGCCCTTCCCCCTGCGGCCCAAGCCAAAGGATCAGGTCCGCCTTTTCCGCGGCCGCCTTGGCCCGCGCAATGCCGATGCGTTCGATCTCTCCGGCGCCTTCGTCACGCAGACCGGCAGTGTCGACGAAAGTGAACGGCACGCCATCGAGCGATGCAGCGAAGGTCAGCACATCGCGCGTCGTACCCGGTTCCGCCGCCGTGATCGCCGCTTCCTGTTCGACCAGCGCATTGAACAGCGTCGACTTGCCAGCGTTCGGTGGTCCGGCGAGCACGACGCGGAAGCCCTCTTTCAGGGGCTCGGCGCGCGGGCGGGCAAGCCAGGCATCGATCTGACCGGCCAGAATCAGGCATTCACCGGCAAAGCCTGCCGGAAGCGCCGCTTCCCCATCGCCCACGTCATCCTCATCCGAAAAGTCGAGCGCCGCTTCCAGCTTCGCCGAGACCCGCAGCAATTCGCTGCGCCAACTTTCCACCTCACGCGAGAGCGCTCCTTCCGCCATGGCGAGAGCAACGCGCCGCTGCAGTTCGGTCTCGGCCGAAAGCAGGTCGGCCAGCCCTTCCGCCTCGGCAAGATCGATCCTGCCATTGGCAAAAGCGCGGCGGGTAAACTCACCCGCCTGTGCGCGGCGTGAACCGGGCAGGCGCTCAAGCGCAGCCTCGACCGCAGCAACGACTGCGCGTCCGCCATGCAGATGCAGTTCGGCACTATCCTCGCCGGTCGCCGTCGCCGGCCCGGGAAGCCACAGCACCATTGTTCGATCGAGGTGCGTGCCGTCCATGGGATCGGCCAGCGTCGCCAAGGTCGCGCGGC
The DNA here is from genome assembly GCA_046290865.1 of Novosphingobium sp. Classification (GTDB taxonomy): domain Bacteria; phylum Pseudomonadota; class Alphaproteobacteria; order Sphingomonadales; family Sphingomonadaceae; genus Novosphingobium. Next base: position 1,300 of record JBKBUD010000243.1, on the reverse strand, counting down.
GCGGCGTCGGCAGCTTGCCCGCAAGTGCGCTCAGGGCAGGACCAGCCTGCGGCCCGCTGATGCGGATGACGGCAATGCCCGCGGGCGGCGGGCCGGAGGAGAGGGCGAAGATGGTGTCGGTCACCGCCCCGCCCTACACTGTTCCACGTGAAACGTCAGTCCTTCGACTTCTTCGAACCGGCACCGGTCATCGCGCCGAGACCGCCCTGCTCCATGAAGTTCTGGAACAGCTTCAGCCCGATCTCGCCCATCGGCGCGACCTGCTTGGCAAAGCTCTGCAACTGGTCGAGGCTGCCCGCACCCTGCATCGCCTTGGCCACGCTTTCGACATAGACGTCGTTCGCCTTCGAAACGTCGGGAAGGCCGAGGAAACGGCGGGCCTCTTCGGGGGTGCAATCGACTTCGACGGTGACTTTCATGTGCGTCCCTTCCCGGCATCCGCTTGTCGCGCAAGACTGTCATGCACGCTTGGCAAAGTCCACCGCGGGGGCCAACATGGTTTCCGACCAAGACCTTTGAATCGCAGGATGAACGACAATGGGTGAAAAGATCACGTTTGCAGCACTCGATGGCGAAGGCGACATTCCCGGCTACCTCGCCACGCCTGAAGGGCCGATCCGTGCTGCCATCATCGTCATTCCGGAGATCTTCGGCGTGAACCCCGGTATCCGCCACAAGTGCGAAGCCTGGGCCGATCAGGGCTACATGGCGCTGGCCCCCGACATCTTCTGGCGCTTCGCTCCCGGCGTCGAGCTCGATCCCGACGTGCCGGAACAGTTGCAGGAAGCATTCGGCTACTTCGGCCAGTACGATCCCGACAAGGGCGTGAAGGACATCGAGGCGGCGATCCGCTTCCTGCGCGGGTATGAGGGCATCGACAAGGTCGGTCTCGTCGGCTTCTGCCTCGGCGGACGCATGGCCTACATGGCGGCGGCGCGCACCGATATCGACGCCTCGGTCGGCTACTATGGTGTGATGATCGACCAGATGCTGAACGAGTCGCATGCCATCGCCAACCCGCTGATGCTGCACATCCCCACCGCCGATCACCTCGTCGGGCCGGAAGCGCAGCAGGCTATCCACGCTGGCCTCGATCCGCACCCCAAGGTGACGCTGCATGATTACGAAGGTCTCGATCACGGCTTTGCCGCCGAGATGGGCAAGCGCCGCGATGAGGATGGCGCCACGCTCGCCGATCGCCGCACTCGCGATTTCTTCGCGCAGCATCTCGGCTGAAGCTCTTGCGTTGCGCCGGATCAATGCCGGCGCAACACCGTTGCCCTAGCGATAATCAGAACAA
>JBKBUD010000242.1:0-2762 GCA_046290865.1 Novosphingobium sp. | reverse complement strand
TGTTGAACTGGGCAACGCGACCGCCCTGGTCGAGCTGGCGCGTACCGCCGGTCCATGCCGGGTGCGAGGTCGGGTCGATTTCGAGAGCGAGCGTGTCGCCTTCCTTGCCCCAGGTGGAGCGGGTTTCGAAAACGGTGCCGTCGGTCATCTGCACCTTGATCATGTGGTAGTCGGGGTGAATGCCAGTCTTCATGTCGGGTACTCCGGTGCGCAGCCGGTTCCGACCGGCCACTAGAATCTGTAAGGGCGCGCGCCTAGCGGAAAGCCGCAAGGATGTCCAGCGCCCGCGGGCTCAGCTGTCGGCGATCATCGCGGTGAAGCTGACTTCGCAGGTCACCTTGTCACCGATCATCGCCTTGCCGGCAAACTTGCAGACGCGCGAGCGCTTCTGGGTGAACTCGACGTGCAGATCGAGCAGGACGCCGGGCTCCACGGGATTGCGGAACTTCGCTTCCTCGATCGCCATGAAGTACACGAGCTTGCCCGAACCGGCGAGCCCGAGGGACTCCACTGCAAGCACGCCCGCAGCCTGCGCTAGGGCCTCAATCTGCAACACGCCTGGCATGATCGGGCGGCCGGGGAAGTGCCCTTGGAAGAACTGCTCGTTCATCGACACGGCTTTCACCGCATGGATACGCTCGTTGAGCGTGATCGAAGCGACACGGTCGACGAGCAGCAGGGGATAGCGATGCGGCAGCGCCGCCATCACCTTGCGCACGTCATAGTCGGTGATCACGCCCTGTGGCGCGGTCTGTTCCTCGGACATTCTACCCGGCCCCCAACGTGAAGGCCTCAGCGGCCTTCAGGCGCCTTCTTGGCGGGCTGACCGGCAGCCGGAGCGGCCGGCTGCTGGGCAGCCTGCGCCTGGGCCTGCTGCTCGCGCTGCGCGCGCGGCATCCAGCCGGCGGGCGGAACGAGCTGAGCCGACGGGATCAGAACGTTGAGCTCGTTCAGGATGTCCTGATTGAGGTTATAGACCTGCCCGGCCTTGATGATCGACTGCGAGTCAAGCACCAGGGTGATCTTCTTCTTGTCCATGGCCACCTGGGTCGCAGCGTCGAGCTTGTCGCCGATCTGCTCCAGCACGTACTGCTGCGAGAGGTTAAGCGGCTCGAGGATCTTCTGGATCTCGGCCTGGCCAGCCTGCTCGATCTGCTGGATCTGTTCGTACTGGGCCTGAAGTGCTGCGCGGTTCGGATTGGCAGCCTTCGAATCGGCCTGAAGCTTGTCGATCAGCGGCTTGAGCTGCGCTTCGATCTGGGCCTTGCGGGCATTGGCCTGATCGATCTGCGGCTTGTAGGTCACGGGGCGCTGCTGCTGCGAGACCTGATAGGCGTTGGACGCCGCAACGACGGCAGGCGGGTTGGCAATGGCGACGCCGGCGGCAACGACCGGGCCAGCCGCTACGGCAGGAGCCTTGTCGTCCTTGGCAGCGAAAGCGGGAGTGGCGGCAGCAATCGCGATGCCGGCGAGAAGCGCAGAAGCGTAACGGGTCTTCATCAGAACTGGGTTCCCACGTTGAAAGTGAAGGTCTTGGGGTCGTCGCCATTGGCCTTCTTGAGGACCTTGGCAAAGTCTAGGCGGAACGGTCCGAACGGCGAGTTCCAGTTGACACCGATACCGACCGAAACGCGCGGCGACATCGTATCGCCGACGTATTCCTCGACGTACCGCACGCGGTTGAAGCCTGCGGCTATCTGGTCCGGAGTAAGACCGGTCACGTCCGAAATCGCACCGGTGGTCTTGCTGGTGTAATAGGTGACGTTGTTCGGGTTGACGGTAAGCGGATTGGTAATGCCCCAAACTGCACCGGCATCGACGTAGATCGACGGGCGCAGGCCGAGTTCGCGCGCCCCGGAACCCAGCGGGATCTCGAGTTCGGCGCGGGTGAGGTAGTAGTACTTGCCGCCGAGTGCGTCATCGACCCACTGGTTGCGGTCGGCCGAGATCGACCCGTCGTCTGCCACGAACTTGCGCAACACGCGCGGGCCGACGCCGCGGATGTCGAAGCCGCGAATCTGAGGCTCGCCGAGGAAGAAGCGGTCGGTGAGGCGGACGTCGTCGATCGTGGGATCGTTCGAGCGGCTCGACAGCGCCTTGATCGCACCACCTTCGCCACGGACCGAGAAGATGAACCCGCCACCCACCGGCCAGAACTTGGCGGCGTTCGCGGTGATGCGGGCATAGCGGACCGAACCGCCCAGCCCTGCAACGTCGGCACCAAGCACGAACTGGGTGCCCCGGCTCGGACGCAGGCGGTTGTCCAGCGTGTCATAGACCAGCGAGGCGCCGAGGATCGAGCTCGTGCGCTTGCCGATGGCGTCGCAAAGATAGCGCCCAGCGAGCAGGATGCTGCACTGTCCGTTGATGTAGAACGTGTTCCTGTCCAGCGTCACGTCGTCGAGGTTGAAGGTGTAACGGCCGATCAGCGACATGTATTCGGACAGCGGCACGCCCACGCGCGCCGAGAAGCCGGTCGTCGCCTGCTTGTAGGTGGTGTTGCGGTTCGAGTTGAACTGGTTGAAGCTGTTCAGGTCGCGCCGATAGACGTCAACACCGAGCGACACGTTCTTGTCGAACAGATAGGGCTCGGTGAAGCTTACCTGCACCGAACGGGTGAAGCGCGAATAGTCCACCGACAGCCCGATGGTCTGACCGCGGCCACGGAAGTTGTTCTGGCGGATCGAACCCTGGAAGATGAAGCTTTCAAGGCTCGAGAAACCGGCCGAAAGCTGCAGTTCGCCGGTCGGGCGTTCTTCCAC
>JBKBUD010000241.1:0-2778 GCA_046290865.1 Novosphingobium sp. | reverse complement strand
GTGAGTCCTGCGGCAAGCCAGCCGGTCAGTCGCGTCGGAGTCTTGATCGGGTCGCCGACCTCGAACTGGTTGATCACGCGAGGCGGCGGAGACGGTGCCAGCTTGTCAAGGTCCGCGCGCACGGCCTCGGCAATCGCCTTCTCGTCCAGCCCCACCGCCCGCGCATAGCTGCGCGCGAATCCGAGCGCATAGGGCCGCCCTGGCAGCGACGCGAAGTCACCGTCCTCGATGGCCTCGAGATGCCGCGACGTGACCCGGGTGAGCTGGGAAAGCTGCTTGATGTCGAGCCCTGCCGCCTCACGGGCAGCGCGCAGCGTGTCGTTCACGCGCAGCCGACCGGGCTCCCCGGCGGGCATGGGCGTGGTATCATTGTTGGTAATGTCCTGCAGACCGCCGGCTTCTGCCAAGGCGTAGCTCCCGTCTTCGTCTCGTGCTTAGCAACCCGTTACCAAGGCTTCGCTGCAATGCCGTGAAAGTCAACGGCCTTGGATGAAAAATGGCGGAATTCGGCGACGAAACGCACCTCCGGCGATGCGAGCCGCGCCGAGGTCAGAAGACAGTCAATTGTCAATCACACTCGATGCCACGGTAGAACGCCCATTCGGCTATGGCCGAACGCAGGTCCTTGGGCGGCTCGGACAGCCAGCCGTTCATCGCCGTGCGAATCTCCTTGAGATCGATCTTGCGCACCAGTTCCTTGACCGGCCCGACCGCCGCCGGCGTGATCGACAGCCGCGTGATGCCAAGGCCCAGCAGTGCCAATGCCTCGAGCCTGCGACCGCCCATTTCGCCGCAAACGGTGACGTCGGTCCCAAATGGCGCAAGCGTGTTCACCACCCGACGCAGGAAGCGCAGGATCGCGGGGCTCAGCCAGTCATAACGCTCGGCCAGCTTGGGATTGGCGCGGTCGGCAGCGAACAGGAACTGCGTCAGATCGTTGGTGCCGATCGACAGGAACGACAGCCTCGGCGCCAGGATGTCGAGGCATTCGGCAAGCGCCGGGACCTCGAGCATCGCGCCATAGCGGATCGCCTCGGGCAGGATCTTCTTGCGCTGACGCAGGAAGGCGAGCTGGCTCTCGAAAACGTTGCGTGCCGCATCGAACTCCCACGGCTCGGTCACCATCGGGAACATGACGTTGAGCGTACGCCCGCCCGCCGCTTCAAGCAGCGCGCGTGCCTGGACCTTGAGCAGACCATCGCGTTCGAGGGCAACGCGCAGCGCACGCCAGCCCATCGCGGGATTCTCCTCGGCCTCACCGTCGTTGTGGCGAAGGTAGGGCAGGACCTTGTCGCCGCCGATGTCGACCGTGCGGAACACCACCGGCTTGTCTCCGGCGGCATCAAGCACGTCGCGATAGAGCCGGGTCTGCCGCTCGCGCGAGGGGAGCGTGGCCGAAACGAGGAACTGGAACTCGGTGCGGAACAGGCCGATGCCATCAGCGCCGGTGAGGTTCAGCATCGGCGTATCGTCGCGCAGGCCGGCATTCATCAGCACGGTCACGCGGGTGCCGTCGCGCGTGAACGGCTCGACCTCGCGCATCGTGGCGTAATGCGCCTGACGCTCGCGGTTCTTGGCGAAGCGCGCTTCGAACGCTTCGATCAGCGTCGGCGCCGGGCGGACGTCGACAACGCCCTGATCGCCATCGAGCAGCAGATGATCGCCATCGCGTACCTTGCCACGCAGCGCGCGCATCCGGCCGACCACCGGAATGCCCATCGCGCGCGCCACGATGACGACGTGGGCGGTGAGCGAGCCCTCCTCGAGGATCACGCCCTTCAGCCGCCGCCGGTCGTATTCGAGCAGTTCGGCCGGGCCGAGATTGCGTGCGATCAGGATGGCGTCGCCCTTGAGCCCCATGCTCGCCGCAGTACCGAGCTGGCCCGAGACGATCCGCAACAGGCGGTTCGACAGGTCCTCGAGATCGTGCATGCGATCGGCAAGCAGGGGATCGTCGATCTGGCGCATGCGCATGCGGGTGCGCTGCTGCACGCGTTCGATCGCAGCTTCGGCGGTGAGGCCAGAATCGATCGCTTCGTTGATGCGCCGCGACCAGCCTTCGTCATAGGCGAACATGCGGTAGGTCTCGAGGACCTCCTCATGCTCGCCGCCGACGCCGAATTCGGCCTGGCTCGCCATGCGGTCGATCTGCTCGCGCATCTTGTCGAAAGCGAGATAGACGCGCTGGCGCTCGGCCTCGGTGTCTTCGGCAACGACGTGCTCGATCGTCACGCGGGGCTGGTGGAAGACCGCAACCCCGCTGGCGAGTCCCTTGACCAGCGTCAGACCCTTGAGCCGGTCCGGGCCGGTGAGGTGCGCAGGGACGCCAAGCGTTTCCTCGTCATCGATCAGTTCGGCATTGGCGATCAGTTCCGACAGCACCATCGCCACGGTCTGCAGCGCCTCGATCTCGACTTCCTCATAGCGGCGCGGCTCGACATGCTGGACCGCGACCACGCCCACGGCGCGTTCACGCCGGACGATCGGGACGCCTGCAAAGGAGTGGAACTTTTCCTCGCCCGTTTCGGGGCGGAAGGCAAAGTCCGGGTGTGCGGCCGCTTCAGCGAGGTTCAACGTCTCGACGTTGCCGGCGATGGTGCCGACAAGGCCTTCGCCCACGGCCAGTCGGGTCACGTGAACGGCCGCCTGGTTGAGGCCGCGGGTCGCGAACAGCTCGAGCATGCCTTCGCGCAGCAGGTAGATCGAGCAGACCTCGGAATCGAGGTTTTCGCCGATCACCTCGACGATCTGGTTGAGCTTGGCCTGCGCCCCGGCGCG
>JBKBUD010000034.1:0-23012 GCA_046290865.1 Novosphingobium sp. | reverse complement strand
GCCTGCTGCGCGATCTGGGCAATGTCGGTCTGGTTGCGCGAAGCCAGCAGGCCGGCGTCGACAGCGGTGATCGACAACGGGGTATCCTGCAGGCGCTGTTCGCGGAACTGTGCAGTCACGATGATTTCACGCGCCGATTCCGGCGTGTTCTCATCGGCTTGTGCCTGATCTTGCGCCTGGGCCTGCTGGGCCATGGCGGGCATCGCCATTCCGAGCGAAAGCGCAGTCAGGCTGCCTGCCGCGAGCAGGCGCACGTGTGACGTGAAACGATGGGTTTGAGCCATATCCCCTCTCCTGTAAGGTCCTCTCTGGAACCGGTTGCTGTTTGTTAGTAAGACATACTAAATAGCGCTTTGCAAGCCTAACATTTGCGAGCGTTCAAGAGTCTCCCCGGTGATGCAGAACGGGCACACTTCGACACTTGCCGAAGGCCGGGAACCCGGCGATAGATGCGGCGATGGACAGTCCGCCCACCCTTGATAGTGCCGCAATCGCCCCGCTGATCGAAGGCGAGGTTGCGCTGCTCGTCGACCTGCTCAAGCTCGGCACTTTCATCGGCACCCCGATGCGCGAAGGCGTGGCCGATCCGCTCGGCCTGACGACGACCGACCTGCGCATCGTGCTCGCCCTCGGAGGCGAAGGAGAACTGGCCGGGCACGACCTTTCCGAGATCATGGGCGTGCCGCCGATGAACGTCAGCCGCGCCATTGCCGCATTGACCCAGCGCGGCCTGGTCGAGCCGGGATCGAACCGCCGCAACCGCCGCCGCAAGCCGGTGCGGCTGACTGCGGCGGGCGAGGCACTCTTCGCCCAGACCATCCCTGCCATGGCTCACGTCGGCGCGGACCTGTTCAAGGGCGTTTCATCCCGCGACCGCGAAGCCTTTCGCCGGGTCGCCGCAGCGGTGCTCGCCCGCATTGGTCGCTGGGGCGGGTAGCCGCCGCGGCAATCGTCACGGCCACTTCTTCTGTAGCTTGGTAAAGTCCCCCACGGCAAAGGCCTTGGCCAGCACCGGATGGGCGAAGCTCATCGCCACTTCCTGACGATGCGGCCAGGTCTGGCGCACGTCGGTTTCGGGCAGCAGGCGGTCCGGGCCGATCGGGTTCTCGGGGAAGCACACGGCGGCGGGCTGGAGGTGCGCCACGGTCTTCGACCAGCCGGTTTCGTAATCGGCCTGCCACTGCATCATGTAATCGAGCCGCTTGATCTTCCAGACGCCGTCTTCCTTGACGTAGTCGTTCTCGTAGATGCCGCTTTCCCAGAACTGCTGCGGCATGCCCTCGGGCTTGTCCTTGAGGATGTCGTCGTGCCAGCCACCGGCGAGGATGCCACGGAAGCGGCCCTTGGCGCTCTGGCCGTCCTCGGAAATCGTGATCACGTCCTGCAGCTGGAAATGGTCGAGCAGGAGGCCGTGGACCGGGCCGCGCCGCCCGCCGGTGAACAGGTTCTGGAACCACGTTCCGTAAAGCCGCATCACCCCTTCGTAGCCGACGTATTCGCCCGAAAGGAACACGACCGCGCCATCCTTGGCGAACAGCCCGGCCACTTCCTCGGGCCGGTTGTAGTCGATGTAATAGCCATAGGCCCACTGCAGGCGGCGGATCGCGTTGAGATCCTCGAGCTCGGTCACGCGCGCTTCGAGCGCGGCAAGGCGGGCATTCACGTCAGTCATCGGGCGACTCTCCCAAGCCGGTTTATTTGTATGTAACACTAACAAATATATGATCGATTGCGAGCATAAAATTCGCACCCCAAGGCACCTTGCGTGCAAACTGTCGGGCATTACTCTCGCAGTCGGACGGAGCGTGGAGAATCTGCGATGTGCGATGAGATTACCGAGGCCGAAAACGCCGAATTTGTCCTCAACCGCCGCGAGTTCGCCTCACTCGGTGCGGGCGCCGCCGCCCTTGCCACGCTCCCCGGCTGCGCCACGGCGGCAGAAGCGCCGACCGCCAGCCGCATGGTCACGATCGACACGCCCGATGGCAAGGCCGATGCCTTCTTCGTCTATCCGAAGAAGGGCAAGCACCCGGCAGTGATCATGTGGCCCGACATTGCCGGCCTGCGCGACGCCTACAAGACCATGGGCACCCGCCTTGCCGCCGCAGGGTACGCGGTGCTGGTCGTCAACCAGTATTACCGCTCCAGCCCCGCGCCGATCCTGAACTCGCTGATGGAATGGCGCTCGGACGCCGGACAGAAGAAACTGAAGCCGATGATCGCCGCAATCACGCCTTCGGGCACCACTTCGGATGCCGCCGCATTCGTGTCGTGGCTTGACGCGCAGAAGGAAGTGAACGCCAAGAAGCGCATCGGCTCAGCCGGTTACTGCATGGGCGGCCCCTTCACCGTGCGCACCGCCTTCGCCAACCCGGCCCGCGTCGGCGCGGCGGCCTCGTTCCACGGCGGCGGCTTGGTCGGCCCCGAAGCCGACAGCCCGATCAACCTCATCCCCAAGACCCGCGCCGCCTACCTCTTCGCCATCGCCCAGAACGACGACGAACGCGCACCCAAGGAAAAGACCCAACTGCGCGCGGCGGCCGAAGCGGCCAAGCGCCCTGCCGAGGTGGAAGTCTACCCGGCGCAGCACGGCTGGTGCACGCTGGACGCCCCGATCTATGACCGGGCGCAGGCGGAGAAGGCGTGGGGGCGGATGCTGGCGTTGTTCAAGGGGAATTTGTGAGGGCGGCAACGGATCTCGCACCAAACATGGCAAGGTAGACGATGCTCATAATTCCACTACTTGCCTTGCTATCGGCAGCAAACGACATGCCAACGTCGAGCGCGGGCTTGTGCGAATTGCACGTCTGGCAAACAGAGAACTACATTTCCACCTCGCCCGCACCCTATTTTGCCTATGGCGGCCTAGGAGCAGCGCTTCAAAGCCTGCATGACAGCAATTACCCGACAGACAGCGTCGTTGGGGTAATGGACTTTGAAATGAAAGCCGAGCGCCTCAAGCCGCTGCTCGAAAAGGTTGATTGGCAAACCTACCTTGGGGGCGGCCAAGTTCAGGTGATTGTCGAACCTCAGATCATCGACAAATCATTTATCGGCAAGGCGCGTGCAGCAAGAACCCGAAATTCCCAGTCGCAAGCGCCGTGCTATGCCGAACTCTACCTGAGTGATCAGTCCTTTGAAGGTGGTTTCATAAAATCCCACTTGTTCAACAACATAACGATCAGAGACTTCCGCAATAGTGGCTATTTCACGGCAAACGGGATCGTCTGGAACCAGCTGAAAGGGTTTCCGGCGAAAGACGAGGCATCACTGCCGGTCGCCAGAGAAAATTCCGAGAGGCCTTTGTGAAGAACGTCGTGAAGTTTCTGGACAAGAAGCTTCCACGCCCGCGCAGCAAGGGTTGAGGAGTCCAGAGTCAGATGACAGTTCCACCCATCGTCCCCCCCGGGCTTGACCCGGGGTCCCGCTGCCTTTGCGCGAGGTTGGGGCGTCAGCTTGGCCGAAGAAGAAAAGCGGGATCCCGGGTCGAGCCCGGGATGACGGGAATGGGGTGTGTTGGCGTAAGCCCCTTCCTCTTCAGAGGAGGGGGTGTCCATCAAGCCCCCCGCAGCATCTCCACGTTATCCTCGATCATCTGCCGCACCGAGCGCGCTTTGCGGCCGGTCAGGCGCTCCACGTCGTCGGTGCAAAGTTCGAGGAAGCCTTCGCGGATGGCGCGGCCGAAGCTGACCATGTCGTCGCTGTTCCACGGGATACCTGCCACTTCGAGATCATCGACCGGGCGGCGGGGTACGCCCATGGCGTCGAACATCGCGTACTGGCCCTCGTCGTCGAGCGAGACGTGTTCGACCGGGCGCCCCGTCACCTCGGCCATGATCGCCGCAACCTCGCCAAAGGTTTGCGGGTCCGGGCCGGTGATGTTGTAGATCTGGCCCTCGTGATCCTCCCCTGTCAGCACGGCGACGGCGCTTTCGATGCAGTCATCGCGCCAGACCATCGCCTCGCGGCCTTGCCCGGCGTTGGAAAACCACTTGCCGCTCTGGATCACGCCGGGTCCGGCCATCAGGATCATCGCATCGGCATAATGCGCATCGCGCAACATGGTCCAGCCGCAGCCCGAGGCGCGGATCAGGCGTTCGGTCTCGATGTGATCGTGGCGCACTTCGGCGGGGTTGGCAGGATCGTCGATGCCGATGAAGCTGGTGTAGACGATGTGGCCCACGCCCGCCGCAGCTGCCGCGTCAATCGCCGCCTTGTGCTGTTCGACGCGCGCGCCGACGCGGGTGCCGGAGATCAAGAGCATCTTGTCGGCGCCCTGCACCGCTTCGGCGAGCGTCTCGGGCTTGTCGAAATCGCCATAGCGCACGGTGCAGCCCTGTGAGGCGCGGTCGGCCAGCTTCTCCGGCTTGCGCGTGATCAGGATGAGATCTGCCGCTCGGCCCTGCGCGATCAGCCGATCGGTCACCCCCCTGCCATAGTTCCCGGAGGCCCCGGTGATGACGATGCGGCTCATGCGAGCACGTCCAGCTGTGCCTGCGGCACCCACCAGCCGTGGACCTGTGGGCGCAGGCGGGTGGGGATGTGGACCTTGGCAACCGGCCCTGCGCCGATGTTCCCGGCGTCGACCACCCATGCTTCGTGGATGAACTGGTTGTCGCCCACCTGCTGGTCCATGATGAACACCAGCCAGCCATCCTTTGCCGGATCCGTGGCGGGGACATGTACCGGCTCATTGAACCCGGCCATCGGCGGCAGGGCGAGCGCATTGGTCACCTGCGGGGTCGGCGTGTCCATCCCGTCCAGTCGCAGCAGGATGTTGAAGCTGACGCCGACGGGGCCTGCAAACAGCGGCGGCCCCTTCAGCTCGGGGTTCATCGAAAGCATGAAGCCGGTCTTGTAGGGGCGCCCCTGCAGCTTCGCCGGGATCACCGGGAAATCGCCCGGAGGCCCGATCAGCGTCTCGACCACTTCGCCGCCCTCGCTGCGCGGATCGACGGTCCATCGAGTCAGCGCGCCCTTGATGTCCTGCGGGCCCATCTGGATGCCCGAAGGTTCGCGGATGAAGGCGAAGGCGTTGGTATTGTTGAGGCAGGCATCGAAGTGGAGCATGCCGTCCGCATCCTCCCAGGCGTTCATCATGTGGTACGAATGGCAACCCTTCGGCCCCTTGAACCACTTGATTTCCGACACATCGCCATAGCGTGGCATCACGCCCAGCCATGAATCCAGCTCAGGCTCATGATGCCAGTGCTCGCCGCCCGCCTTCAGCCGGTCAAGGTCCGCCGTCGTCGGATAGATCGGGAACAGCGCGTAGTTCTCGCTGATGGTGAAGTCGTGCATCATCGCGCAATAGGGCGCATCGAACCACTGTTCGGACTTCAGCTCTCCATCCGCGCCAACCACGCAGTAGGCAACCTTGGCCGAAGCCTGACCGTCCGCCTCATACCCATAGAAGAACAGCTCGCCCGTCTGCGCATCGATCCGCACGTGCGCGGTCATCGTCTCGCTCTTGAGCGCCCCGCCGAAATCGTAGGAGCCAATCGTTGCCAGCGTCTTCGGATCGACGCGATAGGGCCGCCCATCCTCCTTGGCCATGAGCAGGCGGCCAGCATGCCAGACCGGCGTGGTGTTCGCCACGGTGCGGTCGACGCCTTGCACCGAAGCATCGTCGGTGAAGGGATTGCGATACTTGCCGAACAGCGCCTTGCCCGCAGCCTTCTCTGCCTTGTAGCGCGCGGTTTCCACGAACTTGATGGTGAAGTCCGCCGTGCCATCGCCGTTGAAGGAAAGGCGGCTGACCATGCCGTCGCCCGACAGCGTGTGGTCGGTCTCGAACATCGGCGGGAAGGCGGGATCGGGAACGGCGCGATAGAAGCTGCCACGCACTTCCGCCGGCAGCTCGCCCTCCACCTTGAGCCCGCGCAGTTCCACTTCCTGCCCGACCGGCTCGTTGGCGCCGGTAAAATAGATCGTCTGCGGATACGCGCCCATGACCACACCTCACCCTATCATTTGTTACGGTATGTGTAGCGCAATGCGCTTGGGGATCAAGCCCACCAATAGGCCGTCGCGCGCATTTCGATGCTGACACGCGGAGGCGCATCGGCGGGACAACCGGGCAGGTCGAACGCGACGTGTGGCACGTGGTGGGCGCGGGCAGGATCGCTGTCGTTGGTCTTGAACAGCACCGCCTCGCCAATCGTCATGCCTGAGAGCCAGTGCCAGCGGTGCGCGGGATTGTGCGCCACGACCAGCCCCTCGAACGACCACTCCGGCTCCCCCGGCGCATCGAACACAGCATCGGCGGCGATCAGGTCCTCGGGCGCCAGACTGCGCGCATCGCAGAAGGCCAGCGGCACGTCCTGCGGCGGCGGCGAAATCGCACGCCAGACGTTGTAGTGCGCGCACCTGAGGTACGCGCGCCCGTTCGCGCCGCGCTCGGCAAAGGCGCGGGCGGTCGCGTCGGAAATGTCGATATGGGCAAAGCGCGCCGGCATCGAGTTGTTGAGGCTCCCCGCCTTCCCGCTCTTTTCAGAAAAGCGCAGCAGCCCCGGAGCGCCGACATGGACAAAATCCGCCCCCGTCTGCGCCTGAACCAGTTCCTCGATCTCGCGCATGTGAATGCGGGCGACCTGATCGCGGTCGGCGAAGTCGGTGACGGCGCTCTTGTGGGCGACGATCTCGAACCCCTCGCGGTCGATGCTCGTCCCCAGCCCGCGCGCATCGGTCATCGCCATGGGCACCGGTACAATGTCCACCTCGTCGCGCTCGTGCGCATTGGCGTAGTAGCGCGGCCGCGCGAACTTGCGGCCCGAATAGGCGATCAGCGCATCCATCCTCGTCTCCTCACCGGCCCGCTTTTTGCGCGGGTCCAGTCATGCCCTCTTACCTCCTCGTCACCCCGAGCTTGACCCGGGGTCCCGCTTCATTCCTCAACCGTCGCAAAAGGAAGCGGGGCCCCGGGTCAAGCCCGGGGCGACGGCTATCAAGGGACTTTGGCCACAAACAAAAAAGGCCCGCCGTTTCGGGCGGGCCTCTTCCAGATCAACCGGCTGCCAGCTGCTTCTCCAACTCGCCCAGCACCCGATAGCAATCGAGAACCTTGGCCACCGAGCTGTTCGGCTCGCGACCCTCGCGGATCGCGGCAATGAATTCGCGGTCCTGCAGCTCAATGCCGTTCATGCTGACGTCGACCTTCGAAACGTCGATTGGCTCTTCCTTGCCGTTCACCAGATCGTCGTAGCGCGCGATGTAGGTCGCGGTATCCCCGATGTAGCGGAAGAAGGTGCCGAGCGGCCCATCGTTGTTGAACGACAGCGACAGGGTGCAGATCGCGCCGCTCTCGCTCTTCAACTGGATCGACATGTCCATGGCAATGCCCAGTTCGGGATGGATAGGGCCTTCCACCGCATTGGCCTTGACGATCTTGCCCGCCTGATAGGCGAACAGGTCCACCGTGTGCGCGGCGTGGTGCCACAGCAGGTGGTCGGTCCACGAGCGCGCCTCGCCCTTGGCGTTCATGTTCTTGCGGCGGAAGAAGTAGGTCTGCACGTCCATCTGCTGGATGTTGAACTCACCCGCAGTGATCTTGTTGTGCACGTACTGGTGCGAAGGATTGAAGCGGCGGGTGTGGCCGACCATGCAGACCTTGCCGGTCTCCTGTTGCACGCGCAGCACTTCCTGCGAATCCGCCCAGCTGTCGGCAAGCGGGATTTCGACCTGCACGTGCTTGCCGGCCTTCATGCAGGCAATCGCCTGCGCCGCGTGCATCTGCGTCGGCGTGCACAGGATCACGGCGTCCACGTCGTCGCGCTCGAGCGCTTCTTCCAGCTCGGTGCCGGAGTGCTTCGCACCGTACTTCTCGGCCACGGCTGCGGCCTGTTCGGCGCGGCGGCTGATGATCGAGGTGATTTCGACGCCGTCGATGTTCTTGAGGCCATCGAGGTGCTTTTCGCCGAACGCGCCGGCGCCTGCCAGGGCTATGCGCATGTCTTGTCCCTTTCTTGAAAAAGGACCGGGCAACCGGTGAGGGTTGCCCGGCAAGGGTGGATGGGGTTTCGTCAGTCCGCCGGTTCGAGCACGATGTGCCCGATCGCGGTGTTGCTGCACGGAATGTGATAGTGGCGGTTAAGGCGCTTGACCTTCTTTCCGAGGGCGCCGCGCATGATCAGCCACATGACCATCTCGATGCCTTCGCTGCCGGTCTCGCGCAGGTATTCGATGTGCGGGATGTGGCGGACGTCGTCGTTGTCCGATTCCAGCAGGTCGAGGAACTTGTTGTCCCACTCGCGATTGAGCAGACCGGCGCGCGGGCCCTGAAGCTGGTGGCTCATGCCGCCGGTGCCCCAGATCTGCACGTTGAGGTCCTCGGGGAAGCTCTCCACCGCGCGGGCAATCGCCTCGCCCAGCGCCCAGCAGCGGTTGCCCGAGGGCACCGGATAGGTGACGACGTTGACCGCGAGCGGCACGACCTTGACCGGCCACTTCTCCGGCTGGCCGAACATCATCGAGAGCGGCACGGTGAGGCCGTGGTCGACATCCATCTCGTTGATGATGGTCATGTCGAAGTCTTCGAGGATCAGGCTCTGCGCGATGTGCCAGGCAAGATCGGCGTGGCCTTCCACGTCGGGCACCGGGCGCGGGCCCCAGCCTTCGTCAGCCGACTTGTAGTGCTCGCCGCAACCGATCGCGAAGGTCGGGATGATGTTCGCGTCGAACGCCGAGGCATGGTCGTTATAGACCAGGATCACGACGTCGGGCTTCGTTTCCTTTTCCCATTCGCGGGTCCACTCGTAGCCCTTGAAGATCGGGCCGAAGTAGTCATCCTGCCACTTGCCTTGATCGACCGCGACGCCCAGCAGCGGAACGTGGCTCGAACCCACGCCAGCAGTAATCTTGGCCATCTCAGTAGGTTCCCTTGCTGTCCGTGGCGCCTTCGGCGGCACGGTTGGCTTTGATCGAGCGGTTGCCTTCCGGCTTGCGGCCGCCATCCAGCATCATCTGGCGATATTCCGGCCAGGTCATGTCGGTCATCGTGCTGACCGCCTCGGCGAACGGCAGCCCGTCCGACGAGAACAGCTTCGACAGGAAGTAGACGTTGCCGCCAAGGTCGAGCAGGCGGTTGTAGTCGCGCGCCAGCAGCGCTTCCTTGGCCTCCTCGCTGATCTTCCATTCGTCGAGATAGGCGCGCTCGTTCGCCTTGAACCGCTCGCGGTTTTCCGGCTTCATCAGGCTCATCGCGAACTGGTTGATCCAGTAGCCCTTGCGGGCGCGGGCGGCGGTGTAGACGCGGGTGCCCGGAATGTCCTCGAACTCGGCGAGGTATTCGTGGATGTTCTGGGTCGGCTTGACTGCTTCGGTCACAGGCCCCTCTCCTTCAGCTTGGCGTCGAGGCGCGGGAACACGCGGCGCGCGTTGCCCTCGAAGATCGCGTGGCGTTCGGCGTCGCTGATGTCGAGCGCGTCGACATAGCGCTTGGTGTCGTCGAAATAGAAGCCGGTGGTGGGATCAATCCCGCGCACCGCGCCGACCATTTCCGAGCCGAACAGGATGTTCTTGTTCTCGATCACGTCAGCCAGCAGGTCGATCCCCGGCTGATGATAGACGCAGGTATCAAAGAACACGTTGTTCATCAGGTGCGTATCAAGGCCCGGCTTCTTCAGCATGTCGGCCAGACCGCGATAACGGCCCCAGTGATAGGGCACCGCGCCGCCGCCGTGCGGAATGATGAACCGCAGGGTCGGGAACTTGCTGAACAGGTCGCCTTCCAGCAGCTGCATGAACGCGATCGTATCGGCCGCGATGTAGTACCCGCCGGTCGCATGCATCGCCGGGTTGCACGATCCCGAGACGTGGATCATCGCCGGAACGTCCAGCTCGCACATCTTCTCGTAGAACGGGAACCAGTATTCATCCGTCAGCGGCGGATGCTTGAAGTGCCCGCCGCCCGGATCGGGATTGAGATTGCAGCCGATGAAGCCCAGCTCGTTCACGCAGCGCTCCAGCTCCCGGATCGAGGACGACATGTCCGCTTCCGGCGACTGCGGCAGCATGCACACGCCGGCGAAGGTCTCGGGGTAGAGCCCGACCACGCGCGCGATCAGGTCGTTGCAGACCTGCGCCCACTTTACCGCAACCGACTGATCGCCGACGTGCGGGGCCATCGCCGAAGCGCGAGGGCTGAAGATCGTCATGTCCGCACCGCGCTCCTTGAGCAGGCGCAGCTGGTTCGATTCGATCGTCTCACGGATCTCGTCGTCCGAAATTGCGGGGTACGGCGGGCATTCGGTCCCGGCCTTGAACGCGGCCTTCTGCTTCTCGCGCCACTCGTCGTGCGCCTTGGGCAGCACGGTGTAGTGGCCGTGGCAGTCGATGATCATGGTCATGCGACTTTCGTCCTCTCAGGGTTGAATGTGATTGTCTTGCCGGCCTGCTCGCGCTGGCGCTTCACCGTGCCACTGGTCATCAGCGGCTCGACACCGAGCGATTCCAGTGTCTTGGCACTTTCTTCCATCTCGGCGGCACGACGCAGCCCGTGGGTCGTCATCCGCTCGACATTGTATTCCGAACGCTCGAACCAGCTCTGCGTCTTCTCGCTGGCGTCGAGAGAGGACAGCACCTCGTCAACCACGCCCGCCGCGCTCGCCGCCAGCATCATCTCGGCGGTCAGCGCCTCGATGCCCTTGACCATGACCGAGCGGATCATCTTGATCGCACTGGCCCGGCCGATCTCGTCACCCACAACGCGCGTCTTGGCGAAGCCCATCGCCTGCAGCCGCGCCTCGGCCTCCTCCGCATGAGCGCCCGAAATCAGCAGCGGCACGTTCATCCGCGCCGGATTGACCGGAGCCAGCACCGCCACGTCGACATAGCGCCCGCCAGCCGCCTCGATTGCCTTCGCCGCCGCCCGCTTGGTATCGGGCGCCACCGAATTCATGTCGCACCAGATCGCGCCCGGCTTGAGCAGCGAGGCATAGTCCTCGGCCGCAGGCAGCGCTGAATCCGCCGTCACCAGCGAAAACACGACGTCGGCATCCGACAGCGCATCCTCTGCCGTCGCGCAGACGACCACGCCGGCCTCTTCCATCGCCTTGCGCCGCGCAGGGTTGATGTCGAAAGCCAGCGCCGCAGACTCCCAGCCTGCCGCAATGGCAAAAGTCGACCCGGCCTCGCCGAAGCCGATCAGGGCAATAGTGCTCTCCATGGGAAGCGGTCCTGCGTCGGACCGGCCACCGGAACAAATGCAAACATCGCCACGGGTATAAGTTTATGCAAACCCTTCTGCCGCAACCTCACGCAGCAGCCCTACGAATGCCGCCTGCGGTGCGGTCGGCCGCCACCCCTCGCGCGTGGTGATGCCGATGGTCCGCGCCACCGGCACCGGCGGCGGCAGCGTCGCCAGAACGCCCGCGTCCAGCTCCACCGCCAGTTGCGCCGGGGAAAGCAGCGTCAACGCATCCGATCCCAGCAGCAATTGCCGCACTGTCAGCACCGATCCGCACTCGATTCCCACACGCGGCGGCTCGGCCCCGGCTGCGCGCATCATGCCCTCCCAATAGTGCCTCAGCGGCGTGTCGCTGGCGGGCAAGATCCACGGAAACGCTGCCAGCGCCGCGCCATTCACCGCACCTGTCAGCAGGGGATGTCCGGCGCGCATCACTAGTGCAGGGCAGTCTTCGAACACCGCCTCCTGTGCCAGATCATCCAGTGACGCTGCATCGCGCAGCGCGCCCAGCATCAGGTCCACTTCGCCATCGCGCAGTGGCCCGGAAAGCTCGGCATGGCTCCCCTCCACCACCGCCACGTCCACGCCGGGATGCGCAGCGGCAAAGCGCAGGATCGTCTCGGGCAACCATCGTGCCCGGCTCAGCGGCATCGCGCCCACGACCACTCGCCCCGCCGCCTTGCCCTGCCACGCCGCCACTTCGGCCAGCCCCGACCGCAGTTCCGCCATGGCAAGGCCGAACCCGCGCGCGCGCCGTTCTCCGGCCGGCGTCAGCATGACCGAACGCCCGCGCCGATCCACCAGCCGCTGCCCCAGCGCGACCGACAGGTCCGCCACCGCCCGGTGCAACGATGCCGACGAAAGCCCCGTCGCCTCTGCCGCCACGGCATAGGACCCCGCCCTCGCCAGCGCGAGGAACGCGCGCAATTGCGTGCCCGTCACGCGCGGCGAACCGACATGGGCAATCGCTGCCTCGGCACGTGGCGCCAGCAGCAGCGCAGGCTCGGTCGGCGTCATCCCGGCAGGCCCGCGCTCGAACAGCGCACAGCCCAGGTCAGCCTCCAGCCGCGCGATGGCCTGCGTCAGCGCGGGCTGCGTCAAGTTCACCGCCCGCGCCGCCCTCGTTACGCTGCCGTGGCGCACCGTCGCGGCGAAAGCCGCAATGTGCCGGACATTGATCGCATGGAGCTGCATCTCCCTTCGCTTAGCATTTCCTTATAGCCAGTGCCAAACATTGCATTGGTTCCTCGCGCCCCGCAGTCGCATGGAACCCGCGAAGAGTTTTCCATGGGAGCCGGAAATGTCGGGAATCGTCGTCCAGAACATCGAGCGTGCCGATCCAGCCGTGATCGATGGCCTTGCCGCCTGCGGCGTCGCCACCGTCCACGAAGCGCAAGGCCGCACCGGCCTGCTCGCCTCCTACATGCGTCCGATCTATCGCGGCGCGCGCATTGCCGGCAGCGCCGTCACGATCAGCGCGCCTCCGGGTGACAACTGGATGGTCCACGTCGCCATCGAACAGCTTCAGGCCGGAGACATCCTCCTGCTCGCACCGACAAGCCCTTGCGAAGACGGCTATTTCGGCGATCTCCTCGCCACCAGCGCGCAGGCGCGCGGCTGCCGTGGCCTCGTGATCGACGCCGGTGTGCGCGACGTGCGTGATCTTACGGAAATGAACTTCCCCGTCTGGTCCAAGGCGATCTACGCACAGGGCACCGTCAAGAACACGCTCGGCAGCGTCAACGTCCCCGTCGTCTGCGCCAATGCGCTGGTCAATCCCGGTGACGTGATCGTCGCCGACGATGACGGCGTCTGCGTGGTCCCCCGCGAAAAGGCGGCCGAAGTACTCAAGGCCGCGCAGGCCCGCGAAGCCAACGAAGGCGAAAAGCGCGAGAAGCTTGCGGCAGGCGTTCTAGGCCTCGACATGTACAAGATGCGCGAGCGCCTCGAGAAGGAAGGCCTGAAGTATGTCTGATATGGGCGTCCGCTGCATGTGGATGCGCGGCGGCACGTCGAAGGGCGGTTACTTCCTCAAGGACGACCTGCCTGCCGACACTGCCGAGCGCGACGCCTTTCTCCTTGCCATGATGGGCAGTCCCGACCCGGTCCAGATCGACGGCATGGGCGGCGCCGATCCGCTGACCAGCAAGGTCGCGGTCGTCTCGAAGTCCACCCGCGAAGGCATCGACGTCGATTACCTGTTCCTGCAGGTCTTCGTCGATCAGGCCATCGTCACCGACGCGCAGAACTGCGGCAATATCCTCGCCGGCGTCGGCCCCTTCGCCATCGAGCGCGGCCTCGTCGCCGCCACCGGCGATGAAACCCGCGTTGCCATCTTCATGGAGAATACGGGTCAGGTCGCCGTCGCCACGGTCAGCACGCCCGGCGGTCAGGTCACCTACAAGGGCGATGCGAAGATCGACGGCGTCCCCGGCTCGCACGCCCCGGTCCCGCTCGAATTCCGTGACACCGCCGGCTCGTCCTGCGGCGCGCTCCTGCCCACCGGCAATGCGGTCGATGTGGTCAACGGCGTCGCCGTGACTCTGATCGACAACGGCATGCCCTGCGTGGTGATGAAGGCCGAGGATCTGGGCATCACCGGCTACGAGGACCGCGACTGGCTGGACAACGCCACTGACCTCAAGGCGAAGATCGAGGCCATCCGCCTCGCGGTAGGCGAACGCATGAACCTTGGCGACGTCAAGGCAAAGTCGGTGCCGAAGATGATGCTCGTCGCCCCGCCGAAGAACGGCGGCGCGGTGACCGTGCGGAGCTTCATCCCCCACCGCGCCCACGCCACTATCGGCGTGCTGGGCGCAGTGAGCGTCGCGACAGCGTGCCTGATCCCCGGCTCCCCCGCCGCCGAGGTCGCCTCGATCCCCGAAGGCAGCCGCAAGCTGCTCTCGGTCGAACACCCCACCGGCGAAATGAGCTGCGTGCTGGAAGTTGACGAAACCGGCGAAGTCCGCACCGCCGCCCTCCTGCGCACCGCGCGCAAGCTGATGGATGGCGTGGTGTTCGGCTGAGACAAACGACGTGCGTATCCTCCCTTCGTCATCCCCGCGCAGGCGGGGATCCAGAGCGACAAGCGCAGCGTCAGATTCACTGGATCCCCGCCTGCGCGGGGATGACGAAGGTTAGAGAAGGCAAAGACATGACCGACCAGAACCGCATCATCAGCTGGCACGCCAACCCGTCCAAGCCGCGCTACACCCCGCCTGCTGGCGCGGTCGATGCGCATTGCCACGTCTTCGGCCCGATGGCGCAGTTCCCGTTCAGCGCCAAGGCCAAGTACCTGCCGCAGGACGCCGGGCCGGACATGCTCTTCGCCCTGCGCGATCACCTCGGCTTCGACAGGAACGTGATTGTCCAGGCCAGCTGCCATGGCACCGACAACGCCGCGACGCTCGATGCCATCGCCAAGAGCAACGGCAAGGCGCGCGGCGTCGCCGTGGTCGACCCGGCCATCTCCGAGGCGGAACTCCACGCGATGCACGACGGCGGCATCCGCGGCATCCGCTTCAACTTCCTCAAGCGCCTCGTCGATGATGCGCCCAAGGACAAGTTCCTCGAAGTCGCGCAGCGCCTGCCCAAGGGCTGGCACGTGGTGATCTATTTCGAGGCCGACATTCTGGAAGAACTGCGCCCGTTCATGGACGCGATCCCCGTGCCTCTCGTCATCGACCACATGGGCCGCCCCGACGTGCGCCAGGGCCCTGACGGCGCCGACATGAAGGCCTTCCGCAATTTCCTGAACAGCCGCGAGGACATCTGGTTCAAGGCCACCTGCCCCGACCGCCTCGATGCGATCAAGGAAGGCGGGGCGGGCGATCCGTGGAATGCCTTTGCCGATGCGGTCGCGCCGCTCGTGGCCGACTATCAGGACCGCGTCCTGTGGGGGACCGACTGGCCGCACCCCAACATGGACACCGAGATCCCCGACGATGGCCACCTCGTCGACATGATCCCGCGCATCGCGCCGACCGAGGAACTCCAGCGCAAGCTGCTCATCGACAATCCGATGAAGCTCTACTGGGCGGACTAGACGCGGGTCTCCCGCAGGGTCCGAAACGTGATGGACCAGCGCCGACTTTCGACCGGAGCGATGGAATGTTCCCATTCCCATCGCGCCGGTCCGTCCAGCCGATAGGCCTCGCGCGGGTTCAGCGGCAGGGTGATGCGATCGAACCCGCCATCGGCACGCCGCCGCCGCAGGCGCATCGCATCCTCGCCCCCAAGCGATAGCCCGAGAACCGTCCCATATTGCGGGCGGTCGCGGTGCCAGCCGATCCCCGCGCCCGGGTCGTAGCGGATCACCAGCGCCTGCTGCAGGGTCTCGGACTTCAGCTGCGCCCAAGCCGCCA
Organism: Novosphingobium sp.; assembly: GCA_046290865.1. GTDB lineage: Bacteria > Pseudomonadota > Alphaproteobacteria > Sphingomonadales > Sphingomonadaceae > Novosphingobium. The sequence continues at coordinate 7,463 of JBKBUD010000034.1, read as the reverse complement.
TCCGGCTTCGCAAGGGCAGCAGCCAGTCGGGGATGGGCGGAGCGGGCAGAACCGCGCCTCGGGCGTAGTCGTAAGCGCTGCCGAACGAGGCCGTCATGCGCTTGCCCAGCCAGCCCTGGAACTGGAACGGCTCAAGCCCCGCCGCATCGATCCGCGCGCAAAGGCCTGCCGCTTCGTCGGCCGAGACCATGTCCGGCCACACCGCCAATCCTTCCGGCAATATTGGCGTTTCGCCGAACAGGTCTGGCTCGAACAGGCTCATTCCTGCCATATGGGGATCATGCGCCAATCCGCCACCGAACTCGTCATTGCAACGCCCGGCCAAGGCCTGCACGAAGTGACCCGCGAAGTTACCCGCTGGGTTTCGGAACAGGGACTGGCCACCGGCCTGCTCAACGTGTTCTGCCGCCACACCTCTGCCTCGCTCACCATCCAGGAGAACGCCGCCCCCGAGGTGCGGGGCGACATCGCCCGCTGGCTCGCCCGGCTCGCTCCCGAGAATGACGGGTATGCGCATGACGACGAGGGGCCTGACGACATGCCGGCGCATCTCAAGGCGATCCTCACCGGCGTTTCGCTGACCATCCCCCTGATCGGCGGACAGCTGTCACTCGGCACGTGGCAGGGCATCTACCTGTGCGAACACCGCCGCGCGCCCCACCGCCGCCGCATCGCGCTGCACCTGCTGGGCGACTGATCGCCACGGCAATTGCGCGTTTACCATGGAAACCCGCAGTTTACAGAGCACTGGCCAGCCTGCGCCGGCACAACCGGCAATCCAACTGCCCAAGTCCTTAACCGCCGTCTGCGCAGCAATACGATCCACCGGCCTTACCTGACGTTCCGGATCAAGCCCTAGAACGGTCCCATGCCGACAGGCTTTTGAGGGACTGTGATGCTCAAGTTCAACATTACGACAAAGTTCGTCGTCGCGTTCACGCTGCTGCTGGCGGCGACCGCCGCGATGGGGCTGTCCGCGATCGGCAAGATCGGCGAGGTCAACGCGATTGCCGCAGAGCAGCGTGACGTATGGATTCCCGGCTCGGAAACGCTTGGCGACATCCACGCCTACACCTCGCAATATCGCCTCAAGCAGGACGAGATGTTCTCTGCCACGACGCCCGATGCGATGGCGCGCAGCCAGAAAATCCTGCGCAATGCCCGCAATGCCATCGACAGCAGCATTGCCGATTACGAGAAGCTCACCCGCACACCCGAACAGAAGAGTGCGGTGGCCACGGTCAAGGAGGCGTGGTCGGCACTGCTGACGCAGGACGAAACGCTGCAGAACATGGCCCTTTCGGGCAACTCGACCGGTGCCCAGGCACTCCACGGCGCCGAAGGCCTCGACCTGTTCTACGCGCTTGAGGATGCGACGCTTGCCGCGATCGACGCCAACAAGAAGGCGTCGGCCGCCGTCGCCGCGCAGGGTGAAAAGATCGCGGCTGCGGCACGCAACTTCACCTTCGCCGCGATGGGCCTGGCGCTGCTGACCGCAGTTGTCCTGCTCGTCTGGCTGATGCGCACCATCGCCGCACCGGTCGTGCGCATGGCAGAATCGGTGACCCGCCTCGTCGATGGCGATCATGCGGTCCACGTGCCCGGTACGGAGCGCAGCGACGAACTCGGCCAGCTCGCCCGCGCGCTCGACAAGTTCCGCGATGTCTTCGCCTCGGACCAGGTCCGCGCCGAAGCCGAGCAGGCCCGCGCGCGCGACACCCAGCTCACGATCGATGCGATCGGGGATGGCCTGACCGCGCTGGCCGAGGGCAATCTCACCTTCCGCGTCAAGGAGAACGGCTCGGGCGCGCTCGCCAAGCTCCATGCCGACTACAACGCCGCCGTCGCCTCGCTCGAACGCGTCCTCGGCAAGATCGTCGAGGGGTGCCACACGATCAAGCTCGGCACGGACGAGATCGCCAGCGCCTCGACCGACCTTGCCCTTCGCACCGAACAGCAGGCGACGTCGCTTGCCGAAACCTCGCGCACGCTCACCGAGTTCACGACCTCGGTCAGGACCACTGCCGAGAATGCCAAGCAGACCAGCGCCCGCCTTTCCGTGGCGCGCAGCACGGCCGACAGCGTTGGCGACACTGCCAACCGCGCCGTTGCCGCGATGCGCAGCATCGAGACCAGCTCGCGCGAGATGGCCGAAATCGTCGGCGTGATCGACGGCATTGCCTTCCAGACCAACCTCCTCGCCCTCAACGCAGGGGTCGAGGCCGCGCGCGCCGGCGATGCCGGCAAGGGCTTCGCCGTGGTCGCCACCGAAGTCCGTGCCCTCGCCCAGCGCTCGGCCGACGCAGCAAAGTCGATCCGCGACCTGATCGGCAAGAGCACCGGCGAGATCAGCGGCGGCGTCGCCCTGGTCGAATCGAGCGGCGAGGCCCTGCGGCAGATCGTCACGGAAGTCAGCGCCGTGTCCGAACTGGTCAACGAGATCGCCGAGGCTGCGGGCCAGCAGGCCGCCGGGATCGCCGACATCTCGAGCATGGTCGGTTCGATGGACAGCTTCACCCAGCAGAACGCGGCGATGGTCGAGGAAAGCTCGGCCGGGACGCGCAACCTTGCTGCCGAAACACTGAGCCTTGTCGACCAGCTCGGCCGCTTCAGCCTCGGCTCGGCAGAACGCCGCGGTGCACCCATGCCTGCCCGCGCCCCGGCCAAGGCCCAAGCCCAGGCACCGGTTTCCCGCGCCACTCGGGCAGGGGAAGAGCGGGCGTCCGCACCGCGTCCCGCCCCGGTGAGGGGCAATACCGCGCTCAAGGCCGAGGAGGACGACTGGTCGGAGTTCTGACCGGTTCGTCCGCAAGCCACCCTTTCAATACCCAACGCCACCACACGAAGGACACGCCCCATGAAACTGATCGAAAGGATTGCCCTCGGCCTCGCCGCTTTCGCAGCAGCCAGCGCCTCCGTTCCCGCCATGGCCCAGTCGGCCGAATGGCAGAAGCAGGTTTCCCGCATCATCGCCTCGAAGCAGACCTACCCGCGTACTGCCCAGATGCGCGGCGAGGAGGGCACCGCCCGCGTCAAGGTCTATATCGGCGCGAACGGCGCGGTCGAACGCACCGAGTTGGTTGCCCCCTCGGGCTCGGCCACGCTCGACAAGGAAGCGCTGGCCATGCCGACCCGCGCGGGCAGCGTCCCGCCTCCACCGGGCGGCGCGGCAGTTTTCATCGTGCCGGTGGTCTGGAAGCTCCTGTGATCTGACACCCTCGCCTGCCGTCCGCTCCCCTCAGGGCGGCAGGCACCCCCGCCGGCCCCTCCCTTCCGGCGACGTTCGGGGCGGTCCCTGCCAGGACCGCCCCCTTTTTCTGTTCGATGCCGATCGGGCGGGAGCCTACTTCACCACCTCGCCGCCCTTCATCACGTGCGCGACGCTCTCGAGCACCGAGACGTCCGCGAGGGGATCGCCAGCCACGGCGATCATGTCGGCGAAATGCCCTGGCGACAGCGCGCCGACGTCCTTGCTCCACCCGAGCAGGTCGGCCGCGACCGTCGTGGCCGACTGGATCGCCTGCATCGGGGTCATTCCGTAGCGCACCATGTAGCGGAACTGCCGCGCGTTCAGTCCGTGGGGATAGACGCCGGCATCCGTCCCGTAGCTCAGCTTCACGCCTGCCTTCACCGCCTTGCGAAAGCCCTCGCGCTGCGCCTCGGTAGTCTCGTCGTTCTTGCGCAGCATGTCGGCGGGCCAGCCATCACGCTTGCCGACTTCGGCTATGAAATCGCCGTTGTAGATGTCCATGTCGAGCCACACGCCCTTGGCCTTGGCCATGGCGATGCCCTCGTCGTCGATCAGGCTGGCATGCTCGATCGCCTTCACGCCCGACTGGATGGCGAGCTTGATCCCCGCCGCGCCGTGGGCGTGCGCGGTGACCCAGGACCCACGCTGACGGGCAACGTCCACCGCCGCCTTCATCATCTCGCCGGAAAGCTCGATCTGCCCCGGCTCGGTCCCCTGCGCCAGCACCGCACCGGTGGCGATCAGCTTGATCGAATCCGCGCCGTTCTGGAACAGTGCGTTGACCTTGCGGGTGGTGTCGGCGGCATCGGTCACCACGCCTGCGCGCATGTCTGCGGGCACGGTCACATCGGGCGAAAACCCGGTCACCTCGCCACCGCCACCGGGGATCGTGACATAGGCGCCGACGGCACTCACCCGCGGCCCCGGCACATCGCCGCGATTGATCGCGTTGCGCAATTCCACGTCGGCAAAGGCGCGGAAGCTTCCGACATCATGGACCGAGGTAAACCCCGCCAGCAGCGTCTTCTTCGCATTGCGCGCGCCGATGAAGCCGATCTCCATGGCCGAATGCAGCAGCGGTTCGGCCACGTTGTTCGATTGTTCGACGTCGGCCAGATGCACGTGGCAGTCGATCAGACCGGGGAGCACCGTGAACCCCGACCAGTCCACCACCTTCGCGCCGGCGGGCAATGCTCCGTCCGCCCCTACGGATACCACCCGCCCATCCTCGACCTTGAGCACCTGAGCGGTCAGGACCTTCCCCGCCTGAGGATCGACCAGCCGCCCGGCCCGCACATAAAGCGTCTCGGCATGGGCAGCGGCAGGGATCAGGGCGAGCAGGGGGAGGATGTGGCGGAGCATGTCGAGGAAACTACCGCCCCCAATCCAATCCGCAACCACCAGCCAACAAAGATCCTCCCCGTTTTTGCGCAGCACAAATGGGGAGGTGGCATTCGCTCAAGCGAATGAGGAGGGGCCCGCGCGGCAGGTCAACAATGGCCTTGCGCCCCTACTGCCCCGGCAACATCGGTTTCACCTTCAGGTCGTCCTCGCAGGCCGTCTGGATGGCAGCGAACTGCGGTACGTTCAGCGCCGGGCGATAGGTCTTGTCGCGGCGATACGCGCCGCGGAACGCGTCTGCGCGGCTGGCCGGGTCGGGATGGCTGTTGAGATAGGCGGCCATGGCATATTGCGCATAGGACGCCTCGTCGGCCGATCCGGTAAAGAAATTGGCAGTCGGTACCGGCGAAACATTGGCCTGCGCCAGGCTCGCGCGGGCCCAGACGTCGGCCTCGGATTCGGCCTCGCGCGAGTAGCTGAGCGCGGTCATCCGCCCGAGCGTATTGGTCACGCCCGACTTGAAACCGCTCAACACCATCGAAATGCCGAACTCACGCAGCATCGCCTGCATCACATGCCGTTCGCGAACGTGACCGATCTCGTGGCCGATCACGCCGGCCAGCGTATCGGGCGAATCGATCTGCTTGAGCAGCCCGTCGAACACCAACACGCGCCCACCGGGCAGCGCGACAGCATTGACCATGTCGAGCTTGATGATCTCGATCTTGACCGGCGGCAGACTCCCGTCCTTGTTCTCGTAATCCAGCATCGCGGAAAGCTTCGCCAGCGCAGCATCGCTTGCGGGCGTATGGCAGGTGTTGGCCGAAAGGTCCTCGAGGTTGTCGTCGCTCATGCCGGCTTCCCACGAAACCGGAACCCGCCGCCCCAGCCAGCTTGGCGTGTTGATCGCCACGAAGGCCACCATGCTGCTGACCACGGCAAAGCCGACCAGCGACTTGCCGAAGCCGAACCGGTCGATCCAGCGACCGAAGCGTGGCCGCTGCGGCAACTGCGCCACCAGATCCGCAGGCGCATCGCGCCCAAGACGCAAGCGCCAGCCCGGCCGGTCGCTGCGCCCGAGCAGGATCGCCTCGGGCAACAGATCGATCCAGATCAGGCTGCTCCAAGCGATGGTTTCTGCTATGTCTTCTCCCGCAACGGAAAGCCCGTTTGCACCCCAGGCCACCCGCACCGGGTGACACCTTGCGGTCATGCCGTCGTTCAATTTGGCATGGACGAGGTCTTCGGTCGGCGGCAGATCGCTCATCACAGTGCCCCCATGTCGAGAACGTCGAGCAGACCCTCGCCCTGTCCGGGCGCCGGGGTATCCGACTGCGTCACCGCGTCGAAGTTGATCCGCCCGTCGACCTGCAGGTTGCGCAAGTAGAAGGTCCAGTGCCGATAGCTGATGAACACCGAACCCAGCCCGAGGGTGAACAGCACCAGCAGGAAGTCGACGATGTAGAGCTCCATCCAGTCGGTCGCGCCTGCGTTGAAGCTGAAGTTGATGTCCCCCAGCGAAGTGCTGCGGATCATCTGCCGGATGAAGCTGGCGTAGTAGGCCAGCATGATCAGCGAATAGAGGAAGAAGAACGCGAACACGGCCGGCAACCGGATCAGCACCCATTCGACCGGCGTGCGCGGTTCGATCCCGAAGAAGGTGACGATCATGCCCGACCAGATGATCAGCGCGATCACGCCGATCGCCACCACCGGCGCCACATAGCACCACAGGAACGGCAGCTTGAGCCCGCTCACCCGCCCACGCGCCGCAAAGGTCCACGGACCGAAGCTCATCGCGTTCCAGCGCTGGTTCCACAGGCTGACCATGGCCCAGGGCATCAATGCCCCCAGCGGCAGCATGCCAACGAAGTTCTTCCAGGCGTAGGCCAGCCCGAACCTGATCCCCTGATCATGGCTGCCGCCGCGAATGCCCCGCCAGTTCGTACGCGACAGGCGGTAGCGCAAGCCGCGGAACACGGCGATTCCGGTAAGGATATACAGACCGATCAGCACCACGCCCGACAGCACTTGTCCGGCGACGGAGTGCCCGTGGACGAGCAGTTGCCGGACGATCAGGTTGGCAATGGCCAGCGGCACCAGCACCAGAACCAGCGCGACGAGGGCACTGCGAAACAGCTCGCGGCCGGTCCCGGACCATTCCAGCCGGTCCCCCATGAACACCGTGCGCGACCAGAGATAGCGGCGAACGCGCGTCGTCGCCCAGAAACGGTAGATGCCAAGCGTGGCAATGGTCAGGACGAGATTCGGCAGGGCAATAGCGGCAAACTCGCGCCAGTTGCCGTCGAACTCGAAGTCGCCGACGTACACGTCTTCTTCAGTCTGCATTTGCCCGGATTTGCCCCCGCTGGAATTGCCCCTGCACTCCCCAAGTAGATCGTAGATGCGAGCAGAGAATTAGGCAAGCGATGCAAGAATTTGGTGGGCCCTATGAAGTATTGCGTCACTCATTTCAACCGCAGCGCCCTGTTCCCTGCGCCCTCTGCCTCCTCTGCGCCTTTGCGAGAAACCCCTTCTCCCTCGTCATTCCCGCGCCGGCGGCAATCCGGCGACAAACACCACCCACACCCCAAACACCTCCGTCACCCCGGGCTTGACCCGGGGTCCCGCTTTTCTTCCTGCCCCACCCTCACGACAAGGAAGCGGGATCCCGGGTCAAGCCCGGGATGACGGCGAAGGGTGGTGCTAACGGACCTTGACAAAACGAACCATATAGGTTATATGCCCCACCCACAGGTCAGGAGAGGGCAAAAGGCCAACCCGCTCCTCTCCCTTCGGAAGCCGACGCTGTGGCTGATGCTTCCGGCGCGATCGGTGCGGCAGGTGCGCGCGGGTTCAATGCGGGGCGTTA
>JBKBUD010000240.1:0-2795 GCA_046290865.1 Novosphingobium sp. | reverse complement strand
AAGAAAAGGGCCCCGTCACCGGAGCCCTTTTCCGCATCCTCTCCAAGATGCAACTTTGCAGGTTCGGACCTTTGGTCCTGAACCTTACTCTTCCGGACCGCCGCGGCCTTCGGCCTTGTCGTTCGAGGCGTAAAGCGCGTCGCCCTTGCCCTGCATGTAGGGCAGCGGGTTCACAGCTTCGCCCGAAACGCGGACTTCGTAGTGGAGGTGCGGGCCGGTCGAACGGCCGGTCGAACCGACATAGCCGATCACGTCGCCCTTGCGGACCTGCTGCCCTTCGGCAACCGCCACGCGCGACATGTGGCCGTAACGGGTTTCCATGCCACCGCCGTGGTCGAGACCGACGAACAGGCCGTAGCCGCCGAACCATTCGGCCTTTTCCACGACGCCATCGGCGCTGGCGCGGATCGGGGTGCCGGTGGGGGCGGAAAGATCGATGCCCTTGTGGGCGCGGCGGCCGCCGAGCACCGGGTGCTCGCGCATGCCATAGCTGCTCGACAGGCGGGTCATCGCCACCGGAACCAGCGACGGGATCGAGACCGAAGCCTTGCGGATGGTGGTCGGCTTCGACGAGGGCAGGATGCCGTTGTCGAGCTGCTGCCAGCTGGCGAAGAGGCGGCGGAATTCTTCATCGCCACGATCGGCCGAGACGCCTGCCTTGGCAGCTTCGGCGGCGCGAAGCGGGGCGGCGATGTCTGCGGAAGCGGCGCTGTTGGCGAATGCCGGAGCGGAAGAGAATGCAACAACTGCCGTAAGGGCGCTGAATACAGTCTTGAAGGTGTTGGTGTTGAACAACATTACGACCCGTACGACCTTTTTCTCGGCTCTCTGCTCCCGGTCGGTAGGACCTTTGGAGCAGCAAGCCCTGAACCCCCAAAGCGAACCCGTTTTATGGCAGCAGACAGGTTTCGGCCTGCCGCCTTGGGATATTTCAGAGTTGGTCGGAACCCCCCGCCATCTCGTGAATTGGGGTATGCGGGGGGCTTTGCAGGCAGGCAACCCCTGCCATCATTTCGCGCGACAAACCGGCTGATCGACGCGCCGAGTCGTTGAACGGTGGCTTAACGGCACCGCGGAAGTGCTGCTGGACCAAGGTTTTCCATAGGTCCACGGGGGATTCGCCCCTCGTTTGGCAGACTGCGCTGAAATGTGTTGTGCCGAACCGCACATGGCGAATTTCGTCGTCAACGATTCTCTGCAGGATGCGTGCCGAGCGCTCGTCCCCCGCCTTCAGGAACCGCTCCACCGTCATCGGCGTCACGTCCAGCGCACGCGCCTCAAGCACCATCGGCACCACCGCCAGCCGCGCCGCCACGTCATGCGCCGTCTCGCGCGCCGCATCCCACAAGCCGTCGTGCGCGGGCATCGCCCCGTAATAGCTGCCCAACGTCCGCAGCCGCCGCGCGATCAATGCAAAATGCATCGCCTCGTCCGCTGCGACCGATAGCCAGTCGTCGACGAACTGCCGCCCCATCTGCGCACCGAATCGCCCGGCGGCATCCAGTGCCAGGTCGATCGCCACGAACTCGATGTGCGCCAGCGCATGGAGCAGCGCCAGCCGCCCATGCGCCGATCCGCGCCCGCGCTTTGGCATGGCATTGGGCGGCAGCAGCTCCGGCTTGTCCGGACGCGCCGGATAGTCCGGCATCGCCACGTCGAACACCATCGCCAGCTCGCCCGCCCGCCAGCGGCGCACAACGTCGCGCGCCGCCATCACCTTGTCGTGCGGCGCAGGCGTCAGCATCACCGCGCGGATCGCGCGGGCGAGGGTAGGGGTGTTCATACCGGTTTCGCGGATCAGAGCGCCTTGGCTGCCGCCAGCACTTCCTCGGCGTGGCCCTTGACCTTCACCTTGTTCCACACCTGCGCGATCTTTCCATCCGTATCAACGAGATAGGTCGTGCGCTCCATGCCCATGTAGGTGCGCCCGTACATCGACTTCTCGGTCCAGATGCCCAGCGCGTCAGACACGCCACCTTCTTCCGCATCGCTGGCGAGCGGCGCGGTCAGGCTGTGCTTCTCTGCAAACTTCACGTGCTTCTTCGGCGGGTCCTTGCTCACGCCCAGAACGGCGATCCCCGCCGCTTCGAACTCGCCGTAGAGCGCCGAAAAGTCCTTGTTCTCGGTGGTGCAGCCGGGCGTGTCGTCCTTGGGATAGAAGAACACCACCAGCTTCTTTCCCGCAAAGTCCGAAGCCTTCACGCTGCCGCCATCGGGCGTGGTCATCGCGATGTCGGGGAATGCCTCGCCCGTTCCGATCCGCTCGCTCATCATGCAATCTCCAGTTGAATATCGAACACCTGCGCCCAGCCGCGCGCAACGCAATGCCGTGCGTCCAGCACCGCGTCCAGCAGCGCATCCCAGCTGTCCAGCCCGCACGACCGTGCCACGATGCCCCGGCTGGCTTCGGGCGGGAACATGCCATCAGGGGCAACCAGCCGCACCACCACTAGCAACCGTGCGAGCAGGTCGTGTGCCTTGCGCGTGCCTTGGGGCAGCAGCCCGAGGTCTTCGAGAACCTGCACCGCCGCGCCAAGGTCCGGCGTCTGCGCCACATGATCGCGCAACTGCAGGAAGTGGACCATGAACTCGATGTCCACCAGCCCGCCGCGCGCCAGCTTCACGTCGAGCGGACCCTTGGCCGGCTTGTGCTCGGCCATGGTCCCGCGCATCTCCAGCACGTCGGCCCGCAGCTTGGCCGGGTCGCGCGGGCGATCGAGCACCCGCGCAATGATTGCCGAAAGCGCCGCCCGGTCGCCTTGCGTCCCGAACATCGCCCGCGCCCGGCACAGCGC
>JBKBUD010000239.1:0-2805 GCA_046290865.1 Novosphingobium sp. | reverse complement strand
TGGACTTCGAGGTGCGCGGGCAGGCGCGAATCCATCGCCCAATCCGTCACCCGGCCGAGCAGCCGAGCGCTGCGCGCAGGCCGGCGTTGTAGCCGTCGAGGCTCGACAACGGGATGCGCGAGCGCTGGAAGGTGCCGGTGCCGCGCCCCACTTCTTCGCCTTCCTCGTCGATCAGCCGCGCCTCGGCGACGAGTACGCGGCGGCGGCCCGAGACCCAGCGCCCTTCGGCAATGACTCGCCCGCCGTTGATCGGGCGGCTGAAGAACAGGTTGAACGAGGTCGTCAGCAGGAAGCGGTCGGTGACCAAGGTATTGGCCGCGTAGAACGCGGCATCGTCGAGCATCTTGAAATAGATCGTGCCATGCGCGGCACCTGCCGCGTGGAAACAGGCTGGCGTCACGTCGAAATGGATGCGCGACAGGCCTTCGCCGACGATTTCGAGCCTGGATTCGAACAGATTGTTGACCGGAGCCGAGGCATAGAGACCTTCGAGCGCGCGCCAGTGCAGGCTTGCGCTGTCGGCGCTCTCCTCAGGCGGCATCGCGATCGATGACGTTGACCAGCAACCCGTAGATCGCATCGGCATCGGTGGCGGAGACGAGGCGCTCGTGCATGCGCTCGTCACGCATCAGCCGCGAGATTGCGGCGAGTGCCTGCAAGTGCGTGGCGCCCGCTTGCGATGGTGAGAGCAGCCCGAACACGCAATCGACCGGCATGCCATCGGCGGCGGCAAACTCGACCGGATTCTCAAGGCGGAAAAACACCGCGACGGGCCGTTCCAACCCATCGATGCGCGCGTGGGGAATGGCAACGCCCCGGCCGAAGCCAGTGCTGCCGAGCTTTTCGCGCTCCTCGATCCCGTCGATCACGCGGCCTTCATCGAGCCCATAGACCGACGCAAAGCAGCGCGCGAGATCGGTCAGGATCTGCTGCTTCGAATCCGCGCGAACCACGCGGACGGCCTGAGGATCAAGGGTGAAGATTGCCGACATACGGATAAAGGTATCACAAGAGTGCAAAAGCACGGTGAATTGGGGCGCGCAATGCTCCCGAATGCGCGGGAAGGCAAGTGCAAAGCATTGGGAAATGTCTTGTCGTACTTTTACGGAAGATTCGTCACTGCAAGCGGCGCGAACACCTTTCTGTTGCCCGAGAGAGCGTGGCTTGCCGCGCGCGCTCGCAATGACGATGCGTGAGGTCCGCCTACCCCTTACTTGGGTTCGACCCAGCCGATCGAACCGTCGCCACGGCGATAGACCATGTTGTGCACGCCCGTGCCCGCGTTCTTGAACAGCAGGGCATTGGTGTTGCGCAGGTCGAGCATCATCACCGCATCGGAAACGCTGGCGGTGGGAACGTCGACGCGGGTTTCGGCGATGACCAGCGGTGCGTCGGCCGGTTCTTCCTCGCTGACTTCATCGTGTGCGAAGACAGTATAGGCCGCTTCCTGCACCTGGAAGTTGGCCTCGTCCGCCTTGCGGGCGTGGTCTGCGCCTTCGTGGCGATCCTTGATGCGGCGGCGATAGCGGCGCAGCTGCTTCTCGATCTTCTCGGCCGACTGGTCGAGCGCGACGTGGGCGTCCTGGGCAATGGCGCTGCCCTTGAGGATCAGGCCCTGCGTCACGTGAGTCACGATGTCACATCGGAAGCCGCCGTGCGGGGCCTTGCCCAGAGTGACGTTCGAGGAAAGCGCTCGGGAAAAGTGCTTGTCGACTATAGCGCCGAGGCGCTCCTCGGCATGGGTCTGCAGCGCAGCGCCGGTTTCGACCTGGTGTCCCGAAACGCGAATATCCATAAGTCACTTCTCCTGTCACTCGGGCGAGACGCCCGGCCGTGCTCAACCCCGGACCGGGTTTCAGCGCGACCAGATCGGCTCGGCAAAGCCCGCCATGAATTCGGCATGTCGGGCAAGCTCCTCCGCGCTCGCAGTGTGCGGGCGCGGGGAACGGAATGCGCGGGTCAGGCTGGAGGTGACGGTGATCGACTCCTCCACCACGACCAGACCCGCCGCGCCGACGGCATCTGCCGCCAGTTCGAGGCCGATCTGCCGCCCGCCCATCAGCTCGACATAGAGCTGGGCGAGCAGTTCCGCGTCCAGTAGCGCCCCGTGCTTGGTGCGGTGGCTGCGGTCTATGCCGTAGCGGGTGCACAGGGCATCGAGGCTGAGCTTTGCACCGGGGTGCTTGCGCCGCGCGATCGCCACCGTATCGACCATGCGATCACGGCTGACGGGTTCGCGCCCGCACATTTCCAGCTCGTTGTTGATGAAGCCGAAGTCGAATCCGGCGTTGTGCGCGACCAGCGGCGAGTCGCCGAGGAAGTCGAGCAGCACGTCGGCCTCGGCGGCAAACTTGGGCTTGTCGGACAGGAACGTGGATGACAGGCCGTGGACGGCCTCGGCCTCTGCCGGCATGTCGCGTTCGGGATTGAAATAACAATGGAAAACCGCGCCCGTGGGCACCCGGTTGACCATTTCGACACAGCCGATCTCGACCAGCCGATCCCCGCTTTTCGGGTCCAGTCCAGTCGTCTCGGTATCGAAAACGATCTCACGCATTGAAGAATATGTGGACCCCTCGTCGCGGGCTGACAAGGGGTTGCGACGGTTACTGACGGGGGTTTTTTTCCCGGATGGCCGCAACCAGCGCGGCAACCTGCGCCTCGGTCTCGGCGAGGGTGACGCCGGTATCGATCACATGGTCCGCCTTGGCGCGCTTCTCGGCGTCGGGCACCTGCAACGAGAGGATGTGGGCAAATTTTTCGGGCGTCATGCCGGGGCGGGCGAGGACGCGCTGGCGCTGGACC
>JBKBUD010000238.1:0-2807 GCA_046290865.1 Novosphingobium sp. | reverse complement strand
GAGACTTGTCGTCATGCGAATAGCGGATGCCGGCGGTAAAACGCAGCGCATCGGTGGCGCTGTAGGTCGTCTGCGCAAAGCCGGCATAGGACTTGGCCTTGGTCGGATCCTGCGGGAAGCCAAAGACGTAGCCAGTCGTGTTCAGCGTCGGGCTGAGCAGGCCGAACAGGTAGAAGCCGATGCCCGAGCGCTCCTCGAAGTAGTAGCCGCCGACCTGGGCCTTGAGCGGGCCGTCGCCGTTGGTGGCGAGGCGCAGTTCGTGGCTCTGCTGCCAGTAGGTGCCGTCGAAGCGGGTCGGGATGACGCGGGCGCCGAGGCCGCGGATGTTGATGCCGTCCTCGTGGCGTTCGAATTCGCGATAGGAACCGAGGTAGTTCACGGTGACCGGGCCGAGATCATAGCTGAAGTCGGCCATGACGCCCCAGGTCTTGTTGTTGCGATCCGTGCCGAAGGCGGAAGGCACGTTGAGCGTGCGCAGCTCGCTCGAGGAACGGTCGCCACCGATGTAGACCGGGTCGACGAAGTTGGTGGTAACGCCCGAGTAGACGTTGGTCAGCGGCAGCGCGTTGACGTTCTGCCCGCCGATGTCGGAATAGTCGGCACGGACAACCAGCTCGCCATCGCCGAGATCGAACAGCGCCGAGCCACGGACCGACAGGTTTTCCTTGAACGGGCTGAGCTTCGAGGTGAAGCCGGTGCCGGCCTTGAGGTAGCTGTCACGACGGTCGTAGTTGACCGCGCCGCGCAGGGCGATGCTCTCGCTCACCGGAACGTTGATCACGCCTGGAAGGTGTTGTAGTTGCCGTAGGTCAGGTCGACCGAACCTTCGAACTTGCCGAGCTTGGGCTTGGCGGAGATCAGGTTGACCACGCCGGCAGTGGTGTTGCGGCCGTAGAGCGTGCCTTGGGGTCCACGCAGCACTTCGATGCGGCCGATGTCGAAGAAGGACACTTCCTGCACTTGCGGACGGGCGATGTAGATGCCGTCCTGCATGAACGCGGCCGAGGGATCGCCCTTTTCGGTGCCGTCGGTGCTGGTCACGCCGCGGATGGTGATTTGCAGGCCGTTGGCGCGTCTATCGAGAGGTTCGGCACGGTTTCGGCAAGCGCGGTCGGGTTGGTGATGCCCTGGCTGACCAGCGCGGTGCCCGACACTGCGGTCAGCGCGACCGGGGTCTTGGAAGCGAGCGATTCGGTGCGGTTGGCGGTGACGATGATGTCGCCGTTGTCGACCGGCTTGTCGGCGGCTTCCTGAGCCAAGGCCGGTGTCGAGACCAGCACAAGCGCCGGAATCATGCAGGCGAAGTGAAGCTTTCTCATGATTTTTTCCTCCCTTGAAATGCGTCTGGCCGGGACAGCGCTGTCAGACACACAGGGAGGCGACGGACCTCAGTCCGACTGCCACTTTCCGCACCTCCCCGTACGTCGCACTACGTTGCGACCTTGTGCCGGAGAAGTTGAACACGCCAACTGACAGCGCAAGTCAGAAAATGCACGGTGGCCGACAATCGGTCATTGTGTATGCAGAAGGCTGTTTGACCGTGCCTCTCCCATGCACGGAGCAGCTTTCGCTCAATTCGCTCCGGGCAGCAGCCGGGCGAAGCTTTCCAGCGCGCCGGAGGCATTGAACATGTGGGCGCGCATCAGCTTGGCCGCCTGCTCCCCATCGCCGCGCATCACCGCTTCGACCAGTTCGCCATGTTCGTGACGCGACCGTTCGGGACGCCCGCCCTGCCGCAACTGGGCGCGGCGGAACGCAGCCATGCGCTCACGCAGCGCCTTGGCCTGTTCGACGATGTAGGCGTTGTGGGTGCCCTCGTAGATGGCATCGTGGAAGCGCCAGTTCAGGCGATCGTATTCATCGACATCGCCCCGCATGACGGCATAGGCCGATTCCTCGTGAATGCGGCGCAACGCACTGCGCTCGACCGGGGTCATCCGCCACGCGGCAAGGCGCACGCACAGTGCCTCGATCTCGGCTGAAAGCTCGAACATCTCGAACACGCGCTCGGTCGTCAGCACCGCGACGACGGCGCCACGGCGGGGCCGCATCTCGACCAGGCCTTCGGCGGCGAGCTGGCGCAGAGCCTCGCGTACCGGCGTGCGCGAGGCGCCGAAGCGGTCGCCCAATTGCTGTTCGTCAAGCTGCGTGCCCGGTGCGAGGGCGCCGGTGGTGATATCGTCGGCAATCGCCAGACGGATGCGGTCGGAAAGCAGCATGCTCGCTGCCGCGCCTTGATCGGAATTCATATTGATGCATGCCCAAGAGTATGATTATTGGAATCTTGCATACACAATCACCGGAGACAACCTTTTCCGGCAGAGCTTTCGAGGACTCACTTTTGGCCGACACCGTTGCGCAGGATATTCTCTCGCTGTTCCTTCGGAAGTGCAGCCAGAACCCGCAGGCCCCCTTCCTGATTGCCCCCGATGGGGCGGTGTTAAGCTATGGCGGCGCATATGCCCGCGCCGCGCAACTGGCTCATACCTTTCGCGCGAGCGGCGTGAAGCCGGGAGACCGCATCGCCGTGCAGGTGGAGAAGTCGCAGACGGCGCTGCTGACCTGGCTGGCATCGCTGCTGGCGGGCGCCGTCTATCTGCCACTGAACACCGCCTATACCATTGGCGAAGTGCGCTATTTCCTGAGTGATGCGCAGCCCGCGCTGCTGCTGTGCCGCAGCGAAGACGAGGCCGCGATGGCCGCCTTGTGCGCCGAAATCGGCGTGCCTTCGCTGCTGACGCTGGATGTTGCTGGAACCGGCGGTTCGCTGGTTGCGGCCGCAGAGGGCCAGCCCGAAAGCATCGAGC
>JBKBUD010000237.1:0-2809 GCA_046290865.1 Novosphingobium sp. | reverse complement strand
GCGTTGAAGGCGGTGATCGCCATCGGCACCGCCTGGACGTTCTCGACGTCCTTCTTCTTGGTGGCGGTGACGATGATGTCGGCGTTGAGCAGGTCGATCGACGACTGCTCCTGATCCTCGGCCGCGTCCTGCGCACGGGCAACGCCCGCCCCCGCGGCGGCGAGCGCAAGCGCGCTCAACCCGCCGGAAAATGCACGGACCACGCGGTTTCCTGAAATCGGCATTCACAGCTCCCGGATTATGTTGTGGGACCGTAAATGCCCGCTGCAGGGCAGCGTTCAACCTGTTTTCAATCGAGCAATTAAATCTTACACGCGGTGCAGCATATTTACACAAATGTCAGCTGTGTTGATCGAGCTCATTGCCGGTCAGCGTCACCACGTGGAGCAGGTTCGTTGCGCCCGGCGTGCCGAACGGAACACCCGCCAACGCCACCAGCCGCGAACCGGCTGTGCCGAAGCCATGGCGCAGCGCCATGCGCTTGCCCTTGGCGATCATCTCCTCGAAGCTGCCGATGTCCTTGGTGCTGACGGCATGGGCACCCCACAGCAGGCCGACCTTGCGGGCCGTCTTCTGCGAGGGGGTAAGCACCAGCATCGGCACGCCGGGACGTTCACGCGCGACGCGGCGCGCCGTCGAGCCCGAGCCGGTAAACACGATGATGCCCGCGATCGGCAGGGTGTTGGCAATGCTTGCCGCCGCCTGCGCCAAGGCGTCGGCGGTGGTCGGATCGGGCAGGGTCTCGATGAAGTGGACGCGCGCGCCGTAGCCGGGATCGGCTTCGACCTGCGCGGCAATGCGGTGCATGATCGTCACCGCCTCTTCCGGCCAGGCACCTGCTGCGGTTTCGGCCGAGAGCATGACCGCGTCCGCACCGTCGTAGACGGCGTTGGCGACGTCCGAAACTTCGGCGCGGGTCGGCGTCGGCGCCTCGATCATCGACTCGAGCATCTGCGTCGCGACGACGACCGGCTTGCCCTGGCGGCGCGCGCTTTCGACGATGCGCTTCTGCAGCGGCGGCACTTCCTCGGGGTTCAGCTCGACGCCGAGGTCACCACGGGCAACCATGATGCCGTCCGAAAGCTCGACGATCTCCTCCAGCCGCGAGATGGCGGCAGGCTTCTCGATCTTGGCCATCAGCGAACCGTAGCCACCCATGAGGCGGCGCGCCTCGGCGACGTCCTCCGGCCGCTGCACGAACGACAGCGCGATCCAGTCGGCGCCATGCTCGACGGCGAACGACAGGTCACGGCGGTCCTTCTCGGTCAGCGCCGGCACCGGCACCACCGCATCCGGCACGTTGACGCCCTTGCGATCGGAAATGACACCGCCGACTTCGGCCGAGCACAGGATCTCGTTCTGGTCGGCCCGGATCACGCGCAGGCGCAGCTTGCCGTCGTCGATCAGCAGGCGCTGGCCCTTCTGGAGGATGCCGAACAGTTCCGGGTGCGGCAGGCAGACGCGGGTCTCGTCGCCCGGCTCCGGATTGCGATCGAGCGTGAAATGTCCGGAATGGCGAATCACCGCCCGGCCTTCCTTGAACTTGCCGACGCGCAGCTTGGGTCCCTGGAGGTCACACAGGATCGTGATCGGCCGATTCATCTTCTTTTCGAGCGCGCGGATGTTGGCGATCGTCTCGGCGTGGATCGCGTGCTCGCCGTGGCTCATGTTGACGCGGAAAGCGTCAGCCCCGGCGCGGAACAGCTTTTCCAGCATCTCCGGCTCGCGGCTGGCGGGACCTACCGTAGCGAGGATCTTTACCTTGCGCCCCCTGGGATCGAGCTTGGCCACGGCTTTGGTACTCCTTATGAATCTGCGCGACGGGCTATGGCCCATGCCATTTCAAAACCCAAGGATGTTTACAGTGGATACGAATGCAATCGATGCGCTGCCCGATTCCGTAGCGGCAGCCGCCTTCCGCCGGCTCGTCAAGCACCTCCAGCACCGCCACGATGCCCAGAACATCGACCTGATGGGCCTCTCGGGCTTCTGCCGCAACTGCCTTGCCGACTGGATCATCGAAGGCGGGTTCGAGGGCGACAAGGCCGCGGCGCGCGAGGTCATCCACGGCCTCCCTGCGGCGGAGTGGAAGGCCCGCTACCAGACCGAAGCCACGCCGGAGCAGCTCGCCCGAATGGCCGAAAGCATGAAGAAGAACGCTTCCGGAGAATAATCCCCGGACTATCCACAGGCCCGGTTTTGCCCGAATCCGGTGGCGCGTCTATCAGCCGCGCCATCTGATTCACCCGCATACCCGGAGACTTTCCCGATGGTCGAATTCGCCGACGCCAAGACAGCAGACGACCGTCTGCGCCTCCTGATCGAGCGCATCGAACGCCTCGAAGAGGAAAAGAAGGGCATCGGCGACGACATCAAGGACGTCTACAACGAAGCCAAGGCCACCGGTTACGACGCCAAGATCATGCGCCAGATCGTCCGCCTGCGGAAGATGAAGCCCGACGACCGCCGCGAGATGGAAGCCGTGCTCGAAACGTACAAGAACGCCCTCGGCATCGATTGATGCCTCATGCGGGGGCAAGAACGCCCTCGGCATCGATTGTTGCCTCATCCGGGGGCAAGAACGCCCTCGGCATCGATTGTTGCCTCATCCGGGGGCAAGAACGCCCTCGGCATCGGCTGATCGCGTTTCCCGGGCAGGGTCGGAACCACCACCCTGCCCGGCCATTGGCATCCTGTAATTCCAGCAGGATAGCCCGATGACCCACAGCGCCACCGTCCGCCCGCCGATCCACGAGGACGGCCTTCCCGGCAGCGAGGCGAGCCTCGATCCCAAGCCCGAATGGCAGCC
>JBKBUD010000236.1:0-2809 GCA_046290865.1 Novosphingobium sp. | reverse complement strand
GTCGAGGCCACTGGTGTAGAAGAATGCGATGACCAGAACCGCGCCCAGGTCATCGACGATGGCCACGGTCAGCAGGAACAGGCGCAGCGACGATGGCAGGCCCTTCCCGGCCAGCGCGAGCACGCCGATGGCAAAGGCGATGTCGGTGGCAGAGGGGATCGCCCAGCCGCGATGCAGCGCAGGCTCGCCGCGCGCAACGGCGATGTAGATGAGCGCAGGCACGGCCATACCGGCAATCGCCGCGATCACCGGCAAGCGTCGGCGGCTCGGGCTGGAAAGCTCGCCATCGAGGATCTCGCGCTTGATCTCGAGTCCGACCACGAAGAAGAACACGGCCATCAGCGCGTCGTTGATCCACATGTGCCAGCTGTCGAGCTTGGCGATCGGCGTCCACGCCAGCGGGTGGTGGAACAGGCCGTGCCACGTCTCGGCCAGCGGCGAATTGGCCAGGATCAGGGCAATGGCCGCGCAGGCCATGAGCACGATTCCGGGCGCGGCCTCGTTGTGGCTCAGCCGGTGCCAGAGGCGGCCAAAGTCCGGCAGTCCTGCCATTTTCGTATCATTCCTTGGTTCCTGAAGTCCCGGCAACGGGCATAGCTGGCGTTAGTGCCCGCAAGGGCGGAATCCGTCAAATGGGGGCAGGGCTTGTTGGCATGGCCGTCCTATCCAGCGCTGCAGTGGCTGGCGGTGGTGGAGCATGAACTGCTCCTGTTCGCCGCCATCTGGTTTGCCGTGTTCGCGCTGGACGAACTGCTGCTCGATCTCGCGTGGCTGCGACTGCGCCTGCTCGGGCAGGGGCGCACCATGCGGATGTCCGACTGTGCCGATGCCGAACTCGCCGGCGTAGCGGCAGTGCTGGTGCCTGCCTGGCATGAAGCCCAGGTCATCGGCGCGATGGTCACGCATACCTTGCGTAGTTGGCCCCACCGCCATTTGCGCGTCTACGTCGGCTGCTATCGCAACGATATCGCGACGCTGGCCGCCCTTGCCGAAGCCGAGTCCGACGCCCGCCTGCGGGTGGTGATCCACGATCGTGATGGTCCGACAACCAAGGCCGATTGCCTCAACAGGCTGTACCGCGCCATGTGCGAGGACGAACGCCGAGCGCGTTTGCCGGTGCGCGCGCTGATTCTCCACGATGCCGAGGACATGGTCCACCCGGCCGCGCTCAGCGTCATGGACCGCGCTCTCGATACTGTCGATTTCGTCCAGTTGCCCGTCCGGCCCGAGCCGCAACGCACTTCGCGCTGGGTGGCGGGGCACTATTGCGACGAATTCGCCGAGGCCCACGCGCGCGACATGGTGGTGCGCCATCACATCGGCGCGGCGCTGCCCTCGGCAGGCGTCGGCTGCGCGTTCTCGCGTCGCGCGATCGACCGGATCATCGCCCACCGCGACACTGACGAACCCTTCGCCGCCGAATGCCTGACCGAAGACTACGAATGCGGCCTGCTCGTCACGGTCACCGGCGGACGCTCTGCATTCCTGCGCATGCGCGCCCACGACGGGACGCTCGTCGCCACGCGAGAGTTCTTTCCCGGCTGCATTGCCGAATCGGTTCGGCAGAAGGCGCGCTGGGTGCATGGCATCGCCTTTCAGGGGTGGGACCGGCTCGGCTGGAACCTGAGGTTGAACGACCTTTGGATGCGGCTGCGAGACCGCCGCGGCCCGCTGGTCGCCGTCGTCATCTGCGCCGCCTACCTCATGCTGGTGCTGTGGCCCGCGCTCGTGCTGGCGCAACAGGCGGGTCTGGCCGAGCCAGTGCCCGACGGGACGCTGCTGCGCGGTCTCCTGATGTTCAACTTTGCCAGCCTGCTCTGGCGACTGGCCATGCGGGGCATGTTCACCGCCCGCGAATATGGGCTGCGCGAAGGTCTGCTGGCGGTGCTGCGCTTTCCCGTTGGCAATGTCATCGCGGTCATGGCGGCGCGCCGTGCTCTCGCCGCTTATGTCCGGGTCCTGTTCGGCGGGCGGTTGCGCTGGGATCATACGGTCCATAGCGCCCACCTTGCCCAGGTCCTGCCCCTCGCGCTCCCCCTTGCAGCGCAACGTCCCTTTCCGGCCCCGGCCTGATGGCGCAAACCGCGGCAACCCGGCGGGGCCGGCCGCTGCTTGCGCTTGGCCTGCTCTTTTCCGGATGGACCGCCCTGCGGATCGCCATGTGGCAGCCGACGGCATCGCTGCCGGCCCAGCCCGTTACCCTCGCCGTTGCCCGCCCAGCCGCCGCATTCGCAGCACCCCGGCCTGAAGCTGCCCCGCTCGGCGCGACGCCGCGCCATCTCGCGCCACCCCGCATGCGCATGCTTCCGCCCGAAAAGCGCAATCCGACAGCACCGACCCCGCCAGCCGTACCGTGGCTGCAACTTGCGAGTGAGGTCGTCATTCCGGCCTCCGCCCCATCACCGAGCTTCGCGCTCCCGCCCAAGTCCAAGCCCCGGAAACCGCCAGAGGACGAATTCTACGAACCCGTCGTGGAAAAGGACGATCCGCGCTGGAGTGGCGAGAACTGGGTGCTGATGCGCGCGGGCAGCGGTGACGCAGCACAGGCTCCCGGCGCCGCATCCTATGGCGCGAGCCAGGCCGGAGCCATCGTCCGCTATCGCCTCGGCAAGGGCGAGGTCGCTTCCTCCTATGCCTACTTGCGCACGTCGCTGGCGATCAATGCCCCCGGCCAGGATCGCGAGGTCGCCCTCGGTTTCGGCATCCGGCCCGTGCGCAAGCTCCCGCTGCGCGTGCTGGTCGAAGCGCGCCTGCAGGACACCAGGACCTCCCCTATGCAGGTGCGCCCGGTGGCAACGGTGATCACCGA
>JBKBUD010000235.1:0-2839 GCA_046290865.1 Novosphingobium sp. | reverse complement strand
CGAACCCTTGGAACGGCTCGCCAAGGCAAGCTCCATTCTCTCGGATCGCTATCGGCGCGAGGTGCGCGACGGGCGCTTTCACATCGATGATGCGCTGGCCGCCAAGGCCTATCTCGCGACCCGCCTGCCCGCCACCTTCGCCGCGGTCCGCGCAGCGCTCGCCATGGTCGAGGATGCGGCACCGGACTTTCAGCCGGAGGCGCTGATCGATCTCGGCTGTGGCCCCGGCACCGCACTCTGGGCAGCGGCGGATACGTGGAACAGTCTGGCATCGGCCGAGATGGTGGAAGCGAGCGGCGTGATCCGCAGCGTCGGCGAGAAGCTCGCCGCCTCCGGCAGCGTGAAAAGCCACTGGCAGGCAGGTGACGTGACGGGGAAGATCCCGGCGCTCGCTTCGGCTGACCTCGTGACGCTCGCCTATGTCCTGGACGAGTTGCCGCCGACGACCATCGCAGCCGTCACGGAAAAGCTTTGGGATCTGACCAAGGGTATGCTCATCGTCATCGAGCCGGGTACTCCTGCCGGCTGGCAGCGCATTCTGGCCGTTCGCGACAGACTGCGATCTCTCGGCGCCCATCTTGTCGCCCCCTGCATGCATTCTGACGACTGTCCGATCGCGGCACCCGACTGGTGCCACTTCTCGCGGCGCGTGGCGCGTTCGCGGGTTCACCGCATGGCCAAGGGCGCGGAAGTGCCGTGGGAAGACGAGAAATACATTTTCATCGCCGCTTCGCGCGAGCCTGTCGCGATCAGCGGCGACCGGGTGCTGTCTCCGCCGCGCGTCAATGGTGGTGTCGGGCGGATCAAGCTGTGCCGCACCGATGGCACGGCTGCCGAGCTGACACTCAGCAAGCGCGACGGCGATGCATTCAAGGACATCCGCCGCGCCGATTGGGGCGATCGGCTGGACTTGGGAGATAAGGGATGACCACGCGGCTGACATCCGAGCTTGCTTCCCGCTTCGCTGCGATCGCGCTCGGGCATGTCACCCGCGAATATCCCAATCATATCCTGCACGGGCTCGAAGGGCCTCAGGATGCGAAGACGCCGTCCGAGCTTCATCCAGTGTTCTTCGGCAGCTATGACTGGCATTCCTGCATGCATGGCTACTGGATGCTGGCACGGCTGCTTCGGCTCCACCCCGAGATACCCGAGGTGCAAGCGATCCGCGATCTCTTCGCGACGATGCTGGTAGCCGATAAGGTCGCCGGCGAATGTGCCTATTTCGACCGGTCGATGGCGCGCGGCTTTGAGCGTCCCTATGGCTGGGGCTGGTTGCTGAAGCTTGCTGCCGAGTTGCACGGCTACGAGGACCCTGCATGGGCCAAGGCCTTGTCGCCGCTGACGGAGCGTATCGTCCAACGCTTCCGCGATTTCCTGCCGCTGGCCACCTATCCGGTGCGAACAGGTACGCATTACAACACTGCCTTTGCGCTGAGGCTCGCAGCCGACTATGCCGAGACCGTCGGAGACGACCGCCTCTTTAATCTGCTGCGCGCCACGGCGCAGCGCTGGTACGGCTCTGATACGGCCTGCCCCGCCTGGGGCGAACCGTCAGGCGACGACTTCCTCTCGCCTGCGCTGATCGAGGCGGAATGCATGCGCCGGCTCCTGCCCGCCACCGAGTTCGCCCGCTGGTTCGACGCTTTCCTGCCCGGTATCGCAACAGGCCAACCGCGCACGCTGTTTGCGCCCGCCTCCGTTTCCGACCGCTCCGATGGCAAGATTGCCCATCTCGATGGCCTGAGCCTCAGCCGCGCCTGGTGCTGGACCTCTCTGGCGGCCACCCTGCCCGACACGGACCCGCGCCGACCTGTGATGCTCGAGGCCGCGCATGGGCATCTCCAAGCGGGGATCGCGCATGTGGCTGGTGACTATATGGGTGAACACTGGCTGGCGAGTTTTGCGGTCCTGGCGCTTACGGAGACAGGATGATGAGCAGCCTCCATGACACCGTCGACATCACGGGCCGCGTGCTCGTTTCAGGGTCCGCCGAGGGCGAGGTGTTGTTCACCGATACGGCGCTCAGCTTCTGGGGCGGTGCGGACGCCGTGACCGGCGAGATCATCGACCGGCATCACCCGTTGAGCGGCGAGCGGCTGGTAGGCCGCGTGTTGGTACTGCCAACCAGCCGTGGCTCCTGCACCGGCAGCGGTGTTATCCTCGAGCTGATCCTCAACGGACAAGGTCCGGCCGCGATCGTGCTTGAACATCCAGAAGCGATCATCACCCTCGGCGTCATCGTCGCCGAGGAGGTCTTCGGGCGGTCGATCCCGGTGATTGCTGTGGGCAAGCAAGCGTTTGCAGGGCTGCGAACCGCGAAACGCATCCGGATCAGCGATGCGATCGCCGAGCTCGGCTCAGACATCGCGCCCACGGATCAGGACCAGGCCATTCTCGCAGGCGAGCGGGGCGAAGCGGCTGCCGTTGCCATGCGGATCGTGCTGCGAATGGCGGCGCTCGAAGGCGCGACGGAACTCATCGACATCACCCGCGCCCATATCGACGGCTGCATCTATACCGGCCCGGGCGGCCTCGCCTTTGCCGAAAAGCTGCGGGATCTCGGCGGCCGCGTCGTGGTGCCGACGACGCTGAATGCGATTTCGGTCGATCACCGGCGCTGGCAGGCGCAGGGTGTTCCGGAAGCGCTTGGGCGTCCGGCAGCGGCTGTGGCCGATGCCTATGTGGCGATGGGGGCGCAACCCACCTTTACCTGCGCGCCCTATCTGCTCGACGACCGGCCCGCGCGCGACGAGCAGATCGTCTGGGCGGAGTCGAATGCCGTCGTCTATGCCAACAGCGTGCTGGGCGCGCGGACGATGAAATATCCTGATTATCT
>JBKBUD010000234.1:0-2861 GCA_046290865.1 Novosphingobium sp. | reverse complement strand
CTCTTGCGGCATATGGCGGACCCTGCACCCGAAGGGTTCGCTGGGCTGGTCGTGCGGCGTCTGGCCCATGAACCGGTCGCTTACATTACCGGCAGTGCCGAATTCTATGGTCTGGAACTGACGGTCAGCCCCGCCGTGCTGATCCCTCGCGGCGATACCGAGACGCTGGTCGAAGCCGCCCGCGAGGCTTTTGCAGACAAGCCACCGGAGCGCATCCTCGATCTGGGTACAGGTTCGGGCGCGTTGCTGCTGGCGGCATTGTCGCTCTGGCCCGGTGCCGAGGGCATCGCGATCGAGCGTTCACCGCAGGCTCTTGCGGTCGCACAGGCAAACGCGGCCCGTCATGCCCCTGCGGCCCGCATCTTCGAAGGCGACTGGACGCAGGCCGGTTGGGCGGACGCGCTCGGCAAGTTCGACCTCGTCCTGTCCAATCCGCCCTATGTCGAGGATGACGCCGAACTTGACGCATCGGTACGCCAGCATGAGCCTGCATCGGCGCTGTTTTCGGGGCCGGAGGGGCTGGATGACTACCGCATTCTCGTGCCGCAATTGCCCGGCTTGCTGAGCGACCGCGGCGTGGCGATCGTCGAAATTGGCTGGACGCAGGCCGAAGCGGTATCGGGCATTGCCCGCACTGCCGGGATGACCACGCGCGTCCATCGCGACCTTGCTGGACGAAAAAGGGCGGTCGAAATGGCGAAAATGGCCAATATTCCTCTTGGCAAGGGACCTGCGGACCACTAATTGTGTTTACAGGCAGGGGACGGACGAAGGCTTCCCGTCCCGGCCAGCTCCACCATTTGCAGGGAATATCGGCCAAAGGGGCCGGGACGAGCGCAGATGCTGGGAACCCCGATTCGCACGACGCGAACCGGTGGCGGAGGGTTGCGCGGCATTACGGGTTGCTCAAGCTTTACGAGAGGCCGCCCCATTTAAGGAAGTGCCTGAGTTGAATAACAATCGTGGTAACAACCGCCGTCGCGGTCGGGGCAACAACGGTCGCCCCCAGAACGGTGGTCAGCAGCTCAACCGGATCGACAGCCGCGCCCGGGGCAATGCCCCCCAGATGCTGGAGAAGTATCGCAAGCTCGCGCAGGACGCCCACCTCAACGGTGACCGTGTGCAGGCCGAATACTACCTGCAGTTCGCCGACCACTATTTCCGTGTGATCGCCGACACCCGCACCCGCCAGGAAGAACAGCGCGCCCGCCCCAATGGTGAGCGCTGGCAGGAGCAGGACTCCGAGGACAACGGCGACGACTTCAGCGTCGAAGGTGATTTCCCGGCGTTCGACCGCCCGAGTTCAAATCGCCGTGAGCGCGAGGACCGCGAAGACCGCGGCGATCGTCAGGATCGCGGCGACCGGCAATCTGAGCGTCAATCTGACCGCCAGGCCGACCGGCAGGATCGTGGCGACCGCTACGAAGGTCGCCGCGAGCGTGACGACCGCCCCCGTGACGACCGCCCGCGCGAGGATCGCCAGCGTGAGGACCGTCAGCGCGACGATCGCCCCCGCGAAGAACGCGGCGCCGACGATCGTGGCGGCCGTCGTGACGGCAACCGCCGGTTCGACCGCAATCGCAATCGCGATGCCGAGACGGAGGGTCCGGCAGCCGATACTGTCCAGAGCGAAGCCATCCCCGGCGAGGGCGTCCCCGCCATCGAGGGCGAGCCGATGGTTGACGCCAGCGACAACCCGTTCGTGACCCGCGCCTCGCGTGGTCTGCGTCCGCGCACCGAGCGTCGCTCGCGCGGTGCCAAGGTTGAAGCAGACGAAGCACCGGCCACGCTCGATGCATCGTTCCTGCCGCCTTCGATCAGCGCCAAGGCCGAGGCCGAGCCTGCTCCGGCTGCAGCACCCGAAGCGCCTGTCACCGAAGAAGCGGCGGCACCTGCTCCCAAGAAGCGTGGCCGTCCGCGCAAGACCCCGGTCGCCGAAGCGGCCGAGCCGGCCGAAGGCTGAACCCTGACGCCGGGATGGGCCGCTTGCGGTCTACCCCGGCGCACCCCATAGCAGGGGGGCATGACAGCTCCCCGCTTTTCCCTTCGCGCCCCGTCCCGTGAAAGCCTGCTGACAATCGCCGCCGGCGGTCTTGCCGCCTGCGGGTTTCAGCCCTTGGGCCTGTGGCCGCTGACGCTTGCGGCCTTCGCGTTCCTGATTCACCGTCTGCATGTGGTGAAGACCTGGCGGCAGGCCTTGCTGGCCGGATGGCTGTTCGGTGTCGGGTACTTCACCGTCGGCAACGGCTGGATCGCCACGGCTTTCACCTATCAGGCCGAGATGCCGGCGTGGCTCGGCTGGATCGCGGTGTTCCTGCTTGCCCTCTATCTCGCTGTTTTCCCGGCGCTTGCCACCTGGGCGGGCTGGTGGCTCGCGAATACCCGCCGCGCGATGCTGCTTCCGGCATTCGCCGCCAGCTGGATCGTGACCGAGTGGCTGCGCTCGTGGGTCTTCACCGGCTTTGCGTGGAATCCGCTGGCGATGGTCGCGCTCGGCGGTTTCGATCGCCCCGGCCTGGCCTTGGCGGCGCAGTGGACCGGCACTTACGCGCTCTCGGGCCTCGTGGTGTTGCTGGCGGGCTGGTGGCTCTTCGCGCTCAGGGCCTGGCGGCAAGGATCCAAGGCTGCGGCGGCCGCCTACGCTCTCGGCCCTGCAATCCTGATGATCCTGCCCCTCCATGGAGAGCGGCTCGAGGGCACCTTGCCTTTCACTCTCGTCCAGCCCGATGTCCGGCAGGAACTGCTTGCCGATCCGGCCAACTTCGAGAACCAGTTCCGCCAGACCGCCGCGCTGTCGCTCGCCCGAAAGCCCGGCGAGAAGCGGCTGCTGCTCTGGCCCGAAAGCGGCGTGCCGGATTTCC
>JBKBUD010000233.1:0-2867 GCA_046290865.1 Novosphingobium sp. | reverse complement strand
GGCCAAGGCTGCGCCCACGACTGCGGCACTGCCGGCACCGGCAAGGAAGGTACGTCGGTTCATTGCTTCAGGCTCCCGGGCAGGCGCATTGTCTTGCGCTGTCTGCACCCGAACTGAGCGCGTGGCGCCCACCCGGTCAAGCCTGCAAATTCACGGGTGCGTCAGGCCCCTGCGTCTTCCCGCTCGATTTCGCGCCAGCCGATGTCGCGACGGCAGAAACCTTCCGGGAAGCTGATCGCGTCCACCGCGACATAAGCCGCATCGCGCGCCGCCTTCACGCTCTCGCCCTTGGCGGTAACGTTGAGCACGCGACCGCCGCTTGCCGAAAGCACGCCATCTGCCGAGAGCGACGTCCCGGCATGGAAAACCTTCGCGCCGGTTGCCTCGGCTGCCGGGATATGGTCGATCCGGCCGCCCTTCTTCGGCGTGCCCGGATAGCCTTCCGCCGCCATGACCACAGTCATCGCCACTTCGCTCGAGAAGCGCGGGGGCTGGATGCTCGAAAGCTTGTTGTCGGCACAGGCCAGCAGCAGTTCGACGAGATCGCTCTCAAGCCGCATCATCAGCACCTGGCATTCGGGATCGCCAAACCGGGCGTTGTACTCGATCAGCTTGGGGCCCTGCTCGGTGAGCATCAGGCCGGCATAGAGCACGCCTGAATAGGGCATGCCCTCGTCGGCCATGGTCTTCACCGTCGGTGCGATGATCTGCGAAAGCGCCTGCGCTTCCAGTTCAGGCGTCAGCACCCGTGCCGGGCTATAGGCGCCCATGCCACCGGTGTTGGGCCCGGTATCGCCATCGCCGACGCGCTTGTGATCCTGCGCAGATCCGAACGGCACGATGGTCGCACCGTCGGTCAGGGCGAAAAAGCTCGCCTCCTCGCCGGTCATGAACTCCTCGATCACGACTTCGGCCCCGGCAGAGCCGAACGCGCCATCGAACATGTCGTCCACGGCGGCTTCCGCCTCAGCCATGGTCATCGCCACGACCACGCCCTTGCCCGCGGCCAGACCATCGGCCTTGATCACCACAGGCGCGCCGAAGTCCTTCAGGGCCGCCCGCGCCTCTTCCAGAGACTTCGTGCGGACGTAACCGGCGGTCGGGATGTTCGCCCGGGCGCAGAGGTCCTTGGTAAAGCCCTTCGACCCTTCGAGCTGCGCCGCCGCCCGGCTCGGCCCGAACACCGAAAAGCCTGCCGCACGCAGCGAATCCGTCAGGCCATCCACCAGCGGCGCTTCCGGTCCGACCACGATCAGCCCGATGCGATTGCTCTCGCAGAAAGTCACAACGGCGGCATGATCGGTCAGGTCCAGCGCCACCAGTTCGGCATGTTGCGCGATGCCGGGGTTTCCGGGCGCCGCATAGAGCTTGTCCAGAAGCGGCGATTGGGCCAGTTTCCAGCTGAGGGCATGTTCGCGCCCACCCGATCCCAGCAGCAGGATATTCATGGCTTTCCCTTCCGCGCCCTATGACGACGACAACAACAGCTCGGGCGGGCTCCTAGCGAGGGAATCGGCCGGCGACAACGCTCCGGCGCTCTCGATCTCCGAGATTTCGGCGCTCCTGAAGCGCACGGTCGAGGATCGTTTCGGCTTCGTCCGCGTGCGTGGCGAGCTGTCGGGCGTGAAGCGCGCCGCCTCGGGCCACCTCTATCTCTGCCTCAAGGACGAGAATGCGCGGCTCGATGGCGTGATGTGGCGCGGCGGCGTGCAGCGCCTGAACTTCCGGCCCGAGGACGGCGTCGAAGTCATCGCCACCGGCAAGCTGACGACCTATCCAGGCCGCTCGAACTACCAGATCGTGATCGAGCGCATGGAGATCGCGGGCGAGGGCGCGCTGCTCGCCCTGCTGGCCAAGCTCAAGGCGCGGCTCGAAGGCGAAGGCCTGTTCGATCAGGCGCGCAAGAAGCCCCTGCCCTTCCTCCCCCGCACCATCGGCGTCGTCACTTCGCCCACTGGCGCGGTGATCCGCGACATCCTCCACCGCCTGTCCGACCGCTTCCCCAGCCGGGTAATCGTCTGGCCGGTGCTGGTGCAGGGCCAGGGCGCAGCGGCGCAGGTCGCCAACGCCGTGCGCGGCTTTTCCGCCATGCAGCCCGGCGGACCGATCCCACGCCCGGACCTCGTCATCGTCGCGCGCGGCGGAGGCTCGATCGAGGACTTGTGGTCGTTCAACGAGGAAGAAGTCGTCCGCGCCGTCGCCGACTGCACCATCCCGATCATCAGTGCCGTCGGCCACGAGACCGACACCACCCTGTGCGATTTCGCCGCCGACCTGCGCGCACCGACTCCCACAGCCGCCGCCGAGCTCGCCGTACCGGTGCAGGCCGAGCTTGCCGCCTTCGTCGCCGATCTCAACGCCCGTCAGCGCCGCGCCCTTGCCCGCCAGCTTGCCCAGGCCAAGGAACGCCTCGAAGCCCGCAGCCAGCGCCTGCCCCAGCCGCAAGCCTTGCTGCAGGGACAAGCGCAGCGCGTCGACGATCTCGGCGAACGCCTGCGCCGCGCCCTGATTCACCGCACCGAGATCGCAGGCTCGGTCCTCGCCCGCCACGCCGGAGCCCTGCGCCCCGCCCTGCTCAGCGCGCGCGTTTCGCGGGAACGCGAACGGCTCGACGCCCGCCGCCTACGCCCCGAAGTCCTGCTCCAGCGCATCGAGCACGCGCGCGGCCAGGTCGAGGCGCTCGACCGCCTGCGCCGCTCGCTCGACCCCAAGGCTCCGCTGCAGCGCGGCTACGTGCTGGTCACTACGCCGGACGGGCACGTCGTCCGGACACGCAAGGATGCAGCCTCCAGCCCTACTCTCAGGCTGGAATTCGCTGACGGCACGCTCGATGTCAGCACCGGCGAAACACCGCTACCGCCAACGTC
>JBKBUD010000033.1:0-23852 GCA_046290865.1 Novosphingobium sp. | reverse complement strand
CGACTATGTCCAGGATCGCAACGGCAAGGTGATCTGGCGCGCCGACAACCGGCGCTGCGACGGTTGCTCGATGCCGCAGTGGGACGGCAAGCAGATGCCTCGCCTGAAGGCGACCGGCAAGCAGGTCATGGACGCGCGCACGGCCTATCAGGTGGTGCACATGCTGGAAGGCGTGGTGGTACGTGGCACCGCAGTGACGCTGCGCGATCTCAACCTGCCGCTGTTCGGCAAGACCGGCACGACCTCCGGCCCGACCAACGTGTGGTTCGTCGGTGGATCGCCGGATATCATTGCCGGCGTCTATATCGGTTATGACCAGCCGCGCAGCCTTGGTGGCTATGCCCAGGGCGGGCGCATCGCGGCGCCGGTGTTCAAGCAACTGGTGCAGGAGACTCGCAGCCGCTGGAAGGACATTCCGTTTGCGGTTCCCGAAGGGGTGCGCATGGTCAAGATAGACCGCGTTTCCGGCAAGCGCGTGTTCGGCGGGACTCCCGAGGACGACGTGGCGAAGGCTTCGGTGATCTGGGAAGCGTTCAAGCCCGACACCGAACCACGGCGCACCGCGCGCGAGGGCGAAGTCAGTGCCAAGCAGGCGGTGATCGATGCCTTGCGCAAGGCGCGGGCAGCGCGCGGAATTCCGGAAGGCGGCGGTGATGACGCGCCGGTCGAGCAGGACTTCCTCGAAGAGCAGGGCGGCATCTACTGATCGCAGTGCCTTCCGGGGCTGCACTCAAAGGCATTGGTGGAAAGAGGCGAGGTCTGGTAACCTCGCCCGCATGACGATCCGCACCCTTGCCGCTGCTGGCGCAGCCTTCGCCTTGGCCCTCACCACCCCGGCCTTCGCCGAACTGCCGAGCGGCGCCCGCGCGCCGGACTTCGCGGCCAAGGGAGCACTCGCCGGCAAGCCGTTTTCGTTCAGCTTGAAGGATGCGCTGAAGAAGGGGCCGGTGGTCCTGTACTTCTACCCCAAGGCCTTCACGCAAGGCTGCACGCTGGAAGCCCACGCCTTCGCCGAGGCAAGCGATGACTTCAAGGCGGCCGGCGCAACCGTGATCGGCATGTCCAACGACAAGATCGAGACGTTGCAGAAGTTCTCGACCGAGGCCTGCCGCGACAAGTTCGCAGTGGCCGCCGCCACTCCCCAGGTGATCAAGTCCTATGACGTCGCGCTCAAGGCGGTAGGTATCCCGACCGGTCTGACCAAGCGCACCAGCTATGTCATCGGGCGCGATGGCAAGATTGTCATGGTCCACTCCGACATGGACTATCGCGACCACGTGAAACTGACGCTGGCGGCCGTGCGCAAGCTCGCTGGAGCGCGCTGACACAAACTCCATTTCACGCTTGGGCTTTACATGCCTGCCCGCTTCGCTAAGCGGCGCAGTTCGTTTTCGTTTCGAATTTGACCGGAGTTCAGCCCCATGCGTGCCGAAGGGCAGGCCCATATCGACCGCATCAATGCCGCGCTGGCACTGGTGCGCAAGTTCCTCGACTGGGACCGCGCGGTGCGCCGTCTGGACGAGCTGAACGCACGTGTCGAAGACCCGAAGCTGTGGGATGATCCCAAGAAGGCCGAAGAGGTCATGCGGGAACGCAGGCGGCTTGAAGCCTCCATCGGGACGGTGAACGAGATCGGGCAGGAGATGGCCGATGCGATCGAGTTCATCGAACTGGGTGAAATGGAGGGCGACGACGCCACGGTGAACGAGGGCCTGGCCACGCTCGCCGCGCTGGCCGACCGCGCCGACAATGACAAGGTGCAGGCCCTGCTTGCCGGCGAAGCCGACGCCAACAACTGCTTCCTCGAAGTTCATGCTGGCGCCGGCGGCACCGAAAGCCAGGACTGGGCGGAAATGCTCCAGCGCATGTACACGCGCTGGGCCGAGCGCCACGGCTATAAGGTCGATCTGGTCGACTATCATGCCGGCGAAGCCGCGGGCATCAAGTCTGCCACGCTGCTGATCAAGGGCGAGAACGCCTATGGCTATGCCAAGACCGAAAGCGGCGTGCACCGCCTCGTGCGCATCAGCCCCTATGACAGTTCGGCGCGGCGGCACACCTCGTTCAGCTCGGTCTGGGTCTATCCCGAGATCGACGACAACATCGAGGTCGAGATCAACCCGGCCGACCTGAAGATCGATACCTATCGTGCTTCGGGTGCAGGCGGTCAGCACGTCAACACCACCGATTCGGCAGTGCGCATCACCCACGTGCCGACCGGGATCATCGTGGCGAGCCAGAACGACCGCAGCCAGCACAAGAACCGCGCAACCGCGATGGGCATGCTCAAGGCGCGCATCTACGAGGCGGAACTGGCCAAGCGCGAGGCGGCGGCGAGCGGCGAGTATGCGGCGAAGACCGAGATCGGCTGGGGCCACCAGATCCGCTCCTACGTGCTGCAGCCCTACCAGCAGGTGAAGGACCTGCGCACCGGCGTCGTCTCGACCAACCCGACCGAAGTTCTCGACGGGGCGCTCGACCCGTTCATGGCCGCAGCGCTGTCGCAGAAGGTGACGGGCGAGAAGGTTGCGGTGGAGGACGACGACTGATGGTCCGGGCTTCGGCCCATGTTCCCGTCGCGCTGGCCGTTCTCGGCGCGCTCATGCTTTCTGCCTGCAAGCCGCAGGGGGAAGACAAGCGCTCGGAAGGCGCGCGAGACTTTCCGCTGGCCGACCGGCCGGTTTCCAAGGTCATCAGCAGCCAGTTCTCGACGGAGGCCGATCGCGACCGTCAGGGCGAAGCGAACAAGGTCATGGATCTTGCCGGCGTGAAGCCGGGCATGAGCGTGGCCGACATCGGCGCAGGCGAGGGCTATTACACGGTGCGCCTGGCCGAGCGCGTTGGGCGCGGCGGACGTGTGCTGGCACAGGACATTGACGGCGACGCACTGCGGCGACTGGGCGCGCGGGTCGAGAAGGACCGGCTCGACAATGTCTCGATCAAGCCGGGCGCGGCCGACGATCCGAGGCTGCCGGAACGCAGCTTCGACCGGATCTTCATGGTCCACATGTACCACGAGGTCGCCGAGCCCTATGCCTTTTTGTGGCGGACGTGGCCGGCGCTGAAGCCCGGTGGGCGCGTTGTGGTGGTCGACGTCGATCGCTGGACCGACAAGCACGGTATTCCGCCGGCGCTGCTCATCTGCGAACTGGAGGCGGTGGGCTTTCGCTTGGATGAATTTCACCGTAAACCGGAAATCGCGGGTTATTATGCCCAGTTCGTCGCGGCGAGCAGCCGTCCCGAACCTGGCGACATTAAGCCGTGCCGTCTCAAGACGGCGAAGGGTGCTGGCGCGACGAGCGCCTTGAAAGGAAATTGATGTCTGCGTTCAAGGGGTTGAAGCCGATTCTCTATGGTGGCCGTGAAGTTTGGCCACTGGTCGAGGGCGGCAAGGGTGTGGCAGCGACGAACCACATGAGTTCGGGCGCCTGGGCCGCAGCCGGAGGTATCGGGACAGTCAGCGCGGTCAATGCCGACAGCTACGACGCCGAAGGGAAGATTGTTCCACAGGTTTACGACGCGCTGACCCGCAAGGAACGCCACGAACAGCTGATGCGCTACGCCATCGATGGTGCGGTGGAGCAGGTGAAGCGTGCGCACGAGATTTCGGGTGGACGCGGTGCCATCAACATCAACGTGCTTTGGGAAATGGGCGGCGCGCAGCCGATTCTGGAAGCGGTGCTCGATCAGACGCGCGGGCTGGTGACGGGCGTGACCTGCGGCGCGGGGATGCCTTACAAGCTTTCGGATATCGCGGCGCGCTTCAACGTCCACTATCTTCCGATCGTGTCGTCGGGCCGTGCGTTCCGCGCGCTATGGAAGCGGGCTTATCACAAGGTTCCGGAACTGCTGGGCGCAGTGGTCTATGAGGACCCGTGGCTGGCCGGCGGGCACAATGGCCTGTCGAACGCAGAGGATCCGCGCAAGCCCGAGGACCCCTATCCGCGCGTCAAGGCACTGCGCGATGTGATGCGGGCGGAAGGCATTTCCGATGACGTGCCGATCGTGATGGCTGGCGGTGTGTGGTTCCTGCGCGAGTGGAACGACTGGATCGACAATCCCGAACTCGGCGCGATCGCCTTCCAGTTCGGCACACGTCCGCTGCTGACCGAGGAGAGCCCGATTCCGCAGGGGTGGAAGGACCACTTGCGCACGCTGGAGCCAGGCGACGTGCTGCTGCACCGCTTCTCGCCGACGGGGTTCTATTCCTCGGCCGTGCGCAATCCCTTCCTGCGCGCGCTTGAAGCGCGTTCGGAGCGGCAGATTCCCTACTCGCGCGTGGTGGCCGGCGAGCATACCGCGCAGCTCGACGTCGGCGTACGGGGCAAGAACTTCTGGGTGACGCCCAACGATCTGGCGCGCGCCCGCGAGTGGCATGGCGCAGGCTTTGTCCATGCGCTGCGCACGCCGGATGACACGATGGTCTTCGTGACGCCGGAGGAGCGCGACGAGATCCAGCAGGACCAGAAGGACTGCATGGGTTGCCTGTCGCACTGCGGGTTCTCGTCGTGGAAGGACCACGACGACTACACCACCGGACGCCTCGCGGATCCGCGCAGCTTCTGCATCCAGAAGACGCTGCAGGACATCGCGCATGGCGGCGATATCGACCAGAACCTGATGTTTGCCGGGCATGCTGCTTATCGCTTCAAGCAGGATCCGTTCTATTCGAACAACTTCACCCCGACGGTGAAGCAGTTGGTCGACCGCATCCTTACCGGCGACTGACAGCCTCGACGGGCCGCGATGCTTCGGCGGGGGCGCGAACGCGTTCCTCGCCGGGCTTGCGGAAGTGCTGGTCGAGCATGCGTTCGAGGACGAGCATGCGCACGGCCAGAGCGGCGTCGTCGGGCGAAAGAGCTGCGCCTGCGGTTGCCAGCGCATCGAAGCGTGCCCGGGCTTGGCGGAAGGTCTCCCCGGCGCGCATCACGCTGGTCACCTGCTCGCGAAGGCCAAGTGTGGTGGCGATGATTTCGAGCGCTTCGGCTTCGGTGCATTCGCCCGCAGCGGCTCGTTCCTGCAGGCTGCAGAAGTAGCTGGAACAGACATCAGGACGCCATTTGTCGTAGATCGTGCAGGCCTTGCCGTCGAGATAGTGGCAGGGCAGGGCGAACGTGGCGCCGGCAGAGGCCGGTCGGCAGGTAGAAAATCCGGCGACGGCGGCGGCGTCGATCTCTTCAGCATCAAGTCGGGCGTCATCGTAGACGGTGCCGTTGCAGCACATGCCGCAAGCCAGGCACAACCTGCTTGCCAACGGGATCGCGCTGTCGGTCGATGTCATTGCGCTTGAATAGAAAAGTTGGTTCTATCAAGCCATATGCTGAAGGTTAGGGGGCAATCCTTTCGAACGTCACTATAGTTTAAATGAACTATGGTTTGTCGATGCTGATGTCTTCGC
Organism: Novosphingobium sp.; assembly: GCA_046290865.1. Lineage (GTDB taxonomy): Bacteria > Pseudomonadota > Alphaproteobacteria > Sphingomonadales > Sphingomonadaceae > Novosphingobium. The sequence goes on along the minus strand of JBKBUD010000033.1, from coordinate 18,454 downwards.
TCCCGTTCACTCGTCTTCGCGACGGCGGGCCATCAGCCGGTCTGGGTCGGCAAGGCGGAATTCCGAATCGAGGAACCGCTCCAGCGCGAACATCCGCATGACAAAGGCCGCGTCTGCCGGAGCCAGCTTGCCGTCCCGGGCCGCAAGAGCCTCAAGGTGCTGGCGCGCCTTTGGGCGGCTGACCTCCGGTGGCAACTGGGCGACCATTGCGTCGCGAAAGTCCTGCGCCTTTGCAATCAGGCCCAACGCCTCGGTTTCGGAAATCTCGCCGGAGCCGGCCCTGGCCTGTACGCGGCAGAAGTAGTCGCTGCACACGGACGGCCTCCATTCGCGGTAACGCGTGCAGGCACGACCCTCGAGGTAGTGGCAGGGAAGGGCGTAGGCCGGGGAGCCGTCTTCGGCGCGGATGGCGGTGAAGCCAAGGCCGACAGCGCGCGGGACTTCGTCCTCCCGCGCGACAGCATGGGGATAGACTGTGCCGTCACAGCATAGTCCGCATGCCAGGCAAAGTCGGCTGGCGAGGGGGATTTCGGGTTCGGCAGGCTTGGTCATGCCCCCACGATACAGCACGCGACGGCGTTGGCCACGGCCCCAATGCGGTCATTTGCCTCTTTCACGAGGGGAGGTGGCCTGCACCCTTGCCGCGAAACTCGCTGTCGAGCAGCCGTTCCATGACGAACATGCGCACGACGAGCTTGGCATCCTGGGGGCCCAGGTTGTGGCGATCGGCCGCTAACTTGCGGAAATGTTCGCGCGCTTCGACCATCGGCATTCCGGGCGGCAGCAGGGACGCAACCTCGTCGCGCAAGCCGCGCGCCTGGTGCACCAGTGCGAAGGCCTGTTGTTCCGTCAACTCCTCCGATGCGACGCGCGCCTGCACGCGACAGAAGTAGTCGCCGCAGATCGAGGGGCGCCAACTGTCGTAGCGGGTGCAGGCCTTTCCCTCGAGGTAGTGGCAAGGAAAGGCGAATGCAGACTGGCCAGCGGCGGTCGTGAAGGTGTCGAGTCCGAGTGCTGCGGTCTCCTCGACCTCTGCGTCCTTGATTACAGCATAGCCATGAAGCGTGCCGTCGCAGCACAGGCTGCAGGAAAGGCACAGTCGGCTGGCAAGAGAAGGAACGGTGGCGCTGCATCCCATGCCCCGGGTTTACCATTCCGCAGTGCAGCGATCCATTCGACGCAGGGTAGCACTCGCGTCAAATAACGATATGTCTTTACAAGCCTTTAGGCTTTGGATTGGCCCGAACGTTAGTTCATTTCCGGATTGTTTCGGGAGAACATCGCCTTGCCCGGATTGCGGAAGTAGCGATCAAGCAACAGGTCAAAAGCGGTCAGTCGCAAAAGGAAAGCCGTGTGCGCTGCGGCAAGCGCGGGATCGGCCGCGATCGTCTGGCGGCGCTCGCGCGCCTGGTTGAGCGTCTCGCCCTCAAGCAGGAACGGCTTGATCTGCTCTCGCGCGCGAAGCATTTCCGCAACGCGGCGGAACGCCTCGGCGTGCTCGACCTCCCCTTTGCGCAAGGCCTTCAGCGTCTTGCAACGGAACGTGCGGCAGGTCTGCGGCCGGTCATGATATATCTGGCAGCGCTGGTCCACGGAGTGGGGACAGGGCTGGTGGAACACCGGTCCTGACGGACCTGGAACGACAGTGAAGTGCCGGGCAAGCCGGTCTGCCTCATCGCCTTCAAGTTCCACGTAGGAGAACATCGTGCCATCGCAGCAGGCGGCGCAGCCGGTGCACAGGTCCTGTTCGAGCAGGGGAGGTTCGGCATCGGCTGTGCTGGTCATTGCCCGAACCTATGGGGCTGTGTGCTGCAGCGCAAGGTGGGCCCAAGCTTGCCCACCTTGCGCTGGCCATTCAAATCAGTCGAATTCCCAGGCACGTTCGCCGTGGCTGGTGATGTCGAGGCCCTCGCGCTCTTCGTCCTCGGTGACGCGCATCGGGATGACCATCGAGACCATCAGGGCGCAGACGACGGTGGCAAATGCGCTCCACAATCCGACGATGCCGACGCCTGCAACCTGTGCGATGAGCTGGCGGGCAAGGTCCATGCCTTCGGCATAGCCCGTGCCGCCGAACGAAGGGGCGATGAACACGGCGAGCAGAACCGAGCCGAGCATGCCGCCAACCCCGTGGACTGCGAAGACGTCGAGCGAATCGTCGATCTCGAGGCGCTGCTTGACCAACTGGATCATCGGGTAGCACACGCCGGCGGCGAGCGCGCCGAACAGCATGGCGGAGCCGGGTGCGATGAAACCGGCTGCCGGCGTGACCGTGGCAAGACCGGCAACAGCACCCGTGGCAAAGCCGACCGAGGTGGGTTTGCCCACGCTCATCTTTTCGATCCCGAGCCAGACGAGCGCCGCAACGCAGGCGGCGATGTGGGTGTTGATGATTGCCGAGGCGGCGTCATCGTTGGCGGCAAGGGCAGATCCGCCGTTGAAGCCGAACCAGCCCACCCAGAGGAGCGCGGCGCCCGCCATGGTCAGGGCCGGGCTGTGCGGAAGCATCAGCGTCTTGGGGAAGCCGGCGCGCTTGCCCAGCAGCATCGCCACGACAAGCGCGGAAATGCCGGCGGTGGTGTGAATGACGATGCCTCCGGCAAAATCGAGCGTGCCGAAGCGGGTGGCGAGCCAGCCGCCGCCCCAGATCCAGTGCGCGACGGGGGCATAGACGAGCAGGCCCCAAAGCGCCGAGAACGCGACGACCCAGCCGAAGCGCGCGCGGTCGATCCACGCGCCGACCATCAACGCGGGCGTGATCAATGCAAAGCACATCTGGAAAAGCGCATAGGCGCTTTCAGGGATGGTGGTGTTGGCGCGGACATTGCCGAGATTGAGCAGCATCCAGGCGTTGCCGCTGCCGAGCCAGCCGGTCGAGACGTCACCGAAGGCGAGCGTATAGCCGACTGCGACCCACAGGACCGAAGCCACAGCCGCGATCGCGCCGACCTGGACCAGCACGGCAAGAAAGCCCTTGGCACGCACGAGGCCGCCGTAGAACAAAGTCAGGCCCGGCATGGCCATCATCAGGACAAATGCTGACGAGACCAGGATCCACGCGGTGTCGCCGGTATCGGCCACGTCCTCGACACTTACCGTACCTTGGGCGTGGGCAAGCAAAGGCAGCAGAGCTGCCCCGGCGGCCATCGCCGTCGCCAGAATTCTACGCATGCAAATCACTCCCCCTCGTGCAGCACTGCTGCACCAGATCCTCTCCGGGCGGGGCCATAATGCAACATTGCGTCAGCGCACAAGCGCGCGCGCAAACGTTTGTTGTGCGAAATGCGACGAACGGTTTCAGTTTCGCGCGTCGGGAGGGGGCTCAGACGAGGCCTTCGAGAACCTGGTCTGGCGGACGGTGGCCGTCTGCCCAAAAGCGGATATTGGCAATGACCTTGTCGCCCGATGCCTGTCGTCCTTCGAACGTGGCGCTGCCCATATGTGGCAGGATGGCGACGTTGTGATGGGCGAGCAGGCGGGCATCGACCTGCGGTTCGTGTTCGAACACATCGAGCCCGGCACCGCCGATGCGTCCATCTACCAGCGCGGCGATGAGCGCCTCTTCCTCGATCAACTGACCGCGGGCGGTGTTCACGATGTAGGCATGGGGCTTCATCATGGCGATGCGGCGGGCATCGATGAGATGGCGAGTCTCGGGCGTTGCCGGGCAGTGCAGGGTGAGGATGTCGGCCTCGGCTACCAGACGGTCGAGGTCTGGCTCGAACGTGGCGCCGAACATGGTCTCCAGCGCTTCGGGCAGGCGATGGCGGCTGTTGTAGAGGACGTTGAGGCCGAACGCGCGGGCGCGGTGTGCGACGGCCTGGCCGATGCGGCCCATGCCGACGATGGCCAGCGTTTTTCCTGCTAGGCGGTGGCCGAGCATGGTCGAGGGAGCCCAGCCTTCCCACTTACCCGCTCGCAGGGTTCGACCGCCATAGTTGAGACGCCGCGCGACCGAGATGATCAGGGCGATGGTCATGTCTGCGGTATCGTCCGTGAACACGCCCGGGGTGTTGGTGACGATGATCTTGCGGGCGCGGGCAGCGGCAAGGTCGATATGCTCGGTGCCTGCGCCGAAATTGGCGATCAGCCCAAGCTGCGGGCCCGCTTGCGCGATCATCGCGGCGTCGATCCGGTCGGTCACCGTCGGCACAAGGACATGCGCGCTCTGCATTGCCTCGACCAGCTGATCGCGGCTCATTGCGCGGTCGTCGGTGCTCAGCGTCACGTCGAACAGCTCGCTCATGCGCGCCTCGGTCTCGGGCAGGAGGCGACGGGTGACGACAACGCGGGGAATGCCTTCGACGCGGCGGGTCGGGCGATAGTCGGCGGAACTCGGCATGGCGGAAGGCTAGGCCGGGGGCGGGCCGGCGGTCAAGCGTGACGAGAGCCAAGGGCGGTGGACAGTAACCATCGCGGTGTTGCTCTTGTCCGCCATTTTTGCGACGGCATGCAGCATGACCATGAGTTACGTCCGCGTCCTTGCTTCCGGAATAGCGTCCGCCTTCCTGACTGCGGCCGTCGTCCCTGCGCATGCGCAGGATGCCGACGACGGGGTGCCGTACTGGGTCTCGACCCGCAAGGACACCGCCAACATGCGCGTCGGTCCGGGGCGCGAGTATCGCATCAACTGGACGTACACGCGCAAGGGCGTGCCGATGAAGGTGCTGCGCATGATGGGAGGCTGGCGCCTGGTCGAGGACCCGGACGGGGCGCGCGGCTGGGTGCTGCAGCAGTTCCTCAGCCGCGAGCGGACCGGCATGGTCAAGGGCAGCATCACCGCGCTGCGCGAGAACAAGGACGGTAGCGGCCGCCTGCTATGGCGGGTGGCTCCGGGCGTCATGGGCAAGATCGGCGATTGCAAGGCGGGTTGGTGCGCCTTCGATGTCGACGGGCGCAAGGGCTATATCAAGGCTTCGGCCGTGTGGGGGGCCGACAAGCCCTGACAGCAAAAGACCCCGGCCTTGTGACCGGGGTCTTTTTGTTTTTGCCGATGGGGCAGATCAGACGAGTTCGACAGCCAGCGCCGTGGCTTCGCCGCCGCCGATGCAGAGGCTGGCGACGCCCTTGGTCTTGCCGTGCTTCTTCAGCGCCGCGATCAGGGTGGTGACGATGCGGGTGCCCGAGGCGCCGATGGGGTGGCCGAGGGCGGTGGCGCCGCCGTGGACATTGATCTTGTCATGCGGGATGCCGAGGTCATGCATCGCGAACATGGCGACGCAGGCGAAGGCTTCGTTGACTTCGAACAGGTCGACGTCGGCGATCGACCAGCCAGCCTTGTCGAGCACCTTCTTGATCGCGCCGACCGGGGCGACGGTGAAGTCCTTGGGTTCCTGCGCGTGGGCGGCGAGGGCGACAACCTTGGCGACGGGCGCGAGACCTGCGGCCTTGGCGGTGCTTTCGCGGGAAAGCACGACAGCTGCGGCGCCGTCAGAGATCGAGGACGAGGTTGCGGCAGTGATCGTGCCATCCTTGGCGAAGGCGGGCTTGAGCGACGGGATCTTGTCCGGACGGCCCTTGCCGGGGGCTTCGTCGGTATCGACGGTGACTTCGCCCGCGCGGGTCTTGACGGTTACCGGAGCGATCTCGTCCTTGAAGGTGCCCTCGGAGACAGCGGCCTGGGCGCGGTGCAGCGACTCGATCGCGTATTCGTCCTGCACTTCGCGGGTGAGTTGGTAGGCGTTGGCGGTGTCCTGCGCGAAAGTGCCCATGGCGCGACCGGCCTCGTAGGCATCTTCGAGGCCATCGAGGAACATGTGGTCATAGGCCGTGTCATGGCCGATGCGCGCGCCCGAGCGGTGCTTCTTGAGCAGGTAGGGGGCGTTGGTCATCGACTCCATGCCGCCGGCGACGACGACATCGACGCTGCCCGAGGCGAGGGCTTCGGCGCCCATGATGATCGTCTGCATGCCCGAGCCGCAGACCTTGTTGACGGTGGTTGCCTGGACCGACTTGGGCAGGCCGGCCTTGATCGCGGCCTGGCGGGCAGGGGCCTGGCCGAGGCCTGCGGGCAGGACGCAGCCCATGTAGATGCGCTCGATGCTGTCAGGCGCAACGCCTGCGCGCTCGACCGCGGCCTTGACGGCGGTGGCGCCGAGATCGGTGGCTGAAACATCGGCGAGACTGCCCTGCATCGCGCCCATGGGCGTGCGGGCATAGGACAGGATGACGATCGGATCGGCTGACGAGAACTGTGCCATGACTTGACGGCCCCTTGCGTTTGGGTGCTGATGCGCGGGCTTGTACGCTCCCGCGTTCGCTTGCGTACATAGTGCTGCACTGCAGCGAACGCAAATGGGGCATTGGTCCAACAGATGCTGGAACCCGCTTTTTCAACGCTCCCGGCAGGGATTCCAGTGATCGGTTCTGCCATTCTGGGCGCAATTGTCGGCAGTTTTCTGGGGGCCGCGCTGGAACGACTGCCGCAGGGGCGTTCGATCGTCACAGGGCGGTCTGCCTGCGACGGTTGCGGCAAGGCGCTGACGGTGGTCGAGTTGGTGCCAGTGCTGTCATGGCTGGTGCAACGCGGCAAGTGCCGGACCTGCGGCTCGCGCATTGGCGCCTGGCAATTGGCTTGCGAACTTGGCGGAGCGCTGGTGGGCATGATTTCCATGCTGCTTGGGCGCGAGGGACTGGCGCTGGCCGGGATGCTGCTGGGATGGCAGTTGCTGCTGCTGGCGCTGCTCGATCTCAGGCACTTGTGGCTGCCCCGGATGCTCGTGGGCTGGCTGGGCGCAAGCGGCCTGCTGGTCGCTTTCGCAAGAGCGCGGGTCACCGACGATGCTGCGGTGCTGGGGATCGCCATCGTGGGGGGGCTGGTCGGCTACCTGGCGCTCTGGCTGATCGCGCGGTTCTACCTGAAGGCGCGTGGGCGCGAAGGGATGGGCTCCGGCGATCCGCCCCTGCTGGGCGCGATCGGCCTGTGGCTGGGGCCGCTGGGCGTGGTCGAGACCATGCTGGGGGGGAGTATCCTCGGGATCGCGGCGGCTATTGTCATGCTTGTAAGCAAGCGTAAGATCGATGCCGATACGGCCCTGCCGCTGGGAACCTGCCTTGCCGCTACGGCATGGCCGATCTTCCTGCTGCAAGGGCTGGGCTAAGCCGATTCGGGGGGAGTAAGGCGACATGTTCAAGGAAACCGCGCGCGACGAGATGATGGCCGCGCTGGGCAAGCAGCGCGAGGCCTTCACGGCAGCGCGGCCCGAGCCGCTCTCGAAACGCAACGACCGGCTGGAGCGCTGTGCAAAGATGCTGCTGGCGCATGGCGAGGACTTTGCCAAGGCGATGAGCGCCGACTTCGGCCATCGCAGCCACGAGCAGTCGATGCTGACCGACATCATGCCCTCGATGAGCCTGATCCGCTATTCGCAGAAGCGCATGAAGGGATGGAGCAAGCCTGAGAAGCGGCACGTCAATTTTCCGCTGAACCTGCTCGGGGCCCGGGCCGAGGTGCGGTACGAGCCGAAGGGCGTGATCGGTATCGTCGCCCCGTGGAACTTCCCGGTCGGGCTGACGATGGGGCCGCTGGCGCAGGCCTTTGCGGCAGGCAACCGCGCGATGCTGAAGCCCAGCGAGTTCACCGAGCGGACCTCGGAACTTATGGCAGAGCTCTTCCCGAAGTTCTTCGGCGAGGACGAGGTGGCGGTGATCCTTGGCGGGCCGCAGACGGGGCAGGACTTCTGCTCGCTGCCGTTCGATCATCTGCTGTTCACCGGGGCAACCTCGATCGGCAAGCACGTGCTTCACGCGGCGGCGGACAATCTGGTCCCGGTGACGCTGGAACTGGGCGGCAAGTCGCCCACGATCCTCGGGCGCAGCGCCGACGTTGCCAAGGCGGCGGAGCGGATTGCTCTGGGCAAGATGATGAACGCCGGACAGATCTGCCTCGCGCCGGACTACATGCTGGTGCCTGAGGAACTGGAGCACAAGGCGATCGGCGCGGTGCAGGCGAGCGTGGCGCAGATGTATCCGACGCTGCTGGCCAACGATGACTACACCTCGGTGATCAACCGCCGCCACCGCGACCGGCTGGCGGGGCTGGTCGACGATGCCGTGGCCAAGGGCGCCGAGGCGATCGTCGTCAATCCGGGGAACGAGAACTTCGAGGGATCGAACGGCAACAAGATGCCGCTGACGATCCTGCGCAACGTCAGCGATGACATGAAGGTCATGCAGGACGAGATCTTCGGGCCGGTCCTGCCGGTGAAGACGTATTCGCGGATCGACCAGGCCATCGACTACATCAACGCGCACGACCGGCCGCTGGGGCTCTATTACTTTGGCGAGGATTCGGCCGAGCGCGAGACGGTGTTGACCCGGACGATTTCCGGCGGCGTTACCGTCAACGACGTTATTTTTCATGTCTCGGCAGACGACCTGCCGTTCGGCGGGGTGGGGCCTTCGGGCATGGGCAGTTACCATGGCATCGAGGGCTTCCGCTCGTTCAGCCATGCCCGCGCGGTCTACAGCCAGCCCAAGATCGACCTGGCCAAGATTGCAGGTCTCAAGCCGCCTTATGGCGCTGCCACGGCCCGCACGCTGAAAATGCAGCTAAAGTAAGCAAGGCATACAATTGCAACGACGGCGGCCGTGGTTCGTTCTTTCGCACGAGACGGGGAAAAGGGCGGGCAATTCCGCCCTTACCGCAATGCACACCACTTGCGCCCGGGCGCGGTCGGGACTAGGGCGCACCCGAACCTGCAGCTTCGCGAGTCAGCCCTTTGGTCGATCTGTCTCAATACCTGCCGATCCTGATCTTCCTCGGGATCGCTCTGGCGCTTTCCTCGGCATTCGTGTTCCTGCCGATGGGCGTTTCCCGCTTGACCGGGGCCCACAATCCCACGGCGGAAAAGCTCAGCGAGTATGAATGCGGCTTCCCCGCGTTCGAGGACCCGCGCAGCCAGTTCGACGTGCGATTTTATCTCGTCGCGATCCTGTTCATCATCTTCGATCTCGAAGCCGCGTTCCTGTTTCCGTGGGCGGTAAGCCTGAAGGAAACCGGTTGGGCCGGGTGGACGACCATGATGGTCTTCCTCGGCGAACTGGTGATCGGCTTCATCTACGCCTGGAAGAAGGGCGCGCTGGACTGGGAATGAGCAACATGGCCACTAACCCGCCGGTAAATCTTGGCGTTACTGCCAACCAGGGCGCGATGACCGCGCCCGATCAGGCGTTTTTCGACAGCCTCAATGCCGAGGTGAATGACAAGGGCTTCCTCGTCACCAGCACCGAGGAACTGTTCCAGTGGGCCCGCACCGGCTCGCTGTGGTGGATGACCTTCGGCCTTGCCTGCTGCGCGGTCGAGATGATCCACGTCAACATGCCGCGCTACGACATGGAGCGCTTCGGCGTCGCGCCGCGCGCATCACCGCGCCAGTCCGACGTGATGATCGTGGCCGGCACGCTGTGCAACAAGATGGCCCCGGCACTGCGCAAGGTCTACGACCAGATGTCGGACCCCAAGTACGTGATCTCGATGGGTTCGTGCGCCAATGGCGGCGGCTATTATCACTACAGCTATTCGGTTGTGCGCGGTTGTGACCGCATCGTGCCCGTGGACATCTACGTGCCCGGTTGCCCGCCGACCGCCGAAGCGCTGCTCTATGGCGTGATGCAGCTGCAGCGGAAGATCCGCCGCGCCGGCACGATCGAGCGCTGAGGAGCCAGGAACAATGACCGTTCTCCACTCCGCACCGCGCTGGTCCTCAAATGAGGGCGTGAAGGACGCGCTGGCGGTTTCGCTAGGCGCTATGCTGCTCAAGGCTGACGAGGAGCATGGCGAGATCCTGCTCACTGTGGCGCGTGACAGCGTCGAGGATGCCCTGCGCCTGCTGCGCGATGCTCACGAATACCAGCAGCTGATGGACATCGCGGGCGTCGACTACCCGAGCCGTGCCGAACGCTTCGACGTCTGCTACTGCCTGCTTTCGGTGACCAAGAACCACCGCGTGATCGTCAAGGTTTCGACCGACGAGGCGACGCCGGTGCCGACCGTGACGACGCTCTGGCCGAACGCCGGTTGGTACGAGCGCGAAGTCTACGACATGTTCGGCGTTCTCTTCGCCGGCAATTCGGACTTGCGTCGCATCCTCACCGACTATGGCTTCCAGGGGCATCCCTTCCGCAAGGACTTCCCGCTGACTGGCTATGTCGAGCTGCGCTATTCGGAAGAAGACAAGCGCGTGGTCTATGAGCCGGTGCAACTGGCACAGGACCTGCGCCAGTTCGACTTCATGAGCCCGTGGGAAGGCGCGGACTACGTGCTGCCGGGTGACGAGAAGGCCGCGACCCCGCCGCCTGCTCCGGCTCCGGTTGCGACCAAGCCTGACACCAAGGGCGATGCCAAGGCCGACGTGCCGAAGACCACTGACAGCAAGGCCGATACCGGCGCTGGCGAGAAGGCCAACGCCGAGGCGGCCAAGCCGGTTTCGGATTCGAAGTCGACCGGTGGCACCGTTGCCGGGCAGGGGCAGGGCGAGCCGGTTCCGGTCAAGACTGAAGCCGATGCTCCCGCCGCGCCTGAGCCGACCGAGGACCGTCCGGCCAAGAAGCCTCGCGCGAAGAAGACCGCCGACACCGACGGCGCGACCGAACCGGCTGACAAGCCCAAGCGTGCGCGCGCGAAGAAGACCGATGGAGAAGGCGCATGAGCCTGAGCCTCGAACAGTCGCCGACCACCGGCGACGAGGTCATCACCAACTACACGATCAACTTCGGGCCACAGCATCCGGCGGCGCATGGCGTGCTGCGAATGGTGATGGAGCTTGACGGCGAAATCATCGAGCGCATCGATCCGCACGTCGGCCTGCTGCATCGCGGCACCGAGAAGCTGATCGAGCACAAGACCTACCTGCAGGCGCTGCCGTACTTCGACCGGCTCGATTACTGCTCGCCGCTGGGCATGGAGCACTCCTATGTGCTCGCGGTCGAGAAGCTGCTGAACATCGAGGTTCCGCTGCGGGCCCAGTACCTGCGCGTGCTGTTTGCCGAGCTGACCCGCATCTGCAACCACATGCTCAACCTCGGGTCGCACGTCATGGACGTCGGCGCGATGACGCCGAACCTGTGGCTGTTCGAAATCCGCGAAGACTGCCTCAACTTCTTCGAACGCGCTTCGGGTGCGCGCATGCACTCGGCATGGTTCCGTCCGGGTGGCGTGCACCAGGACGTGCCGCTCAAGCTGCTGACCGATATGGCGGACTGGATCGACGAACGTCTGTTCCCGCTGTTCGAAGACGCGATGAGCCTCGTCGTCGACAACCGCATCTTCAAGCAGCGCAATGTCGACATTGCTGTGGTCTCGAAGGAAGACGCGCTGCGCTGGGGCTTCTCGGGCCCGATGATCCGTGGCTCGGGCATTCCGTGGGACCTGCGCAAGAGCCAGCCCTACGACGTCTATGACCGCATGGACTTCGCCGTGCCGGTGGGCACCAACGGCGATTGCTATGATCGCTTCATGGTCCGTGTCGAGGAAGTGCGCCAGTCGGCCCGCATCATGAAGCAGTGCATTGCGCAAATGCCCGAAGGCCCGATTGCCAGCACCGATCGCAAGGTCGTGCCGCCCAAGCGCGCCGAGATGAAGCAGTCGATGGAAGCGCTGATCCATCACTTCAAGCTTTACACCGAAGGCTTCCACGTTCCGGCGGGCGAAGTCTACGTGGCCACCGAAAGCCCCAAGGGCGAGTTCGGCGTCTATTTGATCTCGGACGGCTCGAACAAGCCGTACCGCTGCAAGATCCGCCCGACCGCGTTCAGCCACCTTCAGGCGATGGACTTCATGAGCGTCGGCCACATGCTGCCCGACGTGACCGCGATCATCGGCGCAATCGACGTGGTGTTCGGGGAGTGTGACCGGTGAGCAATCTCGACACTGCAAAGGCGATGATCGCCGCCTACAACGCGCAGGACGTGGATACCTACGTCTCGTACATGACCGACGACGCCTGCGAGGCGAACTATCGCGGGGATGTTGTGCGCGAGGGCAAGGAGGGCACGCGCTCTGGCCTTGCCGCCGCATTTGCGCGCTGGCCGCAGAATCATGCCGAGATCGTCGAGGCGCAGGCCATCGGCAATTACGTGCTGATGCGCGAGCATGTAACTCGCGGGCCCGCGACCGATGGTTCGGCGCTGGTCGAGCCGTTCGATGTGATCGCAGTCTATTCTTTCGAGGGCGACAAATGCTCTCGGGTGGAGTTTATCCGGTGAAGTCCACGTTTGACCTCATGCGCCTGTGGGCCATGCTGACGGGCCTCGCGCTCGCCGCGTGGTACTTCGGCGAACTCTGGCTCGGCGCGAAGGCGACCGAGACGCTGCCCATGCTGATCGCGGCGATCGGCGGGTTCGAGCTGTTCCACTACGCGCAGGACATCCTGATCAAGCGGGGGCGGACCAATGGCTGATCGCTTCATCGAACCCGACAGCCCCGAACTGCGCGCCCGCTGGGGCGGCTTTGCATGGACGGCTGAAAACGCCGAGCAGGCCAAGATCATCGTCGGTCGTTATCCGGCAGGGCGTCAGCGCTCGGCGGTTATGCCGCTGCTCGATCTGGCGCAGCGCCAGATTGGGGCTGAACTGAACACGCAGGGCTGGCTGCCGATCCCGGTGATGGAATATATCGCCAAGTACCTCGACATGCCGGTGATCCGCGTGGTCGAAGTGGCGACGTTCTACACGATGTACAACATCGCGCCGATTGGCCGTTTCCACGTGCAGGTCTGCGGCACCACGCCGTGCATGCTGCGCGGGTCTGACGACATTCTCGCCGCCTGCAAGGGCAAGGGCCTGAAGAAGGGCCACACCACGGCGGACGGCATGTTCACGCTGACCGAGGTTGAATGCATGGGCAACTGCGCCTCGGCGCCGATGGTCCAGATCAACGACGACAACTACGAAGACCTCACCGCCGCCGACATGGAACGCATCCTTGACGAGCTGGCCGCTGGCAAGCAGCCGAAGACCGGCACGCAATTGCCGGGTCGTCACACGGTGGAACCGGCGGGTGCCTTGAGCAACCTGACCGCGATGGTCGATGCCAACCACGACTATCGAGGGGAGTGGTAAGATGGCCCTTCAGGACAAGGATCGCATCTTCACCAACGTCTACGGCTTCCAGCCGTGGAACCTCGCCGCTGCGCGTCAGCGCGGGGACTGGGACAACACCAAGGCCCTGATGGAGCGCGGCCAGGACGCGATCATCGAGGAAATCAAGGCTTCGGGCCTGCGCGGCCGTGGCGGTGCGGGCTTCCCCACCGGCATGAAGTGGTCGTTCATGCCCAAGGAGAGCAAGGACGGGCGTCCCAGCTTCCTGGTGATCAACGCCGACGAATCCGAGCCGGGTTCGTGCAAGGACCGCGAAATCATCCGCCACGATCCGCACAAGCTGATCGAGGGTGCGCTGATCGCGGGCTATGCGATGCGCGCGCGCGCCGCCTACATCTACATTCGCGGTGAATATATCCGCGAGGCCGAGACGCTGTTCGCCGCCGTGCAGGAGGCCTATGACGCCGGTCTGATCGGCAAGAACGCGAGCGGTTCGGGCTACGATTTCGACGTCTTCGTCCATCGCGGCGCGGGCGCCTACATCTGCGGTGAAGAGACCGCGATGATCGAGAGCCTTGAAGGCAAGAAGGGTCAGCCCCGCCTCAAGCCGCCGTTCCCGGCAGGCGCGGGCCTCTATGGATGCCCCACCACGGTCAACAACGTCGAATCGATCGCGGTTGCGCCGACGATCCTGCGTCGCGGCGCCTCGTGGTTCTCCTCTTTCGGGCGCGAGAACAACAAGGGCACCAAGCTCTTCCAGATCAGCGGGCACGTGAACCGTCCCTGCGTGGTCGAGGAAGAGATGAGCATCCCGTTCAGCGAGCTGATCGAGAAGCACTGCGGCGGCATCCGTGGCGGCAAGGACAACCTGCTCGCCGTGATCCCGGGCGGTTCGTCGGTTCCGCTGGTTCCGGCCGCCGAAATCTGGGGCGCGCCGATGGACTTCGACGGTCTGCGCGCGCTCGGCTCGGGCCTTGGCACCGCCGCCGTCATCGTCATGGACAAGTCGACCGACATCGTCCGCGCGATCAGCCGCCTGTCGTACTTCTACAAGCACGAAAGCTGCGGCCAGTGCACGCCGTGCCGCGAAGGCACCGGCTGGATGTGGCGCGTGATGGAGCGCTTGCGCACCGGCAATGCCGACGTTGAAGAGATCGACATGCTGTTCAATGTGACAAAGCAGGTCGAAGGCCACACGATTTGTGCGCTGGGTGATGCGGCCGCTTGGCCGATCCAGGGCCTGATCCGCCACTTCCGCCCCGAAATCGAACGTCGCATCGCCGAACGTGCGGGCGATGTCCGGGAGGCAGCTGAATAATGCCCAAGGTCAAAGTCGACGGCGTAGAACTCGAAGTTCCGGCAGGCGCTACCGTGCTGCAGGCGTGCGAGCTGGCCGGCAAGGAAATCCCGCGCTTCTGCTATCACGAGCGGCTGAGCATTGCCGGCAACTGCCGCATGTGTCTGGTCGAAGTGAAGCCAGGGCCGCCCAAGCCGCAGGCTTCGTGCGCGCTTCCGGCCAGCGAAGGCCAGGAAATCCGCACGGATTCCGAGATGGTCAAGAAGGCGCGGGAAGGGGTGATGGAGTTCCTCCTGATCAACCACCCGCTCGACTGCCCGATCTGCGATCAGGGCGGCGAGTGCGACCTGCAGGACCAGTCGGTCGCCTATGGCCGCGGTGCCTCGCGCTATCACGAGAACAAGCGCGCGGTTACCGAGAAGTACATGGGCCCGCTCATCAAGACGACGATGACGCGCTGCATCCACTGCACCCGCTGCGTGCGCTTCAGCGAGGAAGTGGCTGGCGTGGACGAAATCGGCGCGCTCTATCGCGGCGAGACGATGCAGATCTCGACGTATCTCGAGAAGGCTGCGGCGCACGAACTTTCGGCCAACGTGATCGACCTCTGCCCGGTCGGCGCGCTGACTTCGCGTCCCTACGCGTTCGAAGCGCGTCCGTGGGAGCTGAAGAAGACGCTGTCGATCGACGTTTCGGACGCGATCGGCTCGAACATCCGCCTCGACAGCCGCGGCCGCGAAGTGATGCGCGCCCTGCCGCGCGTGAACGACGACGTGAACGAGGAATGGCTGTCGGACCGTGGCCGCTACATGGTCGACGGGCTGACCCGCCGCCGCCTCGACAAGCCTTGGCTGCGTCGTGACGGCAAGCTGGTTGCGGCCACGTGGGCCGAGGCGTTCGAGGCTGTTGCCAAGATCAATCCGGGTTCGTCTGTGGCGGTGATCGCGGGCGATCTGGTCGATTGCGAGACGATGTTCGCGGCGAAGAAGCTGGCCGTTGCGCTTGGCTCGACGCTGCTGGAAGGCCGCCAGACGGGTCTTGCCTATGACACGTCGAACCTTGCGGCGGTGAACTTCAACTCGACGCTGGCTGGCATCGAGGATGCCGACGCCGTGCTGATCCTCGGTTCGATGATCCGCGACGAAGCACCGCTGCTCAACACCCGCCTCCGCAAGGCGGTGAAGAAGGGCGCCAAGGTATTCATCGTCGGCCCGCAGTGGGATCCGACCTATCCGGCGACGTTCCTCGGTGACGATCTGGCGGTGCTGGGCAACCTGCCTGCCGAAGTCAGCGACGCGTTCGGTGCAGCGCAGAAGCCTGCGATCATCATCGGTGGTGCGGCTCTGGGCAAGGGCGCTCTCGGCGCTGGTCTGGCCTTTGCGGAACAGTTCAATCTCGTGCGTGAGGGCTGGAACGGCTTCAACGTCGTCCATATGGCAGCGAGCCGCATGGGTGGGCTGATGCTCGGCTATGCGCAGACGGGCGGCATTGCCGATTTGGTTGCGGCCAAGCCGAAGATGATCATTTCGCTGGGTGCGGACGAGGTGGACTTCACCAAGTTTGCGGATTCGATGATCGTCCACATCGGTCATCACGGCGACAAGGCGGCGCATGCTGCCGACGTGATCCTGCCTGCCGCCGCGTTCAGCGAAAAGGACGGCACGTACGTCAACACCGAAGGCCGCGTGCAGTATGCCGAGAAGGCCGTGTTCGCGCCGGGCGATGCCCGCGAGGATTGGACCATCCTGCGCGCGATGGCCGATGCGCTTGGCGTTTCGGTCGGGTTCGACAGCTTCGAGCAGCTTCGCGCGGCGATGGTGGCCGAAGTTCCGGCGTTGGGCGTTGAAGGTCTGGCCGATTACGGTTCGCTGCCTGCCGCTCCTGCCGGAGCCAAGGCCGAGGGCGTGATCGCGGGCTATCCGATCAAGGATCGCTACCTGACCAACGCCATCGCCCGTTCCAGCCCGACGCTGCAGCGCTGTTCGGCGGAACTGCTCCACGGTGAAAGCTTCGCGGAGGCCGCGGAATGACCGAGTTCTTCATGGGTCTTGGCCTCTCTTACGAGTGGGCCTGGGGCATCGCCACCGTCTGCGGGATCCTGCTGATCGCGTTCCCGCTGATGCTCGGCGTTGCCATGATCATCTATGCCGACCGAAAGATCTGGGCGGCGATGGCGCTGCGCAAGGGTCCGAACGTGGTCGGGCCGCTCGGCCTGCTGCAGTCGTTCGCCGACGGTCTGAAGGTGTTCCTGCAGGAAACCATCATCCCCTCCGCCGCGAACAAGGGCCTGTTCCTGATCGCGCCGATCATCACCTTCACCGTTGCGTTGATGGCCTGGGCGGTTATCCCGTTCAATTCGGGCGCGGTGCTGGCCAACATCAACGTCGGCCTGCTCTACGTCCTCGCGATCTCGTCGCTGGGCGTCTACGGCGTGGTGATCGCGGGCTGGTCGTCCAACTCGAAGTACCCGTTCTTCTCGGCGATGCGCGCTTCGGCGCAGATGATCTCCTATGAAGTCTCGATCGGATTCATCTTGATCTGCGTGGTGCTGTGGGCGGGGACCTTCAACCTCAAGGACATCGTTGAAGCGCAACGCGACCATGTGTGGCTGATCAACGGCTTCGTCGCGAACCCGCTGCTGTTCCCGATGTGGGTGATGTTCCTGATCTCCGGCATGGCTGAAACCGCGCGCGCGCCGTTCGACCTGACCGAGGCGGAATCGGAACTCGTTGCTGGGTATCAGACCGAATACTCGTCGATGGCCTTCGCGCTCTACTGGCTCGGCGAATACGCCAACGTGCTGCTGATGTGCGCGCTGAACGCCGTGCTGTTCTGGGGCGGATACCTGCCGCCGCTCGACATTCCGGTGCTTTACCTCGTGCCAGGCGTGGTCTGGCTGCTGCTCAAGATCCTGTTCTTCTTCTTCATCTTCAGCTGGGTGAAGGCGACCGTCCCGCGCTATCGCTACGACCAGCTGATGCGCCTGGGCTGGAAGGTCTTCCTGCCCGTATCGCTGCTGTTCGTGTTCCTCGTCAGCGGCTACCTCATGGCTACCGGACACTTCGCGTGAGTTGGGCTGCAATAATGGCTATGCAGACTTTGCCTGCAGTAGGCGTTGCCCCGGAGCCACGTTGGCCCAGCGAGTACCTGTGCCAGGTGGTGACAAGCGACGTAACCACTGTGGAGTTTGGAATTGAGATCGCCGACAGCGAGATCGTTCTGCAAGGCGACGTGCTTGCGATGAGGCGCGGCGCGAAGTTGAAGTTCGAGAAGTCAGGACCGGGCTTGAAGTCCGGCACGAATTATCTCCGGGTCCTTCGGACTTCTGAGCCGTCAGGCAACTTGTGGCTCACCCAGACGGGGGAGCCGGACAAGCCTTCCACGCAAATCTTCATCGATCAGCGATCGAAAGATCATCCGGTAGCTGCAAGTGCACCTCAAGCCAGCGGCTATTGCAAAGTTCTTACTGGGGAAGTCAGAAAATGACCGTCGGACAGCTCATCAAGAGCTTCACCCTGTGGGAGTTCGTGAAGGCGCACTGGCTGACCTTGAAGTATTTCTTCAAGCCCAAGGCGACGATCAACTACCCGTTCGAGAAGAACCCGCTTTCGCCGCGCTTCCGTGGTGAACATGCGCTGCGCCGTTATCCCAACGGTGAAGAGCGCTGCATCGCGTGCAAGCTGTGCGAAGCGGTCTGCCCGGCGCAGGCGATCACCATCGAGGCCGAACCGCGCGAGGACGGCAGCCGCCGCACCACGCGCTATGACATCGACATGACCAAGTGCATCTTCTGCGGCTTCTGCCAGGAAGCTTGCCCGGTCGATGCGATCGTCGAAGGGCCAAACTTCGAATACGCGACCGAAACGCGCGAAGAGCTGCTTTACGACAAGGCCAAGCTCCTTTCGAACGGGGACAAGTGGGAGCGGGCGATTGCCGCGAACCTTGAAGCCGATGCGCCGTATCGCTAGGGGGCCGCGCTGATGCAGATGCTCAACCTTCACGCGGATACCGTCGCCCCGGCGCAGGCCGGGGTCCATGACCTCACGCAGCTTGCCGGACGCTCCTTAATGGACCCCGGCCTGCGCCGGGGTGACGATCAGGAGTTTCAGGCGTGATCCA
>JBKBUD010000232.1:0-2883 GCA_046290865.1 Novosphingobium sp. | reverse complement strand
CACCCCGGCAACCCGCTGGTCCGCACTACCGACGTGCGCGAGGCGTGGTGGTCGCGCGGACACGCCAGTCTGGTGGAAGCACCCGATGGATCGTGGTGGAGCCTCTACCACGGCTTCGAGAACGGCTTCTGGACACTGGGTCGGCAATGCCTGCTCGATCCCGTCAAATGGACCGCCGACGGCTGGTTCCACATGACCGGAGGCGATCTTGCACAGCCGATTGCCAATCCGAAAGGCGGCGAAGCTCTGCCCCACGGCATGGCGCTTTCCGATGATTTCAGCACATTGCAGCTCGGCACCAAGTGGTCGTTCTTCCGCCCTGCGCCAGACGAGGCAAGCCGTATGCGCGTGGCAGGCAATACTCTGTTCGTGAAGGGCAAGGGCGTTGCGCCATCGACCGGCTCGCCGCTCCTGCTGATCGCGGGCGATACCTCCTATCAGTTCGAATGCGACATCGAACTGGCCGAAGGCGCCACGGCTGGCCTCGTGCTGTTCTATGATGACAAGCTCTATGCCGGGCTTGGCTTCGACAAGGACCGCTTCGTCACGCACCAGTACGGCATGGAGCGCGGACGGCCAGCCAACCCGCACGGTTCCACGATGCGCATCCGCGTCACCAACCGCCGCCACATCGTCAGTTACCACACATCGGGCGATGGCGGACGCACCTGGCGCAAGTTCGATCGCGGCATGGAAGTCTCAGGATATCACCACAACGTGCGCGGCGGCTTCCTGATGCTGCGCCCCGGGCTCTACGCCGCAGGCCCCGGCGAAACGAAATTCCGCAACTTCACCTTCACTGCACTGGACGACTGATGCCCCGCGATCTTGAGCTTCACCCCGACCGGTTGTTGCCGGCGGATCCATCGGTGCGCGCGTTGGCGCGAGAGTTGTATGCGAGCGTGGCGGGGCTGCCGATTGTCAGTCCGCACGGGCACACCGATCCGCGCTGGTTTGCCGGCAACGAGACCTTCGGCAATGCGACCGACCTGCTGCTGGTGCCCGACCACTACGTCTTCCGCATGCTCTATTCGCAAGGCGTGGCGCTTGAGGATCTGGGCGTGCGCAACAGGCATGTCGATCCGCGCAGCGCGTGGCGGCTCTTTGCCGAACGCTATGGATTGTTCCGGGGCACGCCGTCGCGGATGTGGCTCGACTGGGTGTTCGCCGAGGCCTTCGGCATGGGCGTGCAGCTGAGCGCGGAGACCTCGGACCTTTATTTCGACACGATCACCGAGATGCTGGCCTCGGAGGCCTTCCGCCCGCGCGCGCTGTTCGAGCGCTTCAACATCGAGGTCATCGCCACCACCGAGGGCCCGCTCGACAGCCTCGAGCATCACGCCGCGATCCGGGAGAGCGGCTGGAGCGGCAAGGTCATCACCGCCTATCGCCCCGATCCGGTAGTGGACCCCGAGTACGTCGATGCCCATGGGGGCTTCCAGAGCAACCTCGACCTGTTCTCCGAACTGACCGGCGAGGACTGCCGCACCTGGTCAGGCTACCTCGCCGCGCACCGCCAGCGCCGCGCCTTCTTCAAGAGCATGGGCGCGACCAGCACCGACCACGGCCACCCCACGGCAGCGACCGCCAACCTCTCGGCCAGCGAGGCCGCCGCGCTGTTCGACCGCGTGGTCTCCGGCCGCTTCCATGCCTCGGACGCCGAACTGTTCCGCGCGCAGATGCTGACCGAGATGGCGGCGATGAGCCTCGAGGACGGCCTCGTCATGCAGATCCACCCCGGCTCGTTCCGCAATCACAACGCGCAGGTGTTCGAACGCTTCGGGCGCGACAAGGGGGCGGACATCCCGACGCGCACCGACTTCGTCCATACCTTGAAGCCGCTGCTCGACAGGTTCGGCAACGAGCGCGACCTCTCGATCATCCTGTTCACCCTCGACGAGAGCGCCTATGCCCGCGAACTCGCGCCGTTGGCGGGGCACTATCCGTGCCTCAAGCTCGGCCCGGCGTGGTGGTTCCACGACAGCCCCGAGGGCATGCGCCGCTTCCGCCGCATGACCACCGAGACGGCCGGCTTCTACAACACCGTCGGCTTCAACGACGACACCCGCGCGTTCCTGTCGATCCCGGCGCGGCACGACGTGGCCCGCCGCATCGACTGCGGGTTCCTCGCCGAACTGGTTGCCGAGCACCGCATCGAGGACTGGGAAGCAGCGGAACTGGCGCAGGACCTGTCGTACAATCTGGCGAAGAAGGCCTACAAGCTGTGAGGCTGTCCCCTGAAGCGCTCGCCGCTCTGCCGGCGCAAGTCGCGCGCCCGCTCTACGATCGTCAGGCGCAAAAGGTCGGCATCGTCCACTTCGGCATCGGCGCGTTCCACCGCGCGCATCAGGCTTGGTACACCGATGCGGCGATGAACGCCGGTGATACCGATTGGGCGATCACCGGCGTCTCGCTGCGCTCGGCGGGCGTGGCGCGGCAGATGAACCCGCAAGGCGGGCTCTACACGGTTGCCGAACGATCGGGACAGGGCAGCGCGCTCAGGATCGTGGGATCGGTGCGCAATGTGCTGGTCGCCAGCGAGGAACCCGATGCGGTGATCGCCGCCGTCGCTGCGCCTTCAACGCGGATCGTCAGCCTGACCGTGACCGAGAAGGGCTATTGCCGTCAGGTCGACGGGAGCCTCGACTTCGAACTCGCCCACTCCCTGAGCTTCTACTACTTCGTCACACAAGGCCTGCTGGCGCGGGCCAAGGCGGGGCTTCCCGGCGTCACGCTGCTCAGTTGCGACAACCTGGCCGACAACGGCGCGAAGCTCGAGAGCCTGATGCTGCAGTACCTCGAAAGGCACGAGCCGGAGCTGGTCGAGTGGTTCGCCGCCAACTGCACCTGCCCCGCAACGATGATCGACCGCATCGTGCCTGC
>JBKBUD010000231.1:0-2908 GCA_046290865.1 Novosphingobium sp. | reverse complement strand
GGCACGGGCACCATCGCCATCTGCGGGGCGGGTTCGCAGGTCTTCGTGGTCGTGGTGGTGACGATCCGCCGGGCGCGGTGGATCTCGCGCTTGGCCGGGCGCTTGGCGATGCGCTTGGCGGGCTTGGTCGTCTTGACCTTGACCGGCTTGACGTGGTGGATCTCGCCCTTCGAGGGCGCTTCCGACACGTGCACCGCGCCGCCGCCGAGCATCGCTCCGCCTGCGGCCGCCGCTGCCAGTTTTGCCAATGCCATCCGAACCGACATGATCGTTGCTTCCGTTCTCGTTCTTGGCGGATGGGCTACCAGAAGCGGGTTAATGCTCTGCTGACCCTTCCTTACCGATCAAGGAACGCAGATGGGCAACGTTGGAGCAATGGCGTTAACCCTATTCCCGACTGAGAATGTGACCGAAAACGGGACCGGGCCGAGTGCCCGGTTAACACTGTGCCAGAATGGGACCGATCCGGGCGGGATGGTGAAGCGTCGACTTGACGACATGTAACCCTCGGGTTACTTGTAACCTCGAAGTTACACCGCCGGAAAGGCTAACCCGATGTCCGATTCTGCCGAAGCCGCCGATCGCCTCAGTGTCCGCCGCGTTCGTGTTCTGACGGCGGTCATGATCATATTTGCCGCACAATCGGCGCGTCCCCCGGTCGACATGCCGCAGCGCACGGTGGAATATGTCGGGCACTATGCCTGGCTGGTGCTGGCGCTGGCCATGCTGCTGATCCTGCGCACGGGCGGGATGTGGCTGCGCGATCCGGTGGCGCGCCGTCTTTCCAACGACGAAGTGACGCGGGCAAACCGGGCCGAGGCGATGGAGTGGGGCTTCTCCGCCGCGATGGCTACCGCGATCGTCGGCGCAGTGGTTGCTTCGCTCACCGCCATGCCGACCATCTTTGCCCTGCGCATGGTCATTCTTGCAGGGCTGTTCATGGCGACCTTCCGCTTTGTCCGTCTGGAGCGCGACGCGCTTGCCTGAGAGACTCACCAATAACCTCAAGGCAACTCGCGAAGGCAAAGGGTGGACTCAGGCACAACTCGCCGAGGCAATCGGGGTATCGCGCAAGACCATCAACACGGTCGAGAACGGCGTGTTCATCCCCTCGACCGTCATCGCCCTGAAGCTCGCCGCCGCGCTCGATGCGCGGGTCGAGGAGCTATTCCGGCTGGTCGAAGAGTAAGGGCGCGGACCCGGTCGGTGGCGTCAGTCCGAGATGCTGCCAGCCGCGGTCGTTGAGGCACCGTCCGCGTGCGGTGCGGGCGATCATGCCGAGCTGGATCAGATAGGGCTCGATCACTTCCTCGATCGTGTCTCGCGGTTCGGACAGCCCTGCCGCCAGCGTCTCCACCCCGACCGGGCCGCCCTTGTAGATGTCGGCGATCATCATGAGGTAGCGGCGGTCCTGCAGGTCGAGGCCGATCTTGTCGACTTCGAGCCGGGTCAGCGCGTTGTCGGCGATGGTTTGCGTGATCTTCTCCGCGCCTGCCACTTGCGCAAAATCCCGGACCCGGCGCAGCAGGCGGCCGGCGACGCGGGGGGTGCCGCGGGAGCGACGGGCGATCTCGGTCGCGCCGCCCTTGTCTATGCCGATGCCCATCAGCGAAGCCCCGCGCGCAACCACGCGTTCGAGTTCCTCGACCGAATAGAACTGGAGCCGCACCGGGATGCCGAAGCGGTCTCGCAGCGGCGTCTGCAGCAGGCCTTGGCGGGTGGTCGCGCCGATCAGGGTGAAGGGCGGCAGGTCGATCCGCACCGACCGCGCCGAGGGGCCTTCGCCGATGATCAGATCGAGCGCGCGGTCCTCCATCGCCGGGTAGAGCACTTCCTCGACCACGGGGTTGAGGCGGTGGATCTCGTCGATGAACAGGACGTCGCCATGTTCGAGGTTGGTCAGCAGCGCGGCAAGGTCTCCGGCCTTGGCGATGACCGGGCCGGAGGTGGCGCGGAAATTGACGCCGAGTTCGCGGGCGATGATCTGGGCGAGCGTTGTCTTGCCCAAGCCCGGCGGGCCGAAGAACAGCACATGATCCATCGCCTCGCGCCGCTGCTTGGCGCTTTCGATGAACACCTGCAGGTTGTCCTTGGCACCCGCCTGCCCGACGAACTCGGCCAGCGTCTTGGGCCGCAGCGCAGCGTCCTGATCCTCGATCTGCGAGGCGGCGGAGAGGAGGGGGTTATCGGTCATAGAATTGCAAAAAGCGTCACAAATGCTCCAACGCCAAAAAGCATCGCCGACAGGGCGGCAGAGCTAACCGCTATGCAGATCCACATGTTTCCACGGGCAGTTGGCTTTTCAGCTTCAGCAATGACTGAAAGATGAAGCTTATTGCCAAGCGCTTCACGTGCTCGAGCATAAGAAGCATTCATAAAGAATGACTGCGAAAAATAGGCTCCGAAGTAACTAACGAGCGCCAAAAATACACCGCAGGAAAACCATGCGAACGCCCAAAAAAGGCCTCTTCTACCAAAACTAACCTGCTGATTTCCAATGAACGTCAAAAGCGAAATTATGCTTCCTCCATTCAGAAGGAACAGTGACTTAATCGCAGATGCTGCGTACATTGACGAATACTCTAGGCGCTTTTTTGCGTCCTCTTGGTAATCTTTGCTGACTGCCTCCCAAAACATCTCCCGCTTTTGAAGGTCATCATCTTCAAGTTGGCTCATCCTGCAGCCCTCTTCAGCGCCACGCGCACAAGATCGTTCAGCCCGGCACCCTCGCCCAGTTCCTTGACCGCTGCGGCGACCGCGCTGCTCGCCACGGCGGGTTTGAAGCCGAGGTTTTGCAGGGCCGAGACGGCGTCCGCGCTGGCGTTGCCCGGGGGTGGGGTGAAGGCTTCGCCGCTGCCCATGCCGACGGGCGAGGTGTAGCCCGCCAATCCTCCGGCCTTGTCCTTCA
>JBKBUD010000230.1:0-2908 GCA_046290865.1 Novosphingobium sp. | reverse complement strand
ATGGCGGCGGGCGAGGGCGGCGGTGATGGTCGTCTTGCCTTGCCCTGACGCAGGGGCGCTGACCAGCAGCGCCGGGCATGACGCCTCCGTCACCGATCGATCCCTTCCTGCGCACGAACCCCATCGCGGAAGGCGTGCTTGACGTCGCGGACCGCGCTGACGGTGTCCGCGGCGGCAATCAATGCGTCGTCGGCTGCGCGGCCGGTTATGACCACGTGCTGCATCTCGGGGCGCCCCTCGATCGCAGGCATGATCTCGTCTAGCCCAAGGTAGCGGTAGGTGACGAGGTAGGTCAGCTCGTCCAGCACGACGAGGCTGATGTCAGGATTGGCAAGCGCGGCTCTGGCCTTTTCCCAGCCCGCCCGCGCCGCGGCAATGTCGCGTGCCCGGTCCTGCGTTTCCCAGGTAAAGCCCTCGCCGCACTTCTCCCAGACCACGTCAGGGTGCGAAGAAAAGAAGGCGCGTTCGCCCACGTTATCCGCGCCCTTGATGAACTGGAACACCGCCGCCTTGCGCCCATAGCCCAGCGTGCGGGCGACCATGCCGAAGGCGCTGGAGGATTTGCCCTTGCCGTTGCCGGTCAGGACCAGCAGCAGCCCCTTGTCGCGCGTGGCGGCGGCGATCTTGGCGTCGACCACCGCCTTGTGCTTGCGGGCGCGTTCGCGGTGCGCCTCTGGGGTTACGCTCATTGCGGCGCTCGTGCGGCGAGCGAGGGGCGGGCGGCGACCAGCAAGGCGTAGATGCCCGCCGCAGTTGCGGTCCACAGCACAGTGGCCGCAAGGGTCGGGGGGAAGTAGCGGGCGAGGCGCGGCACGAAGCCTGCAAGCGTCGGATCGGCAAACCGACCGCCGAGGAAATAGAACCCGCCACTGGAGCACAGTTCGGACACCAGCGTTGCAAGGCTCACCAGTGCCAGCAGCCCCAAGAGCGAGGAGGGCTTCGCCCCAAGCTTCTCGGCGCCGAACCGCCCCGCCAACCACATCGAGCCATAGGCCGGTACGAGCATCCAATAGGCAGGAGTGAAGCAGAAGCTCGACTGCCCGAACCAGCCGATGACCGTCACGTCGATGGCAAAGGCCAGCAGGAAGAGTCCTGCGAAGGCAGGTGCACGACGCAGGAAGAAGCCGCCGATGAAAAAGCTGGCAAGGCTGGTGTCGGGCAGGTGCATGACGCTGCTGAGCGAATGCGTACGCGTGGCAAGCATGACGACGGCGAGCGCGCTGAACAGCGCAAGATCTGAACGCGGAATACGGACCATGATTGGCCTCCTGGGAACAGGGATATGAAGTCGGGCGCGTCTGCGAAAAAGATGCGCAAGGGCCGGAAGACGCGCGCCACGGCACGTCCGGCAGGATTTCAGATGATGGTCATCACGCATCTCCCTTCGGCAAGAACGCACAACAGTGTCGTCCGCGAAGGGTGTGCCTTCGTCCGCCCGGTACATCCCGCCCGCGCAGAGAAACGACCGCAACAGGCCGGTTTCCTGACTTCCGGATCGTCGCGCCGGTCGCCGCCTTCTCGGGTCGAAACCCAATGGCATTCTGGCGATGCGCTAACCGGTTACAGTTGCGGGAGCAGTGCCGGATTGGGTGGCCATTGGCCACTTCCCGGACTTCCCGATTAAGCCCTTTCGGGCACCCGTTGCAGGGGACGGGATAAGCCAAGCGATTGATCTGCGCAAGTATTCGCACTTGCAGCAGGAAAAACATCCCGCTACCTGCACCGCCGCGACAGGTTCCCCGAGAGGGGATCAAAAGGGAACGGAGTGTAAAACCCCGGCTGCCCCTGCAACTGTAAGCGGCGAGCCGACCGGCCAACACGCCATTGGGACTTCATCGTTCTGAGAAGGCGGCCGGACCGGCATTGACCCGCGAGCCAGGAGACCTGCCTGACGCGGTCGTTCTTCGTTCGGGCAGGGTGCACCGGACGTTCGAGGTTGCCGCCCGCAAAGACGGCACACCCCTCGCGCAACGACAGCCATCGCCTGCCGGGAAGCCCCGCGCGGGAAGCGATGCCGCGTTGCGCCCCACCGGCGCATGCCCGGCCCTTGCTTCCTTCGCAGGTCGGAACGGCAGGTCCATGCCGTTCGTACCGGAGGGAGCCGCACCATGCGTCCTGCCCAAGTTTCGCTTGTTTTCATTGCCGCCCTGCTTGCCTCACCCGCCTTTGCCGAAGACGCGCCAAGCGGCTCGGCCCCTGACAACTCGGCCCCCGACAGCTCGATTATCGTCACCGCGCTGCGCAGCCCTGTCGAGCAGAGCGAAGTGTCCGCCACCGTGGCCGTGCTCGATGAAGCGGCGATCCGGGCGCAGCAGCCGATTGCGCTGACTGACCTTCTCGTGCGCACGGCGGGGATCAGCCTGTCGCGCAATGGCGGCTTCGGCACCGCCACCTCGCTGCGCATCCGGGGCGCGGATTCCTCGCAGACTGTGATGGTGATCGATGGGGTGCGCATTTCCGATCCATCGGCGACCGGCGGCGGCTATTCGTTCTCCAACCTGCTGATCGACGACGCCGAGCGCGTGGAAATCCTGCGCGGGCCGCAATCGATCCTGTGGGGAAGCGATGCCATCGGAGGCGTGGTCAACGTACTGACGCGACGCGCCGAGAAGCCGCTGGAAGGGAGCATGGCGGTCGAAGCCGGCACGCACGCCACGGTCAGCGCACAGGCCGGCATCGGCGGCAGCGGATCGCTGCTCGACTGGCGCTTGGCGGGCTCCGCCTTCACCACCGACGGCATCTCCGCCCGCAGCAACGGCACCGAGGACGACGGTTACCGCCGCGTCTCGGCCAGCGGCACGGCAACGCTCAAGCTCGCGCCGAACCTGTCCGTCGACCTGCGCGGCTACTGGGCCGATGCGCGCAACGAATTCGATGGCACCTCCGGCGATTCCCGCGCCTATGGCCT
>JBKBUD010000032.1:0-24373 GCA_046290865.1 Novosphingobium sp. | reverse complement strand
CGCGCCTCGCCGCTGCGATCCGGAGACGTGGGTGAGTGGCTGAAACCAACGGTTTGCTAAACCGTCGTACTGGTAAATCCGGTACCGAGGGTTCGAATCCCTCCGTCTCCGCCATAAACCCTCTTTAGAGTGCTGCTTTATAAGCATTTTTGGGGTTGCGGCGTATCTGTTCCCACTTCTGGTCCCTAAAAACCTGCTGGTCGAACACGGCCATTTGCGGCCATGCACGGACTTTTTCTCTTGCCGCTTCAGATTTTTGGATCGTGCTTCACCGCAGTGGCGATAGCAGCGTCAAGCTCACCAGCGGCCGTCGCTGCGTAGACCGCTTGCAGCGCAGCAGGCATATCAGCGATCTACTTCACAAGCACCGCATTGCCGTCCTTGCTCAGCGACAACACCTTCGCACCGTTGACCTGCCCCCCGCTGATCCCGCGGTCATAACGAGAGTCCGCCGGTCTGATATTCGTGCTCGCCCGTCGGCTCAAGCGCGTCGGGGGATGCTTCCATCTTGCAGGAACACCCGGCGCGCTTGTGCCGGCGTTCGGTTCGCCAGGGATGAGTGCGGCCTGAAGTTGTTGTAGTCCTAGCGCCAGACAGCCAGCTTGCGTTGGGCATCAGCGAGGCTGTCGAACAGACTCTACATCAAATCGAGGGAGCCAACGCGGGGAAGGTCAAGTGCAGCACCAGGATCGCGTAAATCAGGGTGTCCATCCGGAGGAATTACCTGTGGCAGCTCAGCATCAAATGCAGAAACGGGGCTTTGAGATCAGACAAAGTCTCTTTGGATGTCTGCTCAAACCGTGATTAACCTGACGCCTGCTTGCTGTAGGTTTCGCATTGTAGCCTGATCCAAGCCGTTGTCAGTGATTATCGTGTCAATCTCGTTCAAGCCGCAAACTATCGTGCCTGATTGCTTGCGGAACTTGCTGCTGTCGACAAGGAGGATCACTTCCTCGGCGCGGTCGATGAGGCGTCGTTCGGCGGCGACGAGCACGGGATCGGCCTGCATCACGCCTTGCGACCCGACGGCTGCCGCACCCATGAACAGGCGAGGGGCGTGGAAACGCGGCATCGACTCCTCGCCCGCCGGAGCGAGGATGATGTTCTGTTCGCGGAACACCGCGCCCGAAGGCAGCAGGATGCGCGTTCCGACCTGCGGCAGCAGCGCGTTGACGATGTGCAGCGAGTTGGTAAGCACCTGCAGGCCGAGACCATCAAGATGCGGACACATCTGCAGGGTGGTGGTGCCACCGTCGATCATCACGCCCTCACCGGGCTGGCACAACGCCGCCGCCGCCCTGCCAATGGCCTGCTTTGCCGCAATATGCTGGGTGATGTTCTGGTCGAACGAGGTGCCGAGCAGGCGCGGGCCGTTGGCATCGCCACCGTCAGGAAGTTTGGCCCCGCCATGGACGCGCACGATCTGACCTGCGTCCTCCAGCCGCGTGAGGTCACGCCGTATCGTGGCGGGCGAGGCATCAAGCAGCGCTTCGAGATCGCGATAGCTGACGAAGCCGGTTGGCCGTAGCGCCTCGAAGATGCGTCTTTCCCGTTCTGCCGCGTGCATTGCGCCCCACCGTTCCTGGTCCCGCACTTATGCACTCGCCTGTAGCATGTTGCCAGCGCCGATCACGATGGTCGAGCCGACGAGCAGACCGATCCCGGTCCACACCAGTGAGCGGGTGCGGGATGATGCGCCCTTCCATTCCTTGAGCGCGAAGCCCCACAGTGTCGAGAACAGGATGATCGAGGCCATGTGCAGTGTCCACGACGAGAAACCGTACTCGCCCATCTGACTTTCGCCCATGGTGTAAAAGAAAAACTGGCCGTACCACAGCGTGCCGCCCAATGCGGCGAGCAGCCAGTTGGCCAGCAGGTTGGGGCGCTCGCCGGGTTGTGCATCGGCCGAGGCGGATCCGAAGAACTGGCCGAAACTCTTGTTCTTGGCGATCAGGTAGGCGCACCATAGCGCGTTCGTGCTCAGACCGCCTGCAAGGACGATGCAAAGTACGGGCAGGCCCTGGCTGAGCGGATCGGTGCCCGCCGCAAGGGTCAGGTCGCGGATCGGCTGCCCTGCGGCAAGACCCCAGGCAAAGCAGCCCGACATCACGCCCGAGAATGTCGCGATCAGGAGGCCCTTGCGCAAGTTGAACTCGGCCACGCCTTCCGATGCTTGGCCACCGGGGTCGGCTTCCTTGGCATTGCCCGCGCGCGCCACGACCGCGATCCCGGCCAGCGTGATCAGGATGCCGAGCAAGGTGAGCTTGCCGCTGGTGGTCGCGGCGATCTGGCCGAGGGTGCCATCGAAGATCGGCGGGCCCATCGTGCCGATCACGGTGGTGAGGCCGAGCGCCACCGCCATGCCGAGCGAGAGGCCGAGGTAGCGCATGGTCAAGCCGAAGGTCAGCCCGCCAAATCCCCACATCGCGCCCCAGAACCAGCACCACATCAGCGTTTCGCGCGGCGTGGCGGAAAGCACGCCGATGAGGTCCTGCGTCTGGATCGATGCGAAGAGCCAGGGCGCGATCAACCACGAGAACAGGCCACCGGCCAGCCAGAACACCTCCCACGACCAAAGCCTGATACGCTTATAGGGCACATAGAAGCTGGCCGAGGAGAAGCCTCCGATCCAGTGAAAGATTACGCCCAGAAGCGGGTTCGCGCCCATCGGTTCCTGGCCCTTCTCGTTAGGGTTTGACGTTAACGATCTACGAGGATCGATCGGTCGATCTCGGCGATGTTTTTCACGCCGGTCAGCGTCATGGCGACGCGCATCTCGGCTTCGATCAGGCGGAGCATGTGCTCGACGCCCCGCTGCCCCCTTGCGGCCAGGGCGAAGACCCAGGCGCGGCCAAGCAGCACGCCTTTTGCTCCCAGCGCAAGCAGGCGCACCACGTCGAGACCCGAACGCACGCCGCCATCGGCGAGCACCGTCAGCCGGTCATCCACGGCATCGGCGATTGCGGGCAGGGCGCGGGCTGTGGATGGCACGCCATCGAGCTGGCGACCGCCGTGGTTGGAAACGACGATGCCGTCCGCGCCAAGATTGGCGGCTTCCACGGCGTCCTCGGCATCGAGGATGCCCTTGATCACCAGCGGGCCGTTCCATTCGGAGCGGATAAAATCGAGGTCCTTCCACGAGATCGAACTGTCGAAGTTCTCGCGCATCCATGCGAAGAAATCCTCGATCCCGGTCTTG
This sequence comes from Novosphingobium sp., assembly GCA_046290865.1. Lineage (GTDB taxonomy): Bacteria > Pseudomonadota > Alphaproteobacteria > Sphingomonadales > Sphingomonadaceae > Novosphingobium. Next base: position 21,174 of record JBKBUD010000032.1, on the reverse strand, counting down.
CCCCGCAGGTTGCGGATCACGTTGCCGAGGGCATGCGGGCGGCCCATCACGCCAACGTCCCATGCCCAGGCCGGCTTCATTGCACCCTGCAGCGTACGGCGCAGCGCGCCCTTCATGCTCGAGGCTCCGGCAAGACCTGAGTGGTAGTCGCGGTAGCGGCTCCCTGGCACCGGCATGTCCACCGTGAACACCAGAGTCGAGCAGTTCAGTTCGACGGCTTCCTGCAGCAGTGCACGCATGAAGCCACGGTCGCGGGTCATGTAGAGCTGGAACCAGAACGGCTTGACTGCCGCCTTCGCTACCTCGCTAAGCGAGCAGGCCGAAACGGTCGAGAGGGTGAAGGGGACGCCTGCCGCTTCTGCCGCGCGCACCGCCTGGCATTCGCCACGCCGCCTGTTCATCCCGGCAAGCCCGATCGGGGCAAGGGCCACCGGCAGGGCGAGCTTCTGGCCGAACAGTTCAGTCGATACGTCCAGCCCGGATACATCGCGCAGTACGCGCTGGCGCAGGGCGATATCGCACAGGTCCTCGACGTTCCGCCTGAGTGTCGTCTCGCTGTAAGAGCCGCCGTCGATGTACTCGAACAGGAAGTGCGGCAGGCGTTTGCGGGCGAGTTCGCGGAAGTCGGGGATGGAGGCGGCGATCATGCGGCGGTTCTCTTCAGCTAGGCGTCGATTTCTGCATGCCAGCGGTTGCGGTAGGTATCGAGATCGCCGTCGAGCGGCGTCACGGCCACTAGTTCGCCGCGCGGGGTGAGCGTGGGATCGATCAGGCGCAGCGCGCCGAAAGACACGTCGTTATGGACGTTGGCTGTATAGACTGCTGCGTCTGGGCGCAGCGCGGCCAGCGCGCGAACGAAGACTTCGGCTTGGGCGAACCGGCCCTCGACCAGCAGGCGCTCGCACGAACCGATGAGGTCAAGCGCGACGTCAGCCACCAGCGCGGCATATAGGCAGGCAGCGGCGCGGCGTTCGTACCAGTCGTCTGGGGGGGTGACCCAATGGAAGCGGCCGTGCGGAAATGGTCCGAAGCCCCGCATCAGCGTAGGCAGAACCATCCGGGAATTGTGCAGAACTTCCGGCACGGCGGCAAGCAGAGCGGCCTGGTCTGGCTTGATGTCGACGCGGCGGGCGTCGATCTCGATTAGCATCTCGATCTCGCGTCCGCCCATAAAGCGGGCCGAGGGCACCGCTCGGCCATGAACATCGACATTGACGAGGCAATCGCGGGCTTCAGGCAGGGTTGCAGTGTCAACCGGTCTCGCCGGTGAGCGCATGCCGATGAACCAGGTGCCGGTGGACAGCACTGTCGCTTCGTTGTCGGCAATCTCGGCAAAGCCGCGCGCGGCGAGCAGGGCGGCGTTTGAATCGTGCAGGCCCGCGAGCACCTGCACCTCAGGCGAGAGGCCGGTCTGCGCCGCGATTTCGGGGCGCAAGGTGCCAATCACGTCGCCAGCGTGAGCAAGCGGGGCAAAGCGCCTGGCCCAGCCCAATCGCTTTGCCATCGGCGAGAAGTCAGACTCCTGCGGGCACCACAGGTCGGAATGGCAGCCGAGGCTGGTCACTTCGCTGACCGTCTTGCCGGTCAGAAACCACGCCCAGTACTGCGCCCAAGGCAGCAGCGTGGCGCGGGCCATGACCTCCGGGTAGTGCCGGTCCAGCGCATGCAACTGACTACCGAGATTCAGACCGTCCGGCAGGGCGGGCGAACCGGTGACTGCGAACGTGTCGCGCTGCGTCCTGTATTCGGCCATCAGTGCCGGGGGCAAGGGCTGCTCGTAATCAAGCGGCGGGAACGCCAGGTTGCCCTCGACGATCGCGCAAACCGCAGCACCGTGGCCGACAGGGATGATACGCGCGACCGGCATCTGAGCATAGCGCGCCAGCGTCTCGGTCAGCCAGTTGCCCGTAGCCGCAGCATCGAGCCGCCGCAGTCCATCGATCTCGATCGGCACATTGGCGCGCACTTGCCGGTCTAGCATGTGTCCGCCTGCATCCCACACGCTGACCTTGCTCAGCGTTTTGCCCATATCGATGACGATGGTTACGCCTGAAGCCAAGCGGCGTCTCCCCTTGCCTGCTTCCCAATTCGATCAATATCAATCATTCTTGATCAATTGCAATAGAAATGTTAGGGCGTCATGGCAGTGGCGCAATGCCGATATGCCAAAAGCAGGGATTCCATGAACGCCCATATTTCCAATTCCGCCGCCCTTCCCTTCGCCGTTCCCGCCAGCCGCTGGGACGATTCGTTCGCCGAGACGCTGAGCGCGGCGGAACTGCTGCTCTACCGCTCCAACCTCTTGGGCAGCGATCTGACGGTGACCAACTTTGGCGGTGGCAATACTTCGGCCAAATTGGAAGAAATCGATCCGCTGACTGGCGAGAAAGTCGAAGTGCTGTGGGTGAAGGGCTCTGGTGGCGATATCGGCTCGATGAAGCTTGATGGCTTTGCCACGCTCTACCAGTCCAAGCTGCTCGGTCTCGAGGCGCACTATGCCGGGCCGGAAGATGACGACAAGATGGTTGGCTATCTGCCGCACTGCACATTCAATCTCAACGGTCGCGCCGCTTCGATTGACACGCCCCTGCACTCGCTGCTGCCTTTCGCGCATGTCGATCACGTTCACCCCGATGCGATCATCGCTTTGGCTGCGTCATCGGGCGGTGAAGCCGCCACGCAGGAAATCTGGGGCGGCCGGATCGGCTGGTTGCCGTGGAGGCGCCCGGGCTACACGCTCGGCCTCATGCTGCGCGATTATCAGCGTGCCAATCCCGGCGTGCAGGGCGTGATCATGGCTAACCACGGCATCATCTGCTGGGCCGACAGTGCGAAGGAGTGCTACGAGCACACCATTGGCCTGATTGCCGACGCGGCCCGCTATCTCAATGCCAAGTTGGCGTGCAAGCCGGCATTTGGCGGGCAGCTTGTTGCCCCGAACCCGGATCGTGCCGCAATCGCCGCCGATCTCATGCCGCGGCTGCGCGGCCTCATGACCGGGGCCGAGGGCGGAGCGGGTCGCCGTAAGATCGGCCATTGGTCCGACGATGTCGAGGTGCTGGAATTTGTTGGTAGTGTCCGGTTCGAGGAGCTGGCCGCGCTCGGCACTTCGTGTCCGGACCATTTCCTGCGCACCAAGATCGTTCCGCTCACCCTCGATCCTGCGCACCTGCAAGACGATGACTATCTAGCGCAGAAAATCGCCGATTACCGCAATCTCTATGCCGCCTATTACGAACGCTGCAAGCGCGCCAATTCGCCTGCTATGCGCGATCCCAACCCAGTTGTCATTCTTGTGCCCGGAGTCGGCCGCATTACCTTCGCCACAGACAAGACCACCGCGCGCATTGCCGGGGAATTCTATGGCAACGCGATCAACGTTATGCGCGGGGCCGAAGCCGTCGGCGAGTATATCGCGCTTGAAGAGCAGGAAGCCTTCGACATCGAATACTGGCTTCTCGAAGAAGCCAAGCTGCTGCGCATGCCTGCGCCAAGGCCGATGGCTGGCAAGATCGCGCTAGTCACTGGCGGTGCTGGCGGCATCGGCGCGGCAATCGGAGCCCGTTTCCTGCGCGAGGGGGCCTGCGTCGTGCTCGCTGATCGCGATGCCGCTTCGGCGGAACAAGTCCGGGCCGGCTTCGCCATGCAGTTCGGCAAGGACGTGGTCAGCGCTGTCGCCTGCGACGTGACCGACGAAGCCCAGGTCAAAGCCGCATTCGATTATGTTGCTCGCGAATTCGGCGGGCTCGACGTGCTTGTCGCCAACGCCGGCATTGCCTCTTCGGCCCCGATCGAACAGACCACGGCCGAACTGTGGGACCGGAACTTCGATGTGCTCGCCAAAGGCTACTTCCTGACGGCCAAGCACGCCTGGGGCTTGCTCAAGCGGATGAAGTCGCAAGGCGGCACCTCGGTGGTGTTCATCGGCTCGAAGAACGCAGTGGCCGCCGCCGCAGGGGCTTCGGCCTATGCCTCGGCCAAGGCGGCTGCGAACCATCTCGCCCGCTGCCTCGCCCTGGAAGGCGCGCCGGAAGGGATCCGTGTCAACGTCGTCAACCCCGATGCGGTGATCAAGGGCAGCAAGATCTGGGACGGCGACTGGCGCAAGGAGCGCGCGGGCGCTCACGGCATCGACAGTGGCAAGGCTCTCGAAGAACACTACCGCCAGCGTTCGATGCTAAAGCGCGACGTTCTGCCTGAGGACATTGCCGAAGCGGTCTATTTCTTTGGCTCGGACATGAGCGCAAAATCGACCGGCAATATGATCAACGTCGACGCGGGCAACGTCCAGGCTTTTGCTCGCTGAAGCAAGAGGGAGAGATAAATCATGAGAGAACAGCTCAATCGAGGCAAGGCGGCACTGGCAGCACTCGCCCTTTTGGCAGCTGCGCCGACGGTTGCGCAGGGCGGGCCGCCACAATCGGTGCCAGCAGCAGCGCCTGCCGAACCCAACGCGATCCCGCTCTATGGCGACAAGACCCCTGGCAGCGCGGATACCGAGCAGTGGGTGAAGTTCAACGACAGCAGCCTTGCCGTCCGCAACGTCACCCTGCCTACCATCACCCCGGTCCTGCCCGATCCGGCCAAGGCCACTGGCGCAGCGGTCGTGGTTGCGCCCGGCGGGGCCTTCATGATGCTGGCGATGGACCATGAAGGCTGGTCTGTAGCCCGCGCATTGGCCGATCGCGGCATCGCCGCATTCTTGCTCAAATACCGTCTCAACCCCACGCCCAAGGACGAAGTTGAGGCGGGCAAGTACATGCGGGAGGCCTTGTTGAAGGAGGTTGGTCGACCGATGAGCGGTGACCTGCTTGGCAAATCGTTTGCACCGGCAGATGGCAAGGCCGCTATAGCATGGGTCCAAGCAAATGCGGTCAAATACGGCATCGATCCGGCACGCATCGGCATGATCGGCTTTTCGGCTGGAGCCATGACCGCGCGCCGCGTTGCGCTTGATGCCGACACACCCGTCCGTCCGGCCTTCGTCGGCTATATCTATGGTCCGCAAGACCCTGAACCAGTCCCGGCGAATGCCCCGCCTTTCTTCGATGCTATCGCGCTGAATGACAGTCTGTTTCCCAACAAGGGTTTCGCCATCGCGCAAAGCTATCTCGAAGCCAAGCGTCCGGTCGAGATCCATGGCTACCAGACCGGCGATCATGGCTTCGGCCTCGGCATTCCGGGCACCACCACCACTCTCCTGATCGATGAATTCACCGCGTGGTTACGCATGCAGGGTTTCCTCGCGCGAAAGGACAGCAAGTGACCCTACCTATTTCCGCCGACCTCATTGCGGACCGCAACGCAGTCCACCACGAGGCGCTAGAGGAAGATTACGCCGCGCTTGGTCGCAAGTTGGCGCGCACCGGTATCGATATCGACGCGATCAAGAACAAGGTCATTGGCTTCTCGGTTGCCGTGCCTTCGTGGGGCATGGGCCGCGGCGGCACCCGTTTTGCCAGGTTTCCTATTCCGGGTGAACCGACCAGCATCCACGAGAAGCTTGAGGACTGCGCCGTCATCCAGCAGCTCTCGCGCGTCACCCCGCGCGTCTCGCCGCACTTCCCCTGGGACAAGGTCAGCGATTTCAAGGCGTTGCGTGAAGAAGCCGCAAGCCTAGGCCTTGGCTTCGATGCGGTGAACTCGAACACTTTCCAGGATCAGGTGGGCCAGGCGCACACTTATGCGAACGGGTCGCTGGCCGCACAGGATGCTGCCACGCGCCAGCAGGCGGTGGACCACAACATCGAGTGCATAGAAATCGGCCGACAGCTTGGTGTAACGGACCTGACCGTGTGGGTTGGCGATGGCACGAACTTTCCCGGACAGCAGGACTTGGGGCGCAGCTTTGACCGCTATCTCGAAGCAGCCTCGAAAATCTATGCTGCGCTGCCCGACGACTGGCGCATGCTTCTGGAACACAAGATGTTCGAGCCGGCGTTCTATTCCACCGTGATCAGCGACTGGGGTTCATCGATCCTTGCCGCGCAGGAACTTGGCCCCAAAGCCAAGTGTCTCGTTGATCTTGGTCACCACGCGCCCAACGTCAATATAGAGCAGATCGTGGCGCGCTTGCACCGTTTTGGTAAACTTGGCGGATTCCACTTTAACGACAGCAAGTATGGAGATGACGATCTCGACAGCGGCTCGATCAACCCGCACCAGTTGTTTCTGGTGTTCAATGAACTAGTTGAAGCCGAACTGAACCCGCGCGCTGGCTTCAATCCCAGCTACATGATCGACCAGTCGCACAACGTGACCGATCCGATCGAATCCATGCTGTCCAGTGCCGAGACGATCACCCAGTGCTTTGCTAAGGCTCAACTTGTGGACCGCGCCGCCCTCCACGCAGCGCAGGAATCCAACGACACGATCATGGCGTTTCAAGCCCTACGCCGTGCTTACAACATCGACGTCGCCCCGATCCTCGCCAAGGCGCGGATGGAAGCGGGCGGTGCCATCGATGTGCTGGAGGCATACCGCATCAGCCAATATCGCGCCCGCAAGGCGCGGGAGCGCAAGGCCGTAGGACTGGGCGCTGGAATCGTCTGACGGCTAAGCCGCAAGAAGTGTAGGGGAGAGAGCAAATGACCATCCGCCGGGGCTTGACCGTCGCCGCCGCCCTCGTCGCGAGTACGCTGCTCGCACAACTGGCGCTTGGTGAGGAGGCACATCGGGCGCCATCCGACGACGCGGCCGACACCCTGGAACAACAATTCCGAGACCCACCAACCGAAGCCCGTCCGCGGGTGTGGTGGCACTGGATGAACGGCAACATCAGCAAGGATGGCATTGCTAAGGACCTGGCATGGATGAAACGGGTGGGCATCGGTGGCTTGCAGCACTTCGATGTCAATCTCGACACGCCGCAAGTAGTGGACAAGCGGCTGGCATACATGACGACTGAATGGAAGGACGCCTTTCGCTTCTCTGCAACCGAGGCTGACCGTCTTGGCCTTGAACTTGCCATTGCGGCATCGCCGGGCTGGTCGGAAACCGGTGGGCCATGGGTCCGGCCTGAAGACGGCATGAAGAAGCTGGTCTGGTCAGAGATGAATGTGACCGGCGGTAAGCGGATACAGGGTACCCTGCCGGCTATCCCGCAAGTTACCGGCCCGTTTCAGACCGCTCCGCTGGTGGAGAACATGTCCGGCAAGAATGGTCGGGAAAGCCCAACGCCAGTCGCTGTGGGCGCAGTGGCCGTGATGGCCATACCGGTCGTGGAAGCCGACTTGCCGCGCCCAGTTTACATGTTGGCTGATGGCACTGCGCTTGATGCCGCCACGCTCACCGATGCTTCCTTGCAAAGCGTGGTCAAGGTGCCGTTGGATTCCGGGCTGAATGGAGCGGTCATTGTGCGTTTCCCGCGAGCGGTCATGGTCCGCTCGGTCCGCCTCTTTCTACCGGGGATCAAGATGCCGTTCCGCGGCGTGCCGATCAAGGCGGTGTTGGAAGTGCGCGATGGCGCGGGTTGGCGCAAGGTCTCCGATGTGCCGCTGGGGAACGTGCCCACCACCAGGAGCTTCCCGGCCGCCAGCGGGCAGGAGTTCCGCCTTAATCTTGCCGCAAGTGGCGAGAAGGGCAATCTCGATTTGCTGAACGCTGCCCCCGGAGCCGTGGCGATAAACTTCTTTGATACCGGTCCGCTCGCGTCGCTCACGCTCGCCGATTTCCAGCTCTTTGCTGATGCACGGGTGGACCGGGTTGAGGAGAAGGCAGGGTATGAAACCGTGCTGGATTACCAAGCCATTGCCAGTGACGATGGCACCCCCAGCGCGGTGCAGCCTGGCAGTGTAATCGACCTGACTGATCGCGTCGGCCCGGACGGCTCGCTTGACTGGATAGCACCTGCGGGCAGCAACTGGCGGATCCTGCGCTTTGGCTGGTCCCTGACGGGCAAGACCAACCATCCCGCTCCGCCCGAGGCGACCGGGCTTGAGGTCGACAAGTACGACGCCGCCGCGGTCCGCCGCTATGTCGAAGCCTATCTCGGCATGTATCGAGATGCGGTGGGTTCGCAACTCATCGGTAAGCGCGGCGTACGGGTCCTGCTGACTGACTCCATCGAAGTGGGCAATGCCAACTGGACGCGCGCGATGGAAGCAGAGTTCGCCGCCCGGCGCGGCTATGCCCTGCGGCCATGGCTGCCGGTGCTCGCAGGGACGGTAATAGGATCGCCCGCACAGTCCGATCGCTTTCTCTTCGATTTCCGGACTACCCTCGCTGAACTTCTGGCCGAAAGTCATTATGGTACCATAGCAAAAGTGGCGCACGAACAGGGCCTGAAGGTCTATGGCGAGGCGCTGGAGGATAAGCGCCCGTTGCTGGGCGATGATCTTTCGATGCGCGCCTACGCCGATGTGCCGATGGCGGCAATGTGGACTTATGCCGACGAAAGCACGCTGCGCACAACGCTGCTGGGTGACATGCGAGGCGCAGCTTCTGTCGCGCACTTCTATGGAAAGCCATTCGTCGCGGCGGAATCGATGACGTCGGTCAACTCGCCGTGGGATTTCGCGCCATCGAACCTCAAGAAGGTGATCGATTTAGAGTTCGCCAGCGGGATTAACCGCCCGGTCATCCATACGTCGGTCCACCAGCCTGTGGATGACAAGCAACCCGGCCTTTCGCTCGCCATCTTCGGACAGTATTTCAACAGGCATGAGGCATGGGCCGAACTGGCGAGGCCCTGGGTCGATTACATCTCGCGCACGTCGCTCATGCTGCAGCAAGGGCGCAACGTGGCTGATGTCGCGTGGTTCATCGGTGAAGATGCGCCGGTTACGGCACTCTATGCCGAAAAGATCCCGGCTGACCTGCCCACCGCCCATGCCTGGGACTTCGTGAATGCTGCGATGCTGAATGCCTTGCGCAATGACGGAGACGAGGTCGTATCTCCCGGCGGCGCCCGCTATTCCGCAATCTACCTTGGCGGGACATCGCAAGCAATGACCCTGCCCACGCTCGAGCGCCTCTCCGCACTGGTGCGCGGAGGAGCAACGCTGATCGGGCAAATGCCCCGCGCCACGCCAAGTAACGCTGATGACGCCGCACGTTTTGCCGCACTGGCCGATGCCTTGTGGACAGGGGATGCCGGCAAGGGTCGGGTCATCGCCACTCAAGCCATCGATGCCGGGTTGAAACAAGCCGGCATTACGCCCGATTTCACGATGACGGACACGGCGCCGGGCGATGTCCTGTTCGTCCACCGCAAGCTTTCCGATGGCGATGTCTGGTTCCTCAACAACCGCCGCAACACGCCACTTTCAGGCGAGGCGCGCTTCCGCGTCACCGGTCTGCAGCCCGAATTGTGGCGGGCCGAAACTGGCAAGACAGAACGGCTGTCCTACCGCATCGAAGGCGGACAGACCATTGTCCCGCTGGCGCTGCTGCCCGAAGACGCGGCATTTGTCGTCTTCCGCAAACCGGCGGTGCAGCAGGCGGTCACACTGAAGAGTTATGCGCCAGCACCGATCGCCACGCTTGACGGCCCGTGGACCGTAGCGTTCCAGCCCGGTCGCGGCGCGCCCGCCTCGATCACCCTGCCTGAACTCGTCCCGCTGGAGCAGCACGTTGATCCTGGCGTCAAATACTTCTCAGGAATTGCCACTTATTCCACCACCTTCACCCTGTCGAAGGCATCGAAGCAGAGTCAGGCACTGTGGCTTGATCTGGGCAAGGTGGGCGAGATCGCCGAAGTGACCGTCAACGGCAGGCTGGCAGGCCATGCTTGGCACAAACCCTGGCGCGTAGACATCACGGACGCAGCGAAGCGTGGGCGCAATACTCTGCGGGTCCGTGTGGGAAACTTGTGGGTCAACCGGCTCATCGGCGATGCGCAAGGGCAGGCGCAGTCTGAGGCCCGCAAGATCACCTTTACCACCGTGCCCACCTATCGAGCCGATGCTCCGCTGCGGCCATCGGGCATCGCTGGGCCAGTGGCATTGGAGGCAGTGTCAGTCAAGTGATGCGGCTTGAGTTGCAGAACCTGTTTAGGTTAGCCAAAAGACAATGACCCTGCCACCTTTTCGCAACCGGATCGATCCTCGCGCGGCAGCTACGTTCTGGCGCGTTTGCGAAACCGGGTCGATCAGCGCGGCGGCCCGCGCACTGAACCTGTCGCAGCCTTCGGTGTCGAACACCGTGGCGCTGCTTGAACAGCGCCTCGGCGTCACCCTGTTCATCCGTTCGCGCAACGGCATTACCCTGACGCGCGAGGGCGAGGCGCTGCGTGACCGGGCAGAGGCGATGGTCAACCTGCTCGATAATGCGGCGATAGAAGTTGATCACGCCGCGCGCTCGGTGGCGGGACCACTAAAGATTGGCGGGACGCCCGGCGCACTGGTCAGCCTGCTGCCTAGAGTTGTAACCCAGCTTGAAGAAAAGGTCGGCCCGTTTGCGCTTTCTGTGGTCGAACGGCCCGATGCGGAACTGGCCGAACTGCTGCGCACTGGTGCGCTCGATCTTGCCGTGATGACGACCGAAATCGTTGAATGTCCACCCGACCTGGTCGAAGTCACTATGGCGCGTGATCCATTTGCGCTGATTGTCGGCCGCGCACACCATACCCTGCCTGAAACCATTTCGCTTCGCGATGTTGCAGCGTTTCCGTGGATCCTGCCCGAAGCGCAGGGTGCGTTCCGACGACAGGTGGACGCGCTGTTCCTATATGCTGGAGTGCCCGTTCCACAGAACGTCATCCGTTGCGACTCCTTGCTGACCACCAAGGCCATCGTGCGTGCCAGCGACCGCATCACCGTATTGCCGCGCACTGTGGCTGCTACCGACCTCGCCTTTGGCATGCTGCGCGCCATCCCCATCGCTGAGGCAACTTTCGAACGCAGCATTGGCGTGCGTTACTTAGCCAGCGGCAAGCTGCCGATCATCGCTCGCGCATTGCTGGAGATACTGGCTGAAGAATAGCCTTAGGCTATCTATCTCCCGTGAATCGCTATTTTCCCGAAGGAAAGAAAGGCTTTAGGGCCTAGACTGAGGAAAGGCCTTTGGGGGAGAGCATGCATGATCAACCGTCGCACACTTATGACCGGCGCCATGGCCAGCGCGGTTTCGCTTTCGTCCACGGTAGCGGCAAATTCAAACCGTACGCCCGTCAGGTCAACCTTTCCGCATGGCTTTCTTTGGGGTGCGGCCACCGCCCCGCATCAGATTGAAGGCAACAACACCGCATCAGACCTCTGGTTCATCGAGAACCAGCATCCCACGGTATTTGCTGAGCCTTCCGGCGATGCGGCAAACAGCTTTCTGATGTGGCAACGCGATCTCGATCTGGCCAAGGCTATCGGCCTCAATTGCTATCGCTTCGGAATCGAATGGGCGCGGATAGAACCGGAAAAAGGCCAGTTCAGCCGCGCGATGATTGGCCACTATCTGAGGGTGATCGAAGGCTGCCGGGCGCGCGGGTTGAAGCCGATCGTCACCTACAACCATTTCGCCGCGCCGCGCTGGTTCAGTGCGCAAGGGGGCTGGACCAATCCTGAAAGCACCACGCTGTTCGCGCGTTATTGCGGGCACGTTACGCAGGCGTTGGGCGATGTTGTCCATTCGGTGATAACGCTGAATGAACCTAATATCCTCGCTATCCTGAAGCAGCTGCTACCGCCAAAAGTCTGGGCGATGCAGAAGCTCACGAACGACACAGCTGCACGTCGGCTGGGTGTTGAAAAGTTCGTTTGCGCCAATATAGCGGGGATTGATGATCTGCCCGGTCTGCAAAAAGGGCTGCTAGCCGCCCACGCAGCGGGCCGCGCCGCGATCAAGGCCGTGCGGGCCGATCTGTCCGTTGGCGTGTCACTTTCCATGCTTGATGATCAGGAAGTCGGCCAGAATTCCATCCGCGACCGGATGCGGGCAGAACTTTACGGCGAATGGCTGGAATTGGCCAAGGCCGATGATTTCATCGGCGTTCAGAATTATGAACGTGCGCTCTGGGATGCCAAGGGCCGCATTGCGCCGCCTCCTGGCAGCACGCTAAACTGGTCCGGCACCGAAATCTGGCCGGGATCGCTGGCTGGTGCAGTCCGCTATGCCCACGCGGCAACCGGCAGGCCGGTGCTGGTTTCCGAACACGGCGTCGGCACCGATGATGATCGCGTGCGAGCGGCCTTCATCCCGGCTGCGCTGGCAGGGCTGAAGCAGGCCATCGATGATGGCGTCCCGGTGCTTGGCTACTGCCACTGGTCGCTGATCGACAATTTCGAATGGATATTCGGGTACAAGCCGAAATTCGGTCTCGCCAGTGTCGATCCGGTCACGTTTGCGCGCACACCAAAACCAAGCGCTGCCGTCTATGGAGCGATCGCAAAGGCAAATGCGCTCACAAGCTCCTCACAAAGCGCGCGATCTCGTTAGTCAGGCGCTGGTCGTCGCTGCCGATGTGCATCGCCAGTGTGTAGTGATTGTGCCCCGGCACGATGGTGGCGGTAGGCATTGTCCCCTGCCGACGCAGGAAGTCCTGCATCAGGCCCAAGAACTCGGCCTGAAAGCGCGGTGGATCGAACTGTGCGCAGGCTAAGAACAGCGGGATCGCGGGATCCGTTAGGGCTGCGCGCGGCATCCGCTCAGGATACTGCGTACCGGGGCCATAGTAGGGCTCGTCCCGCTCATCTAGCGAGGTGTAGCCATAAAGGCCGGACAAGAGCACTGCGCCCACTACTGGCAGATCAGCCCGCAATTGCAGTGCAGTAGCGATATGCACCGCGCCTGCTGAAGTGCCTACCACTGCGATCCGCGCTGGATTGCCGCCATGGACCGCCGCATTCGCACGCAACCATTCCACCGCCGCCACCACATCCTCGCCGCCATCAGGCCAGCGCGCATGGGGTAGAAGGCGGTAATTCATCGCCGCGCCCACAAACCCGGCCTCAGCCATCGCGCGCGCCACATTCGCCCCGCCAGCCTTGTCGCCCATGCGGAAGCCACCGCCGTGAACAAACAGCACAACCGGCAGATCGCCCGCTGGTGCGGTGCGGTAGAGGTCAAGTCGATGCCGTTCATGCGGGCCATAGGCGCAGTCAGGCACCAGCACCGGCACTCGCGCGGCAAGCGCCGAATGGTCGGCCGCATAGAGTGCGCGGCAGGTCTCGACCACCTCAGGGCCAAGCTCCTGGCCCAGTGCCTTTATTGCGTTGGCCGCCTGCATCAGGTCTCGTCAATCACGCGATTGGAGAGCCTGCCGATCACGCCGATCGAGACTTCACACACATCGCCAGCCTTCATGTAGAGCGGTGGATTGCGCTTGTCGCCCACCCCACCGGGGGTGCCGGTCACAATAACGTCGCCAGGAGACAGAGGCGTGAAGGTGGAGCAGTATTCAATAAGGAAGGACACGTCCCAGATCATGTCGCAAATCGGCTGATCCTGTACCAGTTCCCCATTCAGCCGTGTCTGCACGCGCTGGCTGCCAAGCTCAGGCACGGCATCACGCGTGATCAGCGCCGGGCCGAATGCACCGGTGCCGGGAAAGGTCTTGCCTGGCGTGAACTGGATGTTGTGGCGCTGCCAATCGCGCACCGATCCGTCGTTGAAGACGGAATAGCCGGCGATATGCTCCTGCGCCTTTGCACGCGGGATGCGTCGACCCGCCTTGCCGACGATTACCGCCAGTTCGCCCTCGTAATCGAAGCGCGTGCTTTCGGTAGGCCGCACCAGCGGGTCGCCATCGGCGACTAAACTGTCGGCCCAGCGGGTAAAAATCGCTGGATATTCCTTCTGCTCGCGCCCCGTTTCGGCCACGTGCGTGGCATAGTTGAGGCCGACGCATAGAATCTTGCCCGGATTGGGAACTACCGGCAGCAGGTGCACTTCACTGCGGGCGAAGGTGGCTGCCGTTGTAAGCCCCGCAAGGTCAGCGCCCAACGCGTCGCGAAGCCACGCATCGGCACCGGGCTTGCCGAGGTCGTGCACCGTATCGCCATCAAGGCGACCAAAACTGGCGGTGCCATCGGGGCGGCGGAAGCTGATGTATTGGGCCATTCTCCTGTCTTTCCCCAAGCTTGTTGATGGTACTGTTGTTGCTTTGCTGCCTCGTGCCCCGATTAGCGCTGCTGCGGCAGAACCGGCAACAAAGGCACGTCGATCAAAGTGCAAGTTCTTGCGCTTCCCAGTCCCGGCGGAAGCGGAAACGTTCCTCTGCCGCTCGAAGTGCGGCAAAGTCCTTGTCCGAAACGCCCCACTGGTCAATCCGCTGTTCAGGCCATGCCCAGTCTTCAGGCTCACCGACACGATAATCGGCGGGCACTTTCTCCACGGCGGTCGAATACTCAATCACCGGGCCGAACGGGGCGATGTAATAGGCAAATACGTTGTCGCCCGGCCCGTGTCGTCCAGGACCCCACGCGGGCGCGAAGCCGTTGTCGCGCATCCAGCCGATGCCGCGCATCACTGCGTCGAGATCGTCCATCTCGAAAGCCACGTGGTTCAGGCTTGCATAACCAGCACGGGCGAAAGCGGTGGAATGGTGGCTATCGTTGCAGCGCACAAAGACCATGCCTTTGGTGCGGTCCGATACGCGAAAATCCAGAACGTCTTGCACCGCGTCACCCAGAAGTTCGGCATCGGCAGAATTGAACACCACATGCGTAAGCTTGACGGGAGCCACACGCTTGCTTGCCTTGGCAAAGCTTTCGCGCGGTGCCACTTCGGATGCACCTACCAGAAAGCGCAGGACCGTGCCTTCGGGCAATTCCACCAGCAGCCCTGCGCCATCGCCGGGATCGGCCGACGTCACCATGCAAGCGGGCCAGCCAGTTTCCGCCACTTTGCGCGCAATTGCGGCAAGCTCCGCATCCGAGCAGGTGAATGTGGTGGAACGCACGAATTCCTCGTTCGATTGCTCGAAGGCTACCAGATAAGGCATCGTCCCAGTGCCGCGCAGGTAATGCGTCGTCCCTCGTACCTCTGCAGGGAATAGGCCCCACACGTCCACCATCCACGCTGCCGCGGCTGCCGGATCAGGGAGTGCAAGTTCAATGCTGCGCAATTTCACTTCGATGTCTCCAGGTTGAAGCCGGCAGCCCGGATGCCAGCCAATGCGCATTTCTCATCGCAATCGCCGGTATCGCCGCTCACGCCCACGGCACCGATTATCTTGGCCTCATCGCGGATCAGCACGCCGCCAGGGGAGAAGGCGATATTGCCGCCGACCACAGCGGTCACGCTATGGAAGAACGCCGGATTGCCCTTGGCGCGCTCGGCGATGAGGCGCGTGTCATCGCCCATGCCGATGGCGCCCAGCGCCTTGGCCCGGGCGATGTCATGGCGGAACATCGTTGCGCCATCCTCGCGGGCAAAGGCGACCGGTTGCCCGCCTGCGTCCAGGACGATCACGGCGATAGGTTTTGCCCTGCGACTTCGCGCCTCCGCCAGCACGGCAGTGATGATCGTCTGTGCAGCGTTCAAGGTCAGGCTCATGCTGCCTGTTCCTGCCGCAGTCCCAGCATCCGGTCGCGCGCAGCCACGAGGTCTGCTGCTTTGCCGGTGCCGAAGACATAGTGATCGGGCCGCACCAACACTGCCTGTACGCTATGCGTATCAAGCCATGCGGCCACTGCGCCGTGGTCGGGAAGTTTATCGGCCGCAATGCCGACATCTGCCTCTGAGCTGCGTACGAACAAACGCCAACCTTGTCCGGTCAGGTCGTCCAGTTTGCGCCCGTCGCTCAGCACGGGCTGAATGAAGCGGGTTCCGGCTGCCGGGGTGCCCGTTAGGATGAACCCTGCAGAAAGCGCGGGGATCAGTTCTGCCGCTGTCTCGCCCGCATTTAGCGCGGACTGCGCACGGATCGCGGCATCGCGCGCAGCGGCTTTGGCCGGATCAAGTTCGCAGATATATCGCCCTGCCGCTACTGCTGCACCGATAACCCCACGAACGTGCGGATCGCGTTCGGGTTGATAGGTTTCAAGTATTGCCTCGTCCGCGCCGTCATTGACGATGGCCGCCATTTTCCAAGCAAGATTCGCGGCATCGCGCAGGCCATGGCACATGCCTTGGCCGAAGAACGGGGGTGTCTGGTGTGCGGCATCGCCTGCGAGGAACACCCGGCCGATCTGCCACTGTTCTGCCAACAGCGCATGAAAGCGGTAAGTGGCTGCGCGTACGATCGTGTGCGGCACGTCTTTCATCCACGCGCCGATCAGCGCAGCGACCTTCTCCGAGCGCATCATCTCGGCATCGTCTTCGTGGGGAAGCAACATGAATTCCCAGCGGCGATGATTGCCCCTGCCAGGAACGACGGTGGCAGGCCGCACTGGATCGCACATCATTACCGACAGCCGCTGCAGATCGGCCCCTTCGGGCAGGCCAGTGATCGGCGGGAAGGTGACCGGGCCGTCAACCTCGGTATCGACAACCAGCCACGGCTCCTCAAAATCCAGATCTTCGAGCCCGATGCCCAGCGCTTTGCGCACCGGGCTGCGTGAACCATCGGCGCCAATAACCCAGCGCGCACTCAGGCTGCGCTGCGCGCCGTCCTGCGCGTAAGTGACCGTCACGCCATCCTCATCCTGCGAAAGCGAGAGGAACTCGGCACCAAGCAATAAGCCAATGCGGCCATTGCAGGCGAAAGCTGCGCGCAAATGCGCCTCGAACTCCGGCTGGTAGAAGAAATAGTCGTTGGCCCAGCCGAACGGACGCGGCTTGCCCACGGTGCCCATGTAGCGGATGACGCCGTGGTCGGCGCCGACATGGAGGTGGCCATCGGTCGCCACCATGTCCGGCTCGACCCGGTCTATCACGCCCGCGCTCTGGAACAGGCGCATCATCTCGTGATCAAGGTGGACGGCGCGCGGCAGCGGATAGTGATCGGTCTCCTTTTCCACGACAACGACCGACAGGCCCTGTCTGCCCAGCAGGTTGGCGGCCAACGCGCCCACAGGTCCGCAACCGATGATCGCGACGTCAAACATCGTTGTCATTACGCGGCAACCTCGACATGCGCCTTGTGCAGTGCGCCGCCTTTCATGATCATCGCGATGCGGTTCTTGTCCTGCAGGATCGACACATCCTGCGTCGGATCGCCATCGATCAGTAGCAGATCCGCCAGCCAGCCCTGCTTTACCCGGCCGACCTCAAGCCCCATAAGCTCGCCGCCCAGTGCGGTGGCTGCGTTGAGCGCTTCGGTGGGCGTGTAGCTGAAATGGTCGACAAAGATTTGCAGGTCGCGGGCATTGCGGCCGATGGGATTGAACGGAAAGCCATAATCGCCGCCGATCAGAATGCGCATGCCGCGTGCCTTGAGAGCAGGCACCAGCTTGCCTTCCAGCTCCATCCGCTCAGCCGCGCTGGCCTTCATGTGGCTCATGTCGATGTGTGGCGGTGGAGTGGCTTCGAGCGCGGCAATGGAGACGCCGGGCGAGGGCGCATAGAAGGTTGTGCCCCTCGCAGCGATCATCGCATCGGCCGCAGCATTATCGGCGTAGGATGCGTGATAGATGATGCGCGCGCCAGCCTTCAGCGCAAGGTCGATGGCCTTGGGGTAATAGGCATGCGTGGCAATCCAAAGCCCCGCTTCGCGTGCTGCCTCACCCGCTGCTTCCATTTCCTCGTCGGTATAGAGCACGTCTTTGGCACTGCCGGGCTTCAGCGCATCTTCGCCTGAGACGACGAGTTTAATTGAGCCGATCCCTTGCTTCTTGCAGTAATCCACGAAGCTGCGCATCGCCGCGGGTCCGCGCCCGTTGAATACATTGCCCGTCTCCACGCCTTCAGCGCCTTCGGGGCTACGTTCGAGCGTGGAGGGGATCAGGCGCGGCCCCGGCGTTGCTCCGGCTTCGATTTCGCGCGCCAGCTCCACTTCGATGCCATCGCCGAGCGCGCCCGCTGAATAGGCGCTGGTAAAGCCGTGATCGAGCAGGACACGTGCATTGCGCCACGTTGCAACCTTCAGCTCGTCTGCAGGGAGAATGAACTGGTGATAGATCTTCTCGACCGAGGAACCCCATGTGAGATGGGCATGTGCCTCGACCATGCCGGGCATCAGCGTGCGGCCAGAACCTTCGATGACCATCGCACCTGCAGCTTCGACCTGAGAAGCTGCAGGCACGACCGAGGCAATGCGATCCCCTTCGATCAAAACGGCATGTTCGCCTGCGAGCAGCCTCTCGCCATCGAAAATCCTGACGTTGCGTATCAGCGTTGCCATGCTCACTCCAGCTTTAGGTTGGCGCAGAACAATCTCAGAATGGCTGGTGCGAGGCCGCGCAACGCCGCCTCGCGGCCAATTCAGAAGCCTGTATCGAATGACAGGCCAACCACCCGCGCGGTCAGCCCGCCAACAGGCCATGCGCGAATGCCACCGTCAATCGAGCCTGCGAATGAGTTCGCTAGATAGGCGGTCGGCTCGCGCTGCTTGGTCAGGTTGCGGACGAAAATCGAGGCGCGCCATGCGTTCTCGTCATCGCGTATGCCGATCGCGCCACCAATGGTGGCGTGGGCCGGAAAGCGGTAGCGCGGATCAACGCGGGCGGCGAGCAGGGTCGCACTCTTGTAAACCACGTTGGCGTTGAGGAAGGCCTGCACATCCGAGAAGACGCCGTGCGAGAATTCGCCGGAAAGCGAGGCTTTGTGACGCGGTGCGAAGACCAGCTGCCGACCGCCGATGTCAGCACCATCGTCCGACAGGAAGCCCGACGGATATTTGACCACATTGAGCTGGTAGCCCGCATTGAAGGTCAGGTTCTCGCTGATCTTGCCGAATGCGCTCAATTCGATGCCGCGCGAGTTGACCGACGGAATGTTGTTGGCCACTGACACCAGCTGGGTATTGACCAGCTGCTGCGTCTGGCTCTGGAAGTTCTTGGTCTTGGTGTAATAGGCGTTGGCTTCCAGCTGGAGGTCCGGCGTGACCGCATACTTGACGCCCACTTCGAACGCATCAGCCAGTTCTGGCTTAAGGTTCACAGTCGCCACGCTAGGATCGGCATTCACCACCAGCGCAGGGGTCTTGTAGCCGCGAGCGTAGGAGGCATAGACATTGAGATCGCGGTTGGGCTGATAGCGCAGGCCGATACGGCCCGACAGATTTTCGTCCTTGATCGATGACCGGTTGGTGGTCGTCACAGTGTTCAGGCCGAGACCGAGCGAAGTATCAAAATCGGTATATCGCAGCCCGCCGAACAGATCGATCTGGTTCGAAAGGTTGACGGTTACATCGGCAAAGGCCGCATACGTCGTGCTCTGCGTATCCTCACGGGTGAATGTGGGACCGCCAGCGCCGGGGATGCAGAAGGTGCCGCCGGCATTGCAGATGCTGAAGCCGACACGATCCCCAGGTGCGCGCGCGCCGAAGGTGCCACCCAGCGGCAGCTGATCGTAATTGTATCTGGCATAGAACACGCCGCCGATCACATCGAAGCCGCTACCTTTGTAATTGGCGCGTATTTCCTGTGTGAACTGGTTGACCTTCCGCAGCAGATTTTCATCACGGGCAGATGCCGCGCCTGCAAGCCGGGTGTAATCTTGCCGAATGACTTCGCGGTCCAGCTTGCGGTAGGACGTGATCGAGGTAAGCGTGACATCGCCGAGTTCAAGATCAAGCATGCCCGACAGGCTCAGCACTTCGCTGCTCTGCTCAGGTTCCAGCTCGGAACAGTATTCTTCTGCCCTTGCGCTGATGACCATGCGGCAGTTGCCTGTCGGGCTGGTGAAGGCATTGTTGGATGCCGTGCTGTTGGCCCGCCCCGTTGGCGCGATGGCGAGCGTGAAGAAGTTCGTGCCACGGCTGCGATTGTTGTTGTATTCGGCCGTGAGGTTTATCGTCAGCGTCTCGGTCGGCTTGGCGAGAATGCGCCCGCGCACGCCGACATCGCGGATGTTCGAATCGTTGCCGAGCTTCACGTTGCGCTGCAGCCCTTTTTCTTGGCGCAGCTGGCTGGCAATGCGCACCGCTATTTTGTCGGAAAGCGGCGCATTGATCGCACCGCGCAGCACCAAAAGGCCGTATTCTGCACCGGCAGTGCCCTTGTCGGCAAAATCGACGCCGAATTGCGCGCTATAGCCGTCGAAGCTGGGCGCAACCGAGCGGACATTGACCACGCCGGCTGAAGCTGACTGGCCGAACAGCGTGCCCTGTGGACCGCGAAGCACTTCGACCTGGCCCATGTCGAACAACTGCGGGAACGCGAGGTTGCCCTGCGGTACATCATCGACCACGAAGGCCACCGAAGGCGTCACCGACGAATTGAACACGGCTGTGCCAAGGCCGCGCAGGCGCGCGCCGCCATTGTTTTCGCCGCCCGAAGTTTGGCTCACTTCCAGTGCTGGCGTAATACGCTGCAGATCGGTGAGCGTGTAGATCTGATCGCGAGCGAGCTGATCTGCTGTGGCGACCGACATTGCGACGGGCACTTCGAGCAGAGTTTCCACGCGGCGGCGGGCTGTGACTACGATTGCGGCGTCATCATTGGCTGATGTCGTGTCAGGTGATTGCGGAGTGTCGCTGCTCTGAGCGAACGAAGCAGATGCCAGCGCCAGCGTTGATACCGTGCAGAACCTTGCTGTGCCTACAGTGATGGATTTCAGGCTGATCATACTTAACCTCCCCGTAAGTCATGCTCAGGTGCGCTTCGGCACCCTTTTCGCCGGGAGGGAATTAAGTGCACCGTTCAATAAAGAAAACGATAAAGATACTATGTTGATATAGGCTGGAATTATGGAACCTGAACCAATTCCGAGTTCATGTCCTTGACCTTCCCCCCGTTGGCTCCCTTGATTTGATGTAGAGTCTGCCCCCCGCGAAGGAGCAGATGAATGAGGAAGAGCCGTTTTGCCGGGGAGCAGATCATCGGCATGATCAAGGAGCAGGAGGCTGGGCTGCCGACTGCCGAGGTTTGCCGCAATCAACCACAAGCAACTCGTTCGTGAATGGACTTCGGACGATGTAAAGAAGGCTCTTGAGCCTGAAAGCCTGAGCCTTGCGGCAGACGGGTGACGTGACGCCGTTAGTGGTGCCTATCGCAGTTTGAGCCGCCGGTTCGGCACCGGTAAGGCTATGGAAGACGACGACGCGGTTGCCACGTGACAGCTTAGGATGAGCTTATGGGTGGTGGAACCCAGACGCACGAGTGGCCTGCGTCTCTCCATAAATAACTGTAAATATTAAGAAAAATGGTCGGGGAGATAGGATTCGAACCTACGACCCTCTGGTCCCAAACCAGATGC
>JBKBUD010000031.1:0-24631 GCA_046290865.1 Novosphingobium sp. | reverse complement strand
CGATCACGTGGTGCATGTCGCGCATGCCGACGATGTATTCGGCAACGTAATCGAGGCCGTACTCCCCGAGAATCTCCTTGGCGAGGCGGGTCTGCTCGACCGTTTCGCTGCCTTTGGCGGCCGTGACCGGGGCGAACCACATCGAACCGCCGCCACCGCGCCAGCGATAGAGGCCGAACTCCTGCAGGGTCATGTCGCCGCGCATCAGTTTGGCGCGATAGTCGAACGGCTGGGTGCCGGCAGCCTCCTCCTCGGTGATGAGACGGCCCTTGCCGCTCGCCTTCACCGCGCCCGCGATGATCTGCCAGTTGACCTCGACCTGCTCCTTGGTGCCATAGAGCGCGGCGTAGACGTTCCACGCGCCGAGGCCTTCCTTGGCCTTGATCTCTTCCAGCACGCTGTCGGGCGTGACGCCGGTGCCGTCGTAGTACTTGCTACGCGGCATCAGGGCGGCGGCTTCCCACATCACGTTGGCGAAGACCATCGCGTTCGGAATCACGTTGGCGATGCGCAAGGGGCGCAGCGTCTCGACGATGTCGTGGATGTCCTCGTCGTTCTCGTAACGGATGCAGAAGGGCTTGTAGACCGGGGGCTTGGGCATCAACCACATGCCCATCTTGGTCACGATGCCATAGTTGGACTGGGTGAATATGCCGTCGAGGTAGGGCCCGTAACCCCACTTGAACACCTGCCAGGCGCTGGTTCCTTCAACCCCGCCCATGCCAGTGCGCAGCACGTCGCCATTCGCAAGCACGACTTCCATCCCGCACTGCATCATGAAATGCTCGCCATAGGGCGTGTAGCCCACGCCGCGATCGACGGTATTGCCGAGCGGCCCGGCGATGGCGGAGGGGGCGGGGCAGGACAGCCACAGCGGGATGTCGTGCTCCTCGAGGTAGTCCTTGAGCTGCTGGTAGGTCACGCCCGGTTCTACCAGCGCCGTGCACAGCACCGGATCGACTTCGAGAATGCGGTTCATGTGCCTGAGGTCGAGCACGACCTGGCCAGCGCTCTGCGGCGCGGCGGAACCGTAGCCGAAATTGCGTCCGGTCGAGATCGTCCAGACCGGCACCTTGTACTTGTTGCAGACCTTGAGGATCTGCTGGATCTCGCTGACCTCGCGGGCATAGAGGATGGCCGAAGGACGGTGCAGGTCCTCGCTCTCGGCGATCATCACCTTGGTATAGGGCGCGATGTGATCGGCATCGGTCATCACGTTGCCCGGTCCGAGGATCGCGATGAATTCGGCAATGGCGGCATGCATGTCGGCAGCGCTCACGCCGGCTGGCAGCACGGCGGGATCTTCAGGAGCTGCCGGAGCTTGTACGGCCTTGGTCTTGGTGGACATGTCAGGTTCTCCTTGCCGATCAGCGCTTTGCCGCCGGCTTGGGCAACTTCGAGGTGGACACGAGGCGGGCGACGCCATCGAGCGTGGCATCATCGATCGAGGAATGCGGGAAGGCGGGCATGGCGAGGAAGCCGTTGCGCACGATCATGCGGACATATTCGGGCGGCAGCTGGCGGCCTCTGAGTTCGGGACCGACCCCGGTGAGGTGGCAGCGCGAGCAGGTCTTGTCCCAGAGCTCCTGCGGCGATCTCCCCTGGCCCGACGGGGCGGCATTGGCCGTACGGGAAGCAGGTTCGGCACCTGCCGGCAGGGTCAGCGACGCGGCGAGAGCCATGCCTGCCGCAACCACCGGAAACATGCGACGCTTCATGCCTTGGCTCCTGTTGGCTGGTGAAGCGCCGCGCGCAAGTGCGGGCGCTGGTCGAAATGGGCGGCGTCGAACAGGGCCATGTCGGCGCCATCGAGAAAGAGCGCGACCTCGCGGCCGACCGCACCGCGCAGCGCTTCGCGGATCTGGCCGAGGCGGCGGGCGTAGTCGCCGGAAAGCATGGTGACCGGCCCTGTCCAGCGCGCCGGCAGCGCATCGCGGCCAGAGGCGATTGCGACGGGACCACCGGTGGCGGCCATGGCGACTGGCGCGGCGGCGGCCAGCGAGGCGACGGTTCCGACGGACAGGAAGGTCCTTCGGTCAATTGCGGTGATTGCTTCAGGCGGCATGCTGGATATCTCCCACGGTTCGGGCCGCATTTGGTGCGGGCGCCGTTCACCAGACAGAGCAATGGGCGTGCCAGAATGTGCAGGTGCATCGCCCGCAACAGTCAAATCATTGAGAAATATTCAGAAGTTTCGCGCGCGCAGATCGAGGACGGGGCTGCGCCTGCACAGGCAAGCAACGGGTAGTGTAGAATTTCGTGCATTTTCCGCGCTAAGGTGTAGAAAATAAGACAGTTCCGTTTGCCAGACGTGGGTGCAGTCTTGTCCGCCGACCTGTTCAGCCAGCTTCACTTCGATCACGCGCAGGGCCACATCTGGCTCGCGGGGCGCAGAATGATGATGATCCACGCCCGCGCCTTCGGGCTGCTGCGCCATGAGGTGATCGAAGCCCTGGGCCTGGAGAAAGCGCGCGGGCTGTTCACCCGGCAGGGCTACAACAGCGGCGCGATGGATGCCGAGATCGCCGGCAAGGTGCGTCCCGGCGCGACGATCGAGGAGATGTTCGCGGTGGGGCCGGAACTGCACATGCTGGAGGGCATGGTGCGCACCGATCCGGTCCACGTGAGCGTGGATACGGCAACCGGGGCATTCGCAGCCGAATACATCTGGCGCGGTTCGACCGAATGCGGCGCGCATCTCGAACTGTTCGGGCGCGGGGCCTATCCGGCTGGGTGGTCGCAGATCGGCTATGCCAGCGGCTATGCCAGCGTATTCCTCGGCCGACCGATCCTGTTCCGCGAGATCGAGTGCGTGGCGATGGGGCACGAGCATTGCCGGATCGTCGGCCGTCCTGCCGAGGAATGGCGTGACGACGAGGGCGACTTGCGCTTCATGCGCGGGGCGCAGTTGAACGAGATCGCGCCCACTTCGGGCAAGCATGCAGGCCACGGCGATGGCCGGCGGATCGTCGGCGCATCGGCGGGGTTCAACGTGGCCTTCGACATGCTGGGACACGTGGCCGACACCGACGCGGTGGTGCTGTTCTCGGGCGAGAGCGGCGTCGGCAAGGAGATCTTCGCACGCAACCTGCACGCGATGGGGCGGCGGGCACAGGGACCGTTCATCGGGGTGAACTGCGCGGCGATTCCCGAAAGCCTGCTGGAGGCCGAGCTGTTCGGGGTGGAGAAGGGCGCGTTTACCGGCGCCAATGCATCACGGCCCGGACGGTTCGAGCGGGCCAGGGGCGGAACGCTGTTCCTTGACGAGATCGCCACGCTGTCGCTGGCCGCGCAAGGCAAGCTGCTGCGCGCGATCCAGGAGGGAGAGTACGAGCGCGTTGGCGGCACGAGGGTGCACAAGTCCGATGTGCGGCTGGTTGCCGCGACTAATGTCGATCTGCGCGCGGCGGTTCAGGCGGGGACCTTTCGGGCCGACCTGTTCTATCGCCTCAACGTCTTCCCGATTCGCATCCCGCCCCTGCGAGAGCGGCGGGCCGACCTGCCGTTGCTGATGGAACATTTCCTGGCGCTCTACGGCAAGCGCCACGGCAGGGAGGTGACCGGGTTCGAGGAAAGCGCGGTGGCGGCGATGCTCGGCTATGACTGGCCGGGCAACATCCGCGAGCTCGAGAACGTGATCGAGCGCGGTGTCATCATGGCCCGCGATGGCGAGCCGCTGCGCCTGCATCACCTGTTCAGCGGCGGCGAATTGCTGGGTCCCGCTGCCTTTCGCGTGGTGGACGGCGATCTGCGTGCGGGTGAGGGCGCCGAGGACATGGCCGGAGAGCTGGTCGATGCCGGACTGGACCTCGAGACGACCGAGCGAGGGATGATCGCCCGTGCCATGGACAAGGCTGGCGGGAACAAGACGCGCGCCGCAGCCATGCTCGGCATCAGCCGGGCCCAGTTGCTCTACCGCTTGGGACGGGAGGGGCGCTAGACGTTATCCTCGGCGCCATCCTCCGCGAAAGCCCAGAAGAACGAGCGCGAATGGTCGATGAAGTTGCGCTCGTCCTCCAGGGCCTCTTCCGCCACTTCCTTGCGGGACAGCTGCCGCACGAAGGCGTCAATGTCCGGGAAATGCACTTCGACAATGCCGTCGAGATCAATCGGGGGGATGGCCGTGGCCGTCGAGGCCGCATCGGTGGCTACAGAGTCCGCATGGAGCTGGTGGTAGCTGTAGGGCGGGATCAGGCGGCGGCCGATCATCGCGTGGCGGTTCAGCCAATAGTCGTGAAAGGCGGGCTGGCTCAGCTGGGGCAGGCGGCGCAGGCCGAAGAACAGGCGGATTGCATCGCGGCCCAGCAGGATGGCGTGGCGCACTGCGGCAACGGTGCAGGCGCGCGATGCATCGCTTGCCGCAACGAGCGCGGCAGCGTCAGCGCCATCGGGTAGCAGGACCAGCGCGTCCGGCACTTCGGGGGACCGGTCTGCCGCATGGGCAAGCGATGGCAAGGCGTCGTCCGGCAGCGCAAGGGCCAGCGTCGCGCCCGGTGGGAGCGCGGCCCGCATTGCCGCGGCAAAGGCTTCGGCCGTCTGCTCCGGCTTCCGGTACAGAAGGAGGTGGATTTCCGGCGGCGCGCTCAATGCCGCACCATCGCGCCGCCATCGACCCAGACGCCGTGGCCGGACATGAAACGGGCGTCGTCGCTGCACAGGAAGGCGATCACGTCGGCGATGTCCTCGGGCTGGCCGAGGCGGCGCAAGGGGGCCTTGTTCTCCCAGAAGGTGCGGAATTCGGGCATCTGGGTGAAGGCAGGCGCAGTCATCGGCGTGGCGATGGCGCCGGGCTGGACGCAGTTGACGGTGACGCCGAACGGCCCGAGCTCTGCCGCGACCGATTTGGTGAAGCCGACGACGGCGTGCTTGGACGCGGAATAGGCAGAGAGGCCTTCGTCGCCGTGGCTCGAGGTGGTCGAGCCGATGGTGACGATGCGGCCATTGCCTGCTGCCTTCAGGTGGGGTGTGGCATCGCGGACGAGGCGGAACACGGCGATGAGGTTCACTTCCAGCACGCGCAGGAAGTAGGCATCGTCATGCCCTTCGAGCGGGTGGAAGGCGCTGATTCCGGCGCAGGGGACCACGGTATCCAGCCCGCCCATCGCCGCTACGGCCTGTTCGACCAGACGGGCGTTCGCGTCGGGCGAGGTGAGATCGCCGGTGAAATCGACATCGCCTTGCAGGTCTGCGGTGAATACTTGTGCTCCGTCTGCCCGCAAACGTACGGCAGTGGCGGCTCCGATGCCCGAAGCCGCCCCGGTGACGATCGCCTTGCGGCCAGCAAGCCGGTCAGAGGCCATCGGCGATCTTCAGCACCAGCTTGCCGGTGTTCGCGCCAGAGAACAGGCGCATGAAGGCATCGTAGGCGTTCTCGAGCCCGACCTGCACGTCCTCGTCGATGCGCAGGCGGCCTTCCGCCATCCACTGTGCCATGACCGCACCGCCTTCGGGGAAGCGAGGGGCGTAGTCCATGATCAGGTAGCCAAAGAGCGTGGCCTGGTTGGTGAGGATCGACCACAGGTTGCGCGCGCCGATCTTGGTGGGCGAGTTGTACTCGCTGATGAGGCCGCACAACACGATGCGGGCATGCTTGGCAAGGTTGAGCAATTCGGCATCGAACACGTCGCCGCCGACGTTCTCGAACACCACATCGGCACCGTCAGGCGCGGCGGCGCGGATTTCAGCGGCGAGCTGGTCGACCGATTTGTTCTTGTAGTCGATGGCAACATCGAAGCCGTAGTCCTCGATCAGGCGGCGGCACTTTTTCGCACCGCCGGCAATGCCGATGACGCGGCAGCCGAGGATCTTGCCGATCTGGCCCACCGCCGAGCCGACGGCACCGGCAGCGCCAGAGACAAGCAGGGTTTCGCCGGGCTGGGGCTTGGCGACATCGATCAGGCCGAAGTAGGCAGTAAGGCCCACCGCACCCATGGCAGAGAGGAACCGCGATGGCGAATCGACGAGGGCTGTATCAACCTTCATGGTGAATCCGCCGATACCGTTGACCGAGTAGTCCTCAAGCCCATTCATGCCGAGAACCCAGTCGCCCACCGCGAAATCGGTCGATTTCGATTCCGCGATCACGCCGATCGTGGTGGCGCGCACCGGATCGCCCAAGGGGATTGGCGGCATGTAGCTCGGCGCATCGTCCATCCAGCCGCGCTGGGCCGGATCGAGTGAGGCATAGCAGTTGCGCACGACGAAGCCGCCTTCGGGGGCGGCGGGAACTGCTTCTTCCACAAGGGAAAAATCATCCGGCACCGGCGTCCCGTGAGGGCGACGTGCCAGCAGGAAGCGGCGGTTGACGGTCATACTCGATCTCTCCCGGATTCTTGTGCGAACGTTACGGCAAACATGGAACATGCACCGGCAGAGGCACCTGTAACAAGTCGCAGTTGGTTCCCGAAGCGCAGCAGTGGATGAAAGCGAGGAGCCATCGCCACCCAGTGGGCGAGGTCACCCTTGAGGGAGGATACTCATGAGATGCACTGCCGCACGGCGTTTGATCGCTGCTGCCCTGACCACCACTGCAATCGGTTTCTCGCTGCCCGCTTTCGCGGCTGATGCCGATGAACCGCAGGCCGCACAGGCGGACCAGTCGGCCCAGGCTGCCGACGAAGGCGATACCGGCGCGATCATCGTGACCGCCCGCCGCCGTTCGGAAACGCTGCAGAGCACCCCGGTCGCCATCACCGCGGTCAACACCGCCTTCCTCGAAAGCAAGGCTGCCGTGAACATCGGCGATCTGCAGGGCGCGGCTCCGGGCCTGCTTATCACCCAGCAGAACTCGGGCGCTCAGGCCGCCAACATCTCGATCCGCGGCCTGACTTATGCCGACATCGAGAAGTCGCAGACCCCGACCGTGGGCGTGCTCGTCGACGGCGTGGTGATCGGCACCAACACCGGCCAGCTGCAGGACGCGTTCGACATCGCCCAGCTCGAAGTGCTGCGCGGTCCGCAGGGCACGCTGTTCGGCGCGAACACGATCGGCGGCGTGATCAACATCCAGCGTTCCAAGCCGACGATGAAGCCCGGCCTCAAGGCCGAAGTGACCTACGGCAAGTTCGCAACCTTCTCGACCAAGGTTATTGCCAACTACGGCAACGAAGAGAGCTGGGGCGTCAAGGCCTGGTACTTCCACAACGAGACCGACGGCTTCTACAAGAACCTCACCCGCAATGTCAGCGCGGGTTGGAGCAACGGCGAGAACTACGGTGCCAGCCTGCTGTTCAAGCCCACTGGTTCGGGCTTTGATGCGCAGCTGACCGTAGCGCAGGTGGACCAGGTTTTCGACCCGGTCGTCAGCAACATCACCAACAGCAGTGAAGTGTTCTGCGGCTTCATTGCGGCGCGCGAATGCAACCGCAACACCACGACCGATCTGTACACCACCTTCGGTGATGCTGCTTCGAGCAATTACAAAGCGCCTGAAGCGACGCTTGAAATGAACTATGACGCAGGCGGCGTGAAGCTCACCTCGATTACTGGCTGGCGCAAGAGCACCGAGGCTCAGACGCAGGACTTCGACGGTTCGTCGACCGACCTGTACTATGTCGACCGTCGCCAGCACTACGAGCAGTGGAGCCAGGAGCTGCGTGCAGCCGGCAACCTGTTCGAAGGCTTCGACTATGTCGTGGGCGGCTTCTATTTCAAGTCGGAGTACGACCTGACGCAGTGGTCGCGCGTGTTCGGCTTCAGCCCCAACACTCCGCCGACGCTGTTTGACCGTAATGCCCAGCGTGTTGAAGGCAAGACTGAGAGCTACGCCGTGTTCGGCGACTTCAACTGGGCCTTTGCCGAGAACTTCCGCCTGTCGTTTGGCGGTCGCTACAGCCACGACAAGAAGGAGCTGAGCAACGGCTTTGCCGCCAACACGCTGCTCGATCCCGACAACATCGATCTCACCAAGATCGCACTGGTCGGCAAGGGCAAGGCGAGCTTCAACAAGTTCACGCCGAAGGTCGGCATCGACTGGCGTCCCAATCAGGACCTGATGGTTTATGCCTCGTGGTCGCGCGGCTACCGTTCGGGCGGCTTCAGCCCGCGCGCTGCCACCGCCGCCACCGCCAGCACGCCGTTCCAGCCTGAAACGGTCGATGCCTACGAAGTGGGCGTGAAGCTGTCGGCGCTTGATCGCAAGCTTGAGATCAACCTTGCCGGCTTCGTGTCGGACTACAAGGACATGCAACAGAACCTGACCGTTCCGGGCGGTCCGACGGGCAACCAGACGATCACTGGCAACGTTCCGGGCGGCGCGCTGATCAAGGGTATTGAGGCCGACGGTACGCTGCGCGTGACCGACAACCTGAAGTTCACCGGCTCGATCGCGATCATGGACTCGCACTTCCGCAACTTCGTCACCTGCGGCGCCTATGCCGGTGGTCCGGTTGCGACCAATGCCTGCGGTGCAGGTCTGGTGCCGTTCAACTACAATGCCAACCGCCTCATCTATGCGCCCGACTTCACTGCATCGCTGGGTGCGGAATATGTCCAGCCGACTGGCTTTGGCGACATCACCACCAACGTCGGCTGGCGCCACATCTCGCCCTACGACCAGCAGCTTTCGGCAGCTTCGCTGACGCCGACGCTGAACGGTTCGGGCCAGGCCACGCTGATCACGGTGAACGGCAATGATCCGCGGGTGCGATCGACCACGCAGGATCTGGTCGATGCGTCGATGACCTTCAATTTCGATCTTAAGGACACCAAGGCCTACTTGCGCGTATTCACCCGCAACCTGCTCAACGAGAAGACCACGACTCACGCGTTCACCGTGGCCGGGCTCTGGTCGTTCGGCATGGCGCTGGAACCGCGTACTTATGGCGTGACCGCCGGCTTCAAGTTCTGAAGCCAGCAGACATAACCTGATCCACCTTGCCGGGGGGGCGGGGGAGGGTCGCTTCGGCGACGTTCCTTACTGCCCTCCCGGTTTTTTATTGGGAGAGTTTCGAATGGGCCGTCTTTCAGGGAAGATTGCACTTATCACGGGCAGCGCTTCGGTGCCGGGTCTTGGCAGCGCGACCGCACAGCGCTTTGCCGAGGAAGGTGCCAAGGTGTGGCTGACCGACCGTGACCTTGCCGGGGCCGAGAAGGTTGCTGAGGGCATCCGCGCTGCGGGCGGACAGGCGCGGGCGATGCTCCATGACGTTACCAGCGAGGCACAGTGGGACGAAGTCTTCGCCGCGATCGAGGCCGAAGACGGCAAGCTCGACGTCTGCGTGAACAACGCCGGCATTGCTGTGCTGCGCCCGATTGAGGAAATGACCTCGGCCGACTGGGCGCTGCAGAACTCGGTCAATCTCGACAGCGTGTTCCAGGGCACCAAGCGCGCGGTGATGCTGATGCGCAAGACCGGGACCAAGGGTTCGATCATCAACATTTCCTCGGTAGCCGGCCTGATCGGTGTTCCGGCTTGTGGGGCCTATGCCGCAGCCAAGGGCGGGGTCCGCCTGTTCTCCAAGACCATCGCGGTCGAGACGGCCAAGGACGGCATCCGCGTCAATTCTGTGCATCCCGGCATGATCCTGACCAACATCCAGGGCGTGGCGCAAGAAGACAACGCGGCGAACTATGACGCGACGCTGGCGCTGGTGCCGATGGGCTACATGGGCGCGCCGCTCGACATTGCGAACATGAACCTGTTCCTTGCCTCGGACGAGAGCCGCTATGTCACCGGCACCGAACTGGTGGTCGACGGGGGGATGACGGCGCTTTGATTTGCAGGGGAGGGGCCAGGGGTGGGGACGCCCACCCCTGGCCCCTCCCGCGTGCGGGAGAGGAGAACTGCGGGCAATTGTGCCCCCGCGCAGGCGGGGCATCAGTCGGTTTAGGCCGAAGTCCCGTAACAACACCGAGGTCCCCGCCGGCGCGGGGACAACAGCTTATGCTTAAGCTACCCAGCGGATCGCGTTCTCGACCAGACGGCGGTAGTGCGGATTGTCGTAAGCCGAAGGCCCATCGCCGGGCTGGAGATAGACGAGACGGCTGTTCAGTGCCTGTCTTGCCCAGCCGACAAGGTTCGAGCCGGGGGGGTGGTTCCAGCCTTCGCGGCTGAACATCTCGCCCTTCACGGCAAGGTCTGCCGACCAGAAATAGTCGCGATCATAGCTGGCGCTTGAGCGGAGTAGCGGGGTGCAGCCCTGTTCCAGCACCTGACCAAGATAGACCTCGTCGGTGAGCGTGAAGCTTGTCGGCAGGCCTGCTGTAACCGGGTGGTCAGCTACCACGGTGACGTCATGGGTAACCTCGTGGCAATAGCCGCTGTCGAGCACCGGCTGGCCCCGCCAGGTGCCAGGGTGGTAGAAGAACTGGCCACCCAGCCATTCGTGATACTCGTCCCAGGTTGGCCACCCCGCAAGCGCATGATGCAGCGCGACCACGCCCTTGCCCTGTTCGAGCAGGGCGCGAAATCCGGCCTGCAGCTCGGGCGCAGGCTCGCGGTAGAGTGGGGCATTCTCGGGCGCCTCGAAATCGAGGCCGGGCATGTCGTAGAGCACCAGCGCATCGAATTCGCGCATGCTTGCCGGGTTCATCAGCAGCGCGGCGGCGGGCTGATCGACCATCGTCGCGGAAATGCCCTCCATCGACTGGAACAGCGCATCGAATGCGGTCCGGTCGAACGGATGCCCGCGCACGGCGACAAGGCACTGGAGCGGGGCGCGGTGGTTGATGATCGGCATCAGACGACCTTCACGATGACTTTGCCGATGGTCTTGCCAGAAAGCATTCGGTCATAGGCGACAAGCGTGTTTTCGAGCCCTTGCGTCTCGTCGAGGTTGACCGTCAGCTTGCCTGCATCGACCCACGCCCGCAAAGTCGGCAGGAACTCTGCACCGCGATGGAGGAAATCGGGGATGAAGAAACCCTCGATCCTGAGACGGCGCATCAGCACCTGGTCGAAGCGGGCCGGGCCGGGCAGGGGCGCATCGTGGTCATAGGCGGCGACCATGCCACAGACCGCGACCCGGCCATAGTGCGCCATGTTTGGCAGGACGGCATCGAGCAATGGACCGCCGACGTTGTCGAAATAGGCATGGACGCCGCCCTCGATGGCAGCGAGGCGTGCGGCGACGTCCTCGTTCTTGTAGTCGATGGCCACATCCACGCCGAGCTGTTCGGTGAGGTAACGGCACTTTTCGCGGCCTCCGGCAATGCCGACGACTTTCGCGCCAAGGTTGCGCCCGACCTGGCAGGCCATCGATCCCGTGGCACCGGCGGCAGCGGATACGACTAGCCATTCGCCGGGCTTGATCGCCGCCACTTCCTTGACACCAACAAAGGCGGTCCAGGCATTCATGCCGAGCGCGCCGAAGTGGTGGCGGATGTCGTCGAGCGTTTGGTCGACGATTTCGAGGCCTGCCAGTGCGGGGGCTATCGTGGCGTAATCGGCCCACTGCCCGAAACCGCGCACCAGCGCGCCGACCGGGAAAGCGGGATCGCGCGTTTCGCTGACCTGACCGAGCACCAGACCTGACATCTTGGAGCCGAGCGGCAGCGGCGGCTGATAGCCGTCGGTGCGCGGGCTCATCCACATGCGCGTGCCGGCATCCATCGACAGCCAGCCGACCTTGACGCGCACCTCGCCCTTGGCCAGTGGTGCAAGATCCTCGTTCTGGAGGCTCAGGGCACTCTCGAAGTCCGAGCCCTCGGGGTGGCGGTCCAGACGCCAAAAGCGGTTGTCGGTCATGGCAATTCCTCTCCTGCGCAGAGGTGCCGACGCAACGGCATTGCGGCACCTAGCCAAAGGGTGAGGCTAACGCATTGGCGAGGCGCTGTTTCGCCGTGGCAGGCGTAAGCGCGCGAGCTTGTACAAGCACAAAGGGAGGATACGACATGCGTACCCTTAAGGGACTATTTCTGGCGACCTGCGCGTTCGGCGCGGCCGCTCCGGCCATGGCTCAGGACGCGGCGCAGGACGGCGCCAGCAACGGCGGCGGCCTCGAGGAAATCATCGTCACTGCGCGCAAGCGTGAGGAATCGGTGCAGACCGTGCCGGTCGCCGTGACCGCGATTTCCGAAAAGACCATCCAGCAGCGCGACATCACCTCGATCGAGAAGATCGCGGCTGCCACGCCGAACCTCAGCGTCGGCCGCGCCTCGAACGGTTCGGGCGCACAGCTGACCATGCGCGGCATCGGTTCGTCGTCGACCTCGATCGGCATCGAGCAGTCGGTCGCCGTTGTCGTTGACGGTGCCTACTACGGTCAGGGCCGCATCATTCAGGAAGGCTTCTTCGACCTCAAGCGTGTCGAAGTGCTCAAGGGTCCGCAGGCCCTGTTCTTCGGCAAGAACGCCACTGCCGGCGTGATCAGCCTGACCACCAACGACCCGGGCCAGGACCGCGAATTCATCGCCCGCGCCGGCTACGAGTTCCGTTCGCGCCAGTACCAGGGTGAGCTGATCGCCTCGATCCCGCTGACCGACACGCTGGGCGTGCGCTTTGCCGCGCGCGGTTCGATCATGGACGGCGGCTTCTATCGCAACGTCTCGGTCGACCGCACTTACACCACCGTCGACATCCGCAACCTGCTGACCGGTGGCAGCGGCAATCCGCTGGGTTCGGTGGCCAAGCCTGCTGCATCGCGCGCACCCGGCGAGGACGAGTTCCTCGGCCGCGTCACCCTGAAGTACACCCCGACCGATCGTCTGACCATGACGCTCAAGGGTTCGTACAACTACAACCAGGTCAACAATTCCTCGTGGAACTATGTTGCCTACAACTGCGGCCTCGCCAGCGGCGTCAGCCAGCTGACCGGCTACCAGTGCGGCACGGATTTCGTGACGCATCAGAACAACATGCCGGCCGACATCGCCAAGAACTTCCCCTTCGCGAAGGAAAACGGCGAGCTGTACAACCGCTATCGCTCGTGGGCGATCAACGGCGCGGTCAGCTATGAGCTGGACAACGTCACGATCAGCTCGGTGACCAACTACAACACCAACAACAACCGCTGGACCTGCGCCTGCGACTTCCAGAGCAGCAACAACGGCACCTGGGCGACCGAGAACAGCACGTGGAAGGCGTTCAGCCAGGAACTGCGCGCGCAGACCTCGTTTGACGGCCCGATCAACCTGATGGTTGGCGGTCTCTACCAGAAGACCAAGCGTGACTTTGCCCAGTACGTGATGTTCGCGGGGCTCCGCGACGACACGGCTTCAGCGGCCAACCGCTTCGTCGCCTCGTCGAAGACCAGCTTCACCGATGGCGAGACCGCAGCACTGTTCGGTCAGGTCAACTGGAAGCTGATCGACACGCTCGAACTGGCGGGTGGCGTTCGCTATACGCACGAGACCAAGGACAGCTTCTTCACGCAGCCCTACAACAACCTTGGCGTGCAGGGCATCTTCCGCGACCGGAGCGATCCGGACGGTCTGGGTGAAGTGAACGCCCGTCAGGTCTTCGACGACTGGTCGCCGGAAGTGACGCTGACGTGGAAGCCGCAGCAGGGTATCCTCGTCTATGGCGCCTACAAGACGGCCTACAAATCGGGTGGGTTCTCGAACGGCGGCATCAACTCGAAGTTCTCGACTGATCCGCTGGCCGATCTGACCTTCAATCCTGAGAAGGCGCGCGGCTTCGAAGCCGGGATCAAGACGACGCTGGCCGACAACCAGCTGCGCCTGAACCTGGTGGCGTTCACCTATGCCTACAACGATCTTCAGGTGGACTTCTTCAACTCGCCGATCTTCGCCTTCCAGACGCTGACGGCCGATGCGCGGACCAAGGGCGTCGAGTTCGAGTTCGAATATGCGCCGCGCAGCATCGATGGTCTGAACCTCCACGGCTCGATCAACTACACCAAGGCGCGCTACACCAACTTCCCCTCGGCACCGTGCTATGCCGGCCAGACCCCGGCACAGGGCTGCACGTTGATCGGCGGGCTGGACGCGCGTCAGAACCTGAACGGGGCACCGCTGTCGGTTGCGCCGGAATGGACCGGTGCGTTCGGCGTGGGCTACGAGGCGGCGGCGGGCGAAGGCATGAAGCTCGGCATCAATGTCGATACGCGCTACTCGTCGAGCTACCTCGCTTCGGGCTTCGGCAATCCGTTCTCGCGCCAGGGCAAGTATGCCACCCTCGATGCGGGCATCCGCTTCGGCGCCGAGGACGACAACTGGCAGATCGCGGTGATCGGCAAGAACCTGACCAACCGCTTCTTCGTCAGCGGCGTGGTCGATGGTCCTTCGACCGGTGGCGGCACCGGAACGGCTGCAGGCGTTCGCGCCGACCAGCTCGGCTTCGGCAACCTGCCGCGCACCGTGCAGGTCTCGGTGATCAAGCGCTTCTGAGCTTGATGCCGGCATGAGTAATTGAAGGGCGGGGCCGCGGCTCCGCCCTTCTTGCATTGGGGCTTGCGGTATCTATCAATTCAACTATTCTTGAAATATAGAATCATGGAGGATAAACGTGCAGTCTGCATCGGTTGTTCGCGCACTCGGCGCGCTGGCGCAGGAGCATCGGCTTGCTGCCTTCCGGCTTCTGGTACAGGCCGGACCAGAGGGTCTTGCCGCTGGCGCCTTGGCTGAGGCGCTCGACATCGCGCCATCCTCGCTCAGCTTCCATATCGCCCAGCTGGCAAATGCCGGCCTTGTCAGCCAGCGCCGCAATGGCCGCTCGATCCTCTATGCGGCTGACTACGCGGCAATGGCGATGGTGATGGGCTTCCTGACCGAGAATTGCTGTGGCGGGGCGGCTTGCGTGCCCGCCATCGACTGCAAACCTGCCAGCACAACCGAAAGGGACGTCGCATGAAGCGTTTCCATGTCCACGTCGGCGTTGCCGATCTCGATGCCTCGATTGCCTTCTATTCGGGGCTGTTCGCGGCTGAGCCGACTGTGGTGAAGGCCGACTATGCCAAATGGATGCTCGAAGATCCGCGCATCAACTTCGCGATCTCGCAGAAGGACGGCGCGACCAAAGGCATCGAGCATGTCGGCCTGCAGGTGGAAGATGTCGCTGAACTGGCTGAGGTCTATGGCAGGCTTGCCAATGCCCGCGGCCCGGTGATCGAGGAAGGGGCGACAACCTGCTGCTACGCCAAGTCGGAAAAGAGCTGGATCGCCGATCCCGATGGCGTGGTGTGGGAGGCTTTCCTGACCCAGGGTGAAAGCACGGTCTACGGCGACAGTCCGGACCTTGCACCGCTCGCGTCTGCCAATGCGTCGGCCACGGCCTGTTGCGCTCCGAAGGTTGCGGCGCCGCCAGCAAAATCGGGGTGCTGCTGATGGAAGACCGGCCTTTCTCGGTGCTGATCCTGTGTACCGGCAATTCCGCCCGCTCGATCCTGGGGGAAGCAATTCTGGGGCTGATGGGCGCGGGGCGGATTGTCTCCTACAGTGCGGGCAGCAAGCCCAAGGGCGTTCCGCATCCCGGTGCGCTCCGGCTGCTGGCGCGCAAGGGCATCGATACCGCGCCTTTCCGCTCGAAGAGCTGGAACGAGTTTACCGGGCCGTCCGCCCCTCCGATCGACCTGGCCATCACGGTTTGCGGCAACGCTGCGGGAGAAGCCTGCCCGGTGTTCATGGGAGCGCCGCTCAAGGCGCATTGGGGGCTGCCTGATCCTGCCGATGTCGAAGGCGACGACGCTGCGGTCGATGCCGCATTCGAGCAGACCTGGGCCTGGCTGGAACTGCGCGTCGCCGCGTTTCTTGCCCTGCCGTTCGAAACGATGGATCGCGCCGAACTGGTCCGCGAACTTGCCCGCATCGGGCAGATGGAAGGAGCCGCCTGATGGCCACGATTGCTGCCGAAGCCTTCGAGAGGCCGCGTCTCTCATTCCTCGACCGCTACCTGACGCTGTGGATCTTCGCGGCGATGGCGCTGGGCATTGCGCTCGGCAGTCTGGTGCCGGCCGTTCCGCAGGCGCTGGGCGCCATGTCGATCGGATCGACGAGCATTCCCATTGCCGCAGGCCTGATCCTGATGATGTTCCCGCCGCTCGCCAAGGTGCGCTACGAGGAACTGGGACAGGTCTTCCGCGATCGCAAGGTGCTGGCCCTGTCGTTCGGCCTGTGCTGGATTGTCGCGCCCGCTTTCATGTTCGCGCTCGCCGCGCTGTTCCTGCCCGGCAATCCCGAATACATGACCGGCCTGATCCTGATCGGCATCGCCCCGTGCATCGCCATGGTGCTGGTGTGGAACCAGCTTGCCGGTGGCAGCCCGGAATACGTGACCGGCCTCGTTGCGTTCAACTCGCTGTTCCAGATCGTTTTCTACGTGCCCTTCGCGTGGTTCTACCTGACCTTCCTGCCGCCCGTGTTCGGGCTCGAAGGGCATGTGGTGAATATCGACTTCGCGATGATCGCGCAGGCAGTGCTGACGTATCTTGGCGTGCCATTCCTTGCCGGCTTCCTTGTGCGCAAGGCGCTGGTCGGCGCGCGCGGGCGGGACTGGTACGAAACGCGGTTCATCCCCGCGATCAGCCCGCTGACGCTGGCGGCGTTGCTGTTCACGATCGTCGCGATGTTCAGCCTCAAGGGCGGCGAGATCCTTGCCCTGCCGTTCGACGCGCTGAAGGTCGGCTTGCCGCTGGTGGTGTTCTTCGTGGTTATGTTCGTGATCGCCTTTGCGGCAGGGCGAGCGATCGGCGCGGGCTATGAACGCACGGCCTCGCTGGCGTTCACCGCAGCCTCGAACAACTTCGAACTGGCGATAGCTGTCGCCATTGCGGCATTCGGCCTCGCCTCGCCCGTGGCGTTCGCCGCCGTGATCGGTCCGCTGGTCGAAGTGCCGGTGCTGATCGCGCTGGTCAATCTCGCGCTAGGTTTGAGGAAGGCGTGGTTCCACGCCTCCTGAACCGCGCTGCCGGTCAGCAGCCCTTCGGGGCGTGCTGGCGGTGGATGTTGCGGAACGAGCGGCTCTTGAACAGCCACTGGCCGTCGATCTTCACGCAAGTGTCCTCGTAGACGCCACGATCGCGCATCGTGGTGCCGTTCTGGTCGTAGACTTCGGAGGTGTAGCTGCGCATCGTCGCGTTATCGCCGGTCACTTCGATCGAGCCCGGCCAGGCTTCGAACATGATGCCGGGATAGTTCTTCATCGCCTCGATCCACATCGCCTTGATGGCGGCGCGGCCCTTGGTCGTGCCAAGCTCCGGATAGTCGGGCAGCGACCATTCGGCGTCCTCGGCCCAGGTCGCGGCCCAGTCGTCGGCATCGACGCGGGTCACGGCGTCGGCATATGTCTCCAGCAACTCGCGGATGGCGAGGCGGTCTTCGGCGGGGCCGGTGAAGGGCATTGTCGTTCTCTCCCGATGGTTCGTTGCGGGAGTGAAGCTAACGTAGCCAAGGGCGCTGCGAACCTGCGCTTTGAGCGAGTTCGGCCAGAGAGTTCGGGCAGCGAGTTCAGATGACGACGG
Source organism: Novosphingobium sp. (assembly GCA_046290865.1). Lineage (GTDB taxonomy): Bacteria > Pseudomonadota > Alphaproteobacteria > Sphingomonadales > Sphingomonadaceae > Novosphingobium. Next base: position 7,274 of record JBKBUD010000031.1, on the reverse strand, counting down.
GGGTCTCGTCCATGCCCGGCGCTGCATCAGGAACGCAGACTTCGATCTGGCCGCCTTCGACCCGCACCGGGAAAGTCCGCAGGTCCTTGTAGGCACCGCCGATGCAGCGACCGGTCGCCATTTCGAACCGCGCGCCGTGCAGCGGGCACATCACTGCGCCACGGCGGATGCGCCCGGTTGAAACGAGCGCCGCCTGATGGGTGCAGCGATCGTTGACCGCGAAGAGCCCTTCATCGGTTTTCGCCACGAGCACATGCCAGCCGCCGACCTTCGTGGCGATCTTGCCTTCTGCAGGGAATTCGCTTTCGGCGATCAGGCTGTGCCAGGAGTCGGTCAACGTCGGGTCCTCAAGTCATGCGAATGGTGTGGAGCGGGTCAGTCCCGCGATAGTCTTTCGCCGCCTGCGCGACCATGGCGTAGAAATCAACCAGCGTTTTTGTGGGGGCATAGAGTTCGGTGAACAGGCCCTGTGTCGCGGTGGTATCGGCAAAAGCGAAGACGAAGCCGTCGGTCATTTCGGCGCGCAGGGCGCATTCGGCGCCGCGAGACGCGAACTTCGCCAGTTCCGCATCCACGTCATCGACGAAGATCGCGACATGATGCATGCCCCAGCGGCCCGAACCCTCCGGATAGAGATCGCGGAAGGGGGAAGGGCCGGGATTGTTCTGCGCGACGAACTCGATCATCACGTCGCCCCACTGGCCATAGGCGGAGGTGTGGTCGAGTTCGCGCTCGACCCCGCGATGCACAGCGCGGGCGAGCGGGATGTTGTCGGCGACGAAGTAGGGCCCCGATCCAAACGCCTCGTGGTGGGCGCGCGCAGCGGCCCGGACGTCCTCGACGAAAAACGCCACCTGCCGGATCGGGAGCCTTCCGCTCATATCGAGGCACCGCCGTCCACGCGGAATTCAGCGCCCGTGGCAAAGGCGCTGGCGTCGCTGGCAAGGAACACGGCCATGGCGGCGATTTCCTCCGGCTTGCCGAGGCGCTTCACCGGATGGACCTCGACGAAGCTCTGGTAGAGCGCTTGCGGGTGGTCGCTCTGCGCCAGCACCTTGTCGATGATCGGCGTGTGGATTGCGCCGGGGTGGATCGAATTGCAGCGGATGCCATAGCCCTTCTCGGCAAAGTGCAGGGCGCAGGACTTGGTCATCAGCGTCACTGCTGCTTTGGCCGCATTGTAGGCGACAAGATTGGACGAGGCTTTCACGCCCGAGAGCGAGGACATGTTGATGATCGAACCGCCATGGCCCTTCATCTTCGGCAGGACCGCCTGCGTGCCCATGAACACGCCGAGCACATCGATGTCGAGCTCGTGCCGGAACTGGTCGAGCGTGATTTCCTCGATCGAGCCGAGGGTGGTGATCCCGGCGTTGTTGACGAGGACGTCGATCCGCTCGAACGGCGCGACGGCCTGCGCCCACGAAGCTTCGTTCGTCACGTCGAGCAGTACGAAGCGCGCGCCGATTTCTGCCGCCAGTGCTTCGCCGCCGGTCGTGTCGATGTCGGCGATGATGACCGATGCACCCTCGGTCACATAGGCGCGGGCAATCGCTTCGCCGAGGCCCGACGCGCCTCCGGTCACGAACGCGACCTTTCCTGCGAGCGCGCCCATCAGATCAGCACCAGGGTCTTGCCGGTGGTTTTCCCGCTCATCAGTTCGATGAAGGCTTGCGGAAGCTTCTCGATGCCCGAGCGCACATTCTCGAGCGGCTTGAGCTTGCCCTCGGCGAACAGCCGGTCGAGCATCGCCTGCGCCTCGCCCAGCACTTCGGGGTGGTCGTAGGTGATGAAGCCGCGCATGGTCAGGCGGTTGACGACCAGTTGCCATATGTTGCGATTGCCGTGCGGGTTGTCGGCATCGTTGTATTGCGCGATCATGCCGCACACGGCGATGCGGCCATGGAGGCGCATCAGCGGGAGAATCGCATCCAGGGTCTCCCCGCCGACATTGTCGAAATAGACGTCGATGCCGTCGGGGGCTGCGGCCTTGATCGCTTCGCCCAGATCATCGACGGCCCGGTAGTCGATGGCAACGTCTGCGCCGAGATCCTTGACGATTTGCGCCTTGGCCGGACCGCCGGCGAGGCCGATCACGCGGCACCCGGCTGCCTTGGCAAGCTGTACCACGGTGCTGCCGGTCGCCCCGGCAGCTGCGCTGACCACCACGGTCTCGCCGGCCTTGGCCTTGCCGATCTCGAACAGGCCAACCCATGCGGTGAGCCCGACCGGACCAAGCGCCCCCATGTAGTGCTGCAGCGGCACGCCGGGTGCCTGCTCGACCTTCTCGATGCCAAGCGCATCTGCGCCGACGACGTAGTACTCCGACCACACTGCGAAAGTGCGCAGCAGCGTGCCGACCGGCCAGTCCGGATTGTTCGATTCGACGACCTCGCCCAGCGACATGCCGTTGATCGGCGCGCCAAGCGCAACCGGGGGCAGGTAGCTTGGCCGGTCGTCGAGGAAGCCGCGAATGGCTGGATCGCATGAACCGACGCGCATCCTGACGAGGATCTCGCCCGGGCCCGGTACCGGGCGCGGGGCATCGATCAAGTTGAAGTCCTCAGGGACCGGGATGCCGACGGGGCGGCGGGCGAGCGTGATCTGGCGTGTCCTCTCCATTGCCCGACCTTAGCGGCCCCTTTGCAAAGGCATCGCTAGCCATATCGCTAGGTTTCGGGAAAGCGGCGCATGGTCGATCTTGGCGACAAGAACGAGAGGACAATGCCATGACCATGACCGCACAAGAAATGATCCAGTTCGTCGATGACCTTTACGAAGCCACCGGCACCGGCGACTGGGATAAGGCCGCCTCCATGCTGACCGAGGATTTCTTCGTCAGCGAGGCTCCGGGCTTGCCGATGGAAGGCATCTATCGCGGCAAGAATGCGCTGCAGGAACTCTACGTCAAGGTCATGGGCCTGGTCGATGTCGTGGGCCTCAATCGCGTCGAGACCACGGCGGGCAAGGACCATGCGGTGACGATCCTGTCGTTCCAGTTCGCCGATCCTTCGCTGCCGCCGGCCGAACTGTGCGAACTGTTCCGCTTCCGCGATGGCAAGTGCTGTGAGATCAAGCCGTTCTACTTCGATCACGCCGTGTTCCGGGCCGCTGCCGAAGCCAAGCTCAAGGCGACTGCCTGAGGCCTCCTTCCGTCGGTCGCTGCGTGGTCAGCGACCGACCTTATCCAGCGTCTCGCGCAGCGCGGCGAGACCATCGGCGCCGATCCGTTCGGCCAGCGCGTCCTCGGCGACCTGCGAGGCAGCGCGGATGCGCGGCATGACTTGTGTGCCCTCCTTGGAAATGTGGAGGCTGATTGTCTTGCCCTTGCCCGGCCGACGCTCGATCCAGTCCCGTTCCGTCAGCCGCGTTATGATCGGCACCATGTTGGAGCGCTGGATGTTCAGCATCCGGCCGACCGAACTTGGCGTGATGCCGGGGTTTGCCTCGATCACCAGAAGCACCGCCGCGTCGGGATGGCGCAAGTTCAGATCGCCATAGGCGTTGGTCAGCTCGCGCAGGCCGAATGCTGCCGTGCGGACGAGGTGAAACCCGACAAGCTCTTCCAGAGGGTTGCGCATCGGCGCGTTCTAGCACCGTCGTTGCGACTTTGCATCATGTCGAAATGAAACTGACCCTAACAATGGATGCTATTGACCATAACATAAAATCAGGCATACTTCCCACTACGCAAGGGCCACGCAGTTCGGCCGCCATCGGGAAAACCGGGGCGTGTCATCAGGTGAAAAAGAGCTCGGTGCAACCCGGCCCTTGGCGTTGGGAGGAGAGGATGATGAAACTGCTTCGCGCGGGCGCGAGCCTGCTTGCTCTTTCGCTTTCCGGCACGGCCTTCGCGCAGGACGCGACCCCGGAAAGAACGCCAAACACTGACGAGATCGTCGTCACCGCGCAGTTCCGCGCGCAGAACCTACAGGACACGCCGCTGGCCATCACGGCAGTGAGCGGCGAATTGCTGGCTTCGCGCGGCCAGACCAACGTCTCGGAAATCGCGGCGCAGGCACCCAACGTGACCCTGAAGCCGCAGGGCCAGGAACTCGGGCCGGGCATCATCGCCTTCATCCGCGGCGTCGGCCAGACCGACCCCAACTTCGCGCTCGAACCGGGCGTCGGCATGTACATCGACGATGTCTACCTGCCGACGTTGACCGGTTCGCTGCTCGACCTGACCGACCTCGATCGCGTCGAAGTGCTGCGCGGGCCACAGGGCACGCTCGCGGGGCGCAACTCGCTGGGCGGTTCGATCAAGCTCTATTCGAAGAAGCCTGAAGGCAGCAACACCGGCTCGATCGAAGTGACCTATGGCCGCTTCAACCGTCTCGATGCGCGCGGGCTGTTCGACGTCAAGCTGGGCAGTAACCTGTTCATGCGCGTGGCCGGCGTCACCAAGAACAGTGACGGTTTCGTCAAGCGGCTCGACTACAACCTGACGCACTCGGGCACCAATGTGCCGACCTTTGCCAAGGGCGCGGACCCGGTTCTGGGCAAGCTCGGCGGCCAGTCCTACGCTGCCGGCAAAGTCTCGCTGCGCTGGCAGCCGACCGACACCGTCGATATCAACCTCTCGGGCGACTATACCCGCGAGCGCAATGAGCCGGGTGCCAACGTCCTCCTCTACGCCAACACTTCTGCGGTGTTCGATGGCCCCAACGCCACCTTCACTGGTGGACGGCCGTTCCTGCAGGGCACCAACGGCGCAGGTATTCCGCTCAACTGCGCCTTCGTGCCCAATGGCGTGAACAGCTGCGATACGATCACCGGCTATGATCGCCGCTACATCTCCTACGCCACGTATGCCGATCCGGCACGGCCCGACAGCCAGATGCCCTACAAGCCGACGTTCAACGATCCGCACTCGGATCTCGACAACTACGGTGCGGCGCTGACCATCGATGTCGACGTATCAGACCAGCTCAAGCTCAAGTCGATCACCTCGTGGCGCAAGTACACCGCGGACTGGTCCTACGACTCGGACGGCTCGCCGATTGCCAACAACAATCTCAACCAGACCCAGAAGAACCGCCAGTGGAGCCAGGAGCTGCGCCTGTCGGGCAAGGTGCTCGATGACAAGCTCGATTTCACCGTAGGCGGGTTCTACTTCGACACGCGCGGCACCTTCACCGGGCGTATCAACCTGAACTACGCCGGGATCGACTTCCTCCATGGACCCGATCCGACGCCGGCCAAGAACAAGGCGCTTTTCGCCAACTTCACTTATGCGCTGAGCGATGCGGCCAACCTCACCGGTGGCATCCGCCAGTCGTGGGACGAGAAGGACTACGGCTACGTCCGCCGCAATCCCGATGGCACCGCGATCCAGGGACCGTGCAACTTCTTCCTCGGCGCGCCGACGGCTGGTCCGACCGGGCTTGGCAACCAGCCCAACTGCCTGCTCTTCGGCCTGAACGGTCTGAAGGCCAGCTTCCGCGACAGCCGCGTCGACTGGCGCGTGGCGGCGGACTATCGCTTCAGCCCCGAGTTCTTGTTCTATGCGCAGGTCTCGACCGGCTACCGTGCGGGCGGCGTCAACCCGCGTCCGTTCTTCCCGAGCCAGGCGACCGCCTTCAAGCCCGAGACGATCACCGCCTATGAAGCGGGCTTCAAGTCAGATCTGTTCGACCGCAAGCTGCGCCTCAACGTCTCGGCGTTCTTCAACGATTACAAGAACATCATTCTGTCGAGCGTGAATTGCCTCGATCTTGCCACGGCAGGCCCGGGGGGAAGCTCGCAGGCGACGCCTTGCCTGCGTCCCTCGAACGTCGGTTCGGCGCACGTGAAGGGCTTCGAAGTCGAAACCCTGATCCGTCCGATCGACAACTTCACCATCGATGGGTCGGTCAGCTATCTCGACTTCAAGTACCAGAATGTCGATTCGCTCTCGACTGGCGTGACGCTCAAGGACGTGACGCCCTATACGCCGAAGTGGAAGGCGGCGTTTGGCGTGCAGTACGACATTCCTGACGTGCTCCAGGGCGTGGTCACGTTGCGTCTCGACGGCGCCTACCAGTCGAAGATCTACACCGAGGCGGCCAATCTCGATGGCATCCCGGTGAGCAGCACGGTCGCGGCCAACAGCCCGGTCACCCCATCGCCGTTCAGCAATGCCGGCGGCGGTGGGCCGATCACCACGCTGCGGCTGTCCAACCGCATCGACGGGTATATCCTCGCCAATGCGCGGGTGGGCTGGCAGTCGGACGAGAAGACCTGGGGCGTGACGCTCGAGGTGCAGAACCTGACCAACAAGTACTACTTCACGACGCTGCTGCAGGAAGCGTTCGGTGCTGGTACGGCGTCCGGCGCACCCGGTCGTCCGCGCACCTGGTCGGTCTCGGTTCGCCGCACGTTCTGATCCGGGCAGGGTGCGGGTCTGATCGGCCCGCACCAGTCTGGCCAGCCTGATCAAGCCGCCGTCAGCGTTGTTGCGCTGGCGGCGGTTATCGTTTGCAGATCACGGGGCGTCGGGTTCCAGATGCCACCGAGCGGGCCACCATCTCCAAAGAGCGCTTGCACGGCCTCTGCAGCAGAATCCGCGTGTGCAACGAGCGGCGCCAACCGGGCGGCCATCGGATCATCGACCGCGCCATTGTGGCCATTGAGGTGTTGGATCCATGCGGCGATGGCGGTGAGGATGGCTGGGCAGGTTTTGGCGTGGGCGGCGTTGTGGGCGAGGGTTTGGAGCCAGCGCTGGGGGATTTTCTGGGAGCCGTCCATGGCGATCTGGATGAGGCGGTGGTTGAGGCTGGGGTTGGCGAAGCGAGCGATCAGGGCGTCGGCGTAGGCGGCGAGGTCCTGGCCCGGGGCGGGGGTGATCGTCGGCGCGGCTTCGTGGCGCATCAGCTGTTCGGCCAGGTGGCGCAGGGCGGGGTCCGCGATAGCCTCGTGGACAAACTCGTAGCCCGCCTTGAGCCCGCAATAGGCGAGCAGCGAATGCGCGCCGTTGAGCATGCGCAGCTTGGCGGTCTCGTAAGGCGCCACTTCCTGCACCAGTTGCGCGCCGACCGCTTCCCACTTGGGGCGCGGTCCGGCAAAGCGATCCTCGATCACCCACTGGCTGAACGGTTCGGTGACGACGCAGGCCTCGTCGGTCAGCCCGCCCAGAGCTTCGGCGACGGTGGCGCGGTCCTCGTCCGTGGTCGCAGGCACGATGCGGTCGATCATCGTTGCGGGGCAGGTGCAGTTGGCGGCGAACCACTCGACCAGCTCCGGCTCGTGCCTTTCGAGGTACTGCAGCATCAGGCTCTCGAGCTTCGCGCCGT
>JBKBUD010000229.1:0-2973 GCA_046290865.1 Novosphingobium sp. | reverse complement strand
CTGAACATCTCGCAGCCTTCGGTCTCGAACACGATCTCGCTCCTGGAGCAGCGGCTGGGGGTGACGCTGTTCGCGCGCTCGCGCAGCGGCATCGTGCTGACCCGCGAGGGCGAAGCCTTGCGGGAACGGGCCGAGGCGATGGTGCGACTGCTGGAGACGGCGGCGGTCGAGATCGACCATGCCGCGCGGAACGTGGCGGGCCCGTTGCGCATCGGGGGCACGCCGGGGGCGCTGGTCAGCCTGCTGCCCCAGGCCGTGGCGCGGCTGGAGGAGCGTGTCGGACCTTTCGCGCTGAGCGTCGTCGAGCGCCCGGACCCGCAGCTGGCCGATCTGTTGCGCAACGGATCGATCGATCTTGCCTTCGTGACGACCGAGATCGAGGCCTGTCCGCCGGATCTCGTCGAGGTGACGGCATCGCGCGATTCCTTCGCGCTGATCGTCGGGCGGCGGCACGATGCCTTGGGCGACCGGATTTCCTTGCGTGACGTCGCCGAACTGCCGTGGGTGCTGCCCGAGGCGCAGGGCGCGTTCCGGCGGCAGGTCGATGCCCTGTTCCTCTCTGCCGGAGTGGCGGTGCCTCAGAACGTGATCCGCTGCGATTCGCTGCTGACGACCAAGGCCATTGTCCGACACAGCGACCGCGTGACGATCCTGCCGCGCACGGTGGCGGCAGCGGAACTGACCATCGGTGTGCTGCGTGCGATCAAGATCGGCGAGGCGGCGTTCGAGCGCAGCGTCGGCGTGCGCTATCTGGCCGAGCGCGGCTTGCCGCCGCTGGGGCGGGCGATGCTGGAGGTTCTGGCGCAAGCATAGGCTGGCGCAATGGCGGGGCGATAATCGGTTATTTTACCTGATGGTGCGTGCAGCGTAGGTCCTGCGACAAAGCCTTTGGGGAGAGACCATGTTTGATCGCCGTTCCGTTCTGGCCGGGGGCGCTGCCCTTGCCGCGACCGCGCCGCTTTCCGCCAAGGCAGGGCGCAAGGCCGCGCCGAACCCGCGCTTCCCCGATGGCTTCCTGTGGGGCGCATCGACGGCGCCGCACCAGATCGAGGGCAACAATGTGTCCTCGGACCTGTGGTATCTCGAGCACCAGCAGCCGACCGTGTTCAAGGAGCCTTCGGGCGATGCGGCGAACAGCTTCCTGATGTGGGAGCAGGACCTCGATCTGGTGAAGTCCATGGGGCTCAACTCCTATCGCTTCGGGGTGGAGTGGGCGCGGATCGAGCCGGCCAAGGGGCAGTTCAGCGAGGCGATGCTGGGGCACTACCGGCGGATCATCGAAGGCTGCCGCGCGCGGGGGCTGGCGCCGGTGGTGACCTACAGCCACTTCAGCGCGCCCCTGTGGTTCAGCGCGCAGGGCGGCTGGACCAATCCCGAGAGTGCGGAACTGTTCGCGCGCTACTGCACGAAGGTGACGCAGGCGATGGGCGCGCAGATGCACAGCGCGATCACGCTCAATGAACCGAACATCCTGCTGCTGCTGAAAGCCATGCTGCCAAAGCCCGTGTGGGACATCCAGAAGCTGACGCTGGAGACGGCGGCAAAGCGGATGGGTGTCTCGCGCTTCGTCTGCGGAAACGTGGCTTCCTACGAAGATCTCGACGATCTCCAGACTGGCCTCCTCGCCGCGCACAAGGCGGGGCGCGCGGCGATCAAGGCAGTTCGGGCGGACCTGCCCGTAGGCGTATCGCTGGCGATGCTCGACGATCAGGCGGTGGGGAAGAATTCGATCCGCGACCGGATGCGCGGCGAACTCTATGGTCCGTGGCTGGAGGTGGCGAAGGGCGACGACTTCATCGGCGTGCAGAACTACGAACGTGCGCTGTGGGGCGACAAGGGCAGGTTGCCTGCGCCCGAAGGCAGCGCGCGCAACTGGTCGGGCACGGAAATCTGGCCCGGGTCGCTGGGCGGGGCCGTGCGCTATGCCCATGCCGCGACTGGCAGGCCGGTGCTGGTCTCGGAACACGGGGTCGGGACGGACGACGATGCGGTGCGCGCCGCGTTCATTCCGCCTGCGCTGGCGGGCCTCAAGCAGGCGATGGACGACGGGGTGCCGGTGCTCGGCTATTGCCACTGGTCGCTGATCGACAACTTCGAATGGATCTTCGGCTACCGGCCGAAGTTCGGCCTAGCCAGCTTCGATCCGGTCACGTTCGAGCGCAAGGCCAAGCCGAGCGCCGCAGTGCTCGGCGCGATTGCCAAGGCTAACGCCTTGGCGTGAGCCGCGAAATCGAATGCGCCGTGCACCGGTCGACGGGCCGTGGTAGGGATGGACAATCGATTGCAAAAATGCCGTGGAGAGGCTCATGACCCAGTTCGTGCCCGACGATCACCCGCATCGTCGCCAGAACCTGCTCAACGGGAAATGGGTGCTGGTTTCCCCGCACCGGGCCAAGCGGCCTTGGCAGGGCGAGACGGGCGAGGTGGTCAAGGCCCAAGGGCCCTCGCACGATCCATCGTGCTACCTCTGCCCCGGCAACACGCGAACGAGCGGCGAGATCAATCCTGACTATCCGGGGGCATTTGCGTTCGACAACGATTTCCCGGCGCTTATGCCCGAAACGCCCGACCCCGATGGCGACGATCCGGTCTTCCGGATTGCGCCTGCGCGCGGGACGGCGCGGGTGATCTGCTATTCGCCCGACCATTCGCGGACCATGCCCGACATGGACCTGCCCGCCATTCGCAGCCTTGTGGATTGCTGGGCGCAGGAGAGCGCAACGTTGGGCGAGCGCTTTGCCAACGTGGCGGTGTTCGAGAACAAGGGCGCAATGATGGGCTGTTCGAGCCCGCACCCCCACGGCCAGATCTGGGCGAGCGACTTCGTGCCGACCGAAGTGGCCGATGAAGATCGCGAGCAGGCGGCGTGGCACGCCAGCCGTGGCCGAGTGCTGCTCGATGAGGTTGCCGAGCGCGAGCTGGCCGCGGGCGAACGGGTGGTCGAGGCCAACGACCACTGGCTGGCAGTGGTGC
>JBKBUD010000228.1:0-2974 GCA_046290865.1 Novosphingobium sp. | reverse complement strand
TCGAGCAGGCGCTGGTAGTGGGTGATCAGCAGCACGGCCTTGTCAGGCTTGCGCATGATCGCATTGATACCCTCGCCGCAGATGCGCAACGCGTCGATGTCGAGGCCGGAGTCGGTCTCGTCGAGGATGGCGATCTTGGGATCGAGGATGCCCATCTGGACCATCTCGGCGCGCTTCTTCTCGCCACCCGAAAAGCCGACGTTCACCGGGCGCTTGAGCATGTCCATGTCCATGCGCAAGAGCCCCGCCTTCTCCTTGGCAAGCTTGAGGAATTCGCCGCCGGAGAGCGGAGCCTCACCCCGGGCCTTGCGCTGGGCATTGGCGGATTCGCGCAGGAACTGGACGAAGGAGACGCCGGGGATTTCGACCGGGTACTGGAAGCCGAGGAACAGGCCGGCAGCGGCGCGTTCGTGCGGTTCGAGTTCGAACAGGTCGGTGCCATCGAGCGTGGCCGTGCCGCCGGTCACTCCATAGCCGGGACGCCCGCCGAGCGTGTAGCCGAGCGTCGATTTGCCCGCGCCGTTCGGCCCCATGATCGCGTGGATCTCGCCCGCGTTGATGGTGAGCGAAAGACCCTTGAGGATCGGCTTGTCGGCAACACTGGCCTGGAGGTTTTCAATCTTGAGCATCGTCATCTCTTTCAACCGCGAGGCGAACGCTGCGGACGGGCGCCGGAGCGCGAATAGGAGGGGCGCGAAGGGCGCGAGGCGGAGCGCAGCTCGTCGTAGCGGGCCTTCATCTCGCGCAGGACGGCGGCGCAGGCGCCTTCGGGATCGCCGAGGACTTCCGCGGCCTCGTAGCGGATGACCTTAAGGCCGACTTCGGCAAGGCTGGCATCGCGGCGGCGTTCGAGCTCGGGTGCATCGCCCCGGTCAAGCGCAACGACCAGCTTCAACGGCTGGCTGGCGAAATCGACGATGGCCGAGCCGATCACGGCGTAGCGCTTGAACTTGTACTTGCCGAGGTCTTCCTTGGCGAGTTCGTCGGCCAGAGCAAGGTGCGCCTCGTCCGGCTCGCGGCGAAGCTGGCGCGCGCGCTCGTGAATGGCGTCGAGGCGCGAACCGGAAATAGCCCAGCCGCGACCCTTCTTCTGGATCTTCGGCGCATCGGCGCGTTCGCCGACGGGGCGGATGGTAAGCGTCTTCTTCAACCGACTGATCCTTCAAGGCTGATGCCGAGCAGCTTCTGCGCTTCGACCGCGAATTCCATCGGCAGTTGCTGCAGCACCTCGCGGGCGAAGCCGTTGACGATCAGGGCGACGGCGCTTTCCTGATCGAGGCCGCGCTGCATGGCGTAGAACAGCTGGTCGTCGCTGATCTTGCTGGTGGTGGCTTCGTGTTCGATCGTGGCGCTGGGGTTGCGCACTTCGATGTAGGGCACGGTGTGCGCGCCGCACTCCGCACCCAGCAACAGGCTGTCGCACTGGGTGAAGTTGCGCACGCCTTCGGCCTGCGGGGCAACGCGCACTAGACCGCGATAGGTGTTGTTGCTTTTGCCCGCCGAGATGCCCTTCGACACGATGGTCGAGCGCGACCCCTTGCCGTTGTGGATCATCTTGGTGCCGGTATCGGCCTGCTGGTAGTTGTTGGTGACGGCGACCGAGTAGAACTCGCCGACCGAATCCTCGCCGTTCAGGACACAGGACGGGTACTTCCAGGTGATCGCCGAGCCGGTTTCGACCTGCGTCCACGAGACCTTGGAGCGGGCACCCTGGCACAGCGCGCGCTTGGTGACGAAGTTGTAGATGCCGCCCTTGCCTTGCGCATCGCCGGGGTACCAGTTCTGCACGGTGGAGTACTTGATCTCGGCATCGTCGAGCGCGACGAGTTCGACCACGGCGGCGTGAAGCTGGTTCTCGTCACGCTGCGGCGCGGTGCAGCCCTCGAGATAGGAGACGTAGGCGCCCTTGTCGGCGACGATCAGGGTGCGTTCGAACTGGCCGGTGTTCTCCGCGTTGATGCGGAAATAGGTCGACAGCTCCATCGGGCAGCGCACGCCTTCGGGAATGTAGACGAAGGTTCCATCCGAAAAGACCGCGCAGTTCAACGTCGCGAAGTAGTTGTCGTGCATCGGCACGACCTTCCCCAGCCACTTCTTCACGAGGTCCGGGTACTCGCGGATCGCTTCGGAGATCGAGCGGAAGATCACGCCTGCCGCTTCCAGCTCCTTGCGGAAAGTGGTGGCGACGCTGACCGAGTCGAACACGGCATCAACCGCGATCTTGCGCGCGCCTTCGACGCCGGCGAGGACCTTCTGTTCCTCCAGCGGAATGCCGAGCTTTTCGTAGACGCGCAGGATCTCGGGATCGACCTCGTCAAGGCTGCCGAGCTTGGGCTTGGCCTTGGGGGCGGCCCAGTAATAGGCGTCCTGATAGTCGATCGGCGGGATGTTGAGCTTGGCCCAGTCGGGCGTCGGCATGGTCAGCCAGTGGCGATAGGCCTTGAGGCGCCATTCGAGCATCCACTCCGGCTCGTCCTTCTTGGCCGAGATATAGCGGACGGTGTCCTCGGACAGGCCCTTGGGCCCGTACTCCTGCTCGATATCGGACGACCAGCCGTGTTCGTATTCGGCAACCTTTGCGGCAGCTTCACGAGCGGCCTGGTCCTTGAGTTCGACGTTCTCGGTCATGCCATAACCTCCGTCACCGCTGGGGCAGGACGGGACAATTGGGTGAGCGGTATGCCCGCCAACGCGCCGCGAAGTGCGGCATCGACGGCAGGCCAGTGCGGACGGACGGTGCACGCGGCTTCCAGCGTGCAATCATGGCGCCCATGCTCGCTGCAGGGCGTGAGCGCAATGGGGCCTTCCACCGCCTCGACGATATCGGCCAAAGTGATAGCCGCTGCCGGGCGCGCCAGTTTCAAGCCACCCCGTGCGCCACGGACAGACTTGAGCAGACCTGCGGCAGAAAGCTTGCTGACCAGCTTCTGCACGGTCGGCACCGGCAGGCCGGTTTCATCGGCCAGTTGCTGGG
>JBKBUD010000227.1:0-2974 GCA_046290865.1 Novosphingobium sp. | reverse complement strand
GCCCGCGAGGCCATCGCGCTGCCGGTGATCTTCGCGCCTGGCGGAGATATGGTCTTCGTCGAGAAGGGCACCGCTCTCGAACAGATGATCCCCGCGCTCCAGCAACTGGGCCATGTCCAGATCCTTGCCCGCTCGCCGTCGTTCAAGGCCAACGCCATCGAACGTGTTGGCGATCGCTGGCTAGGCGCTGCCGACCCGCGCAGCGAGGGTGCCGCCATAGCCCCTTGATCCGGCCCGTTCGGGCATATCCGCCGGTCGCATGGCCTCATCGGTTGCCGTAAGGAAAATGGGTCACTAGGTTCCTCCGCAACTGACAGGGAGCATCGCCTCTCCCTGTCGAAAAGGGGCGAGGGTCAAGACGTGCAGCTTACCGATTTCGCAGGCTTTCCGAATCTGGTTTCGATGTTTCTCGACCGCGCTGGCGCGCGCGGCGATGCGCCCTTCCTCTGGGCCAAGAGCAAGGGCACGTGGCACTCGCTGAGCTGGGCGGAGGCCGCACGGCAGGTCTGCGTACTCGCGCAATCACTGCGTGCGCTCGGACTCAACCCGGGTGACAGGGTAGCGCTAGTTTCGGAGAACCGGCCCGAATGGTGCATCGCCGACCACGCGATCATGGCGGCCGGGCTGGTAACGGTGCCGACCTACATCACCAATACCGAGCGCGACCACCTGCACATCCTCGAGAATTCGGGGGCGCGGGCAGTGATCGTGTCGACCTCGAAGCTTTCGCAACCGCTGCTTCCGGCGGCACTCTCTGCGCCATGCGTAGAGCACGTGATCGGCATGGAGCCGCTGCGCCAGATGCAGGCGGGCAAGCTCGCGTTTCACGACTGGCAGTCGATGACCAGCGGCGATGGCACGGCCGCGCGGGCGGCGGTCGACGAGCGGCTGAAGACGATGGGCCGCGATGACCTCGCCTGCATCATCTACACCAGCGGCACCGGCGGTTCTCCGCGCGGCGTGCGGCTGCACCACGGTTCGATCCTGTGCAACGTCGAGGGCGCGGCCGAAATTCTGGCTAACGATTTCGGCTGGGACGAGGAAGTGTTCCTCTCGTTCCTGCCGCTTTCCCACGCTTATGAGCATACCGGCGGCCAGTACCTGCCGATCGGCATGGGCGCGCAGATCTACTATTCGGAAGGCCTCGAGAAGCTCGCCTCGAACATCGAGGAAGTGCGTCCGACGATCATGGTCGTCGTGCCGCGCCTGTTCGAGGTTCTGCGCACGCGGATCATGAAGCAGGTGGAAAAGCAGGGGAAGGTTGCCAACTACCTGATGGACCGCGCGCTTTCGATCGGGGGGCGCAAGGCGGCGAACAAGGGCCGCCTGCTCGATGCGCCGATGAACCTGATCCTGGAAAAGACCCTGCGACCGAAGATCCGCGCCCGCTTTGGCGGACGGATGAAGGCGATGGTTTCAGGCGGTGCGCCGCTCAATCCCGATGTCGGCGTGTTCTTCCAGTCGATGGGCCTGACCATGCTGCAGGGCTATGGCCAGACCGAAGCCGGACCGGTGATCTCGTGCAATCGCCCCAAGGTCGGCCTGAGGATGGACACCGTCGGCCCGCCGATGAAGGGGGTCGAGGTCAAGATCGCCGAGGATGGCGAGATCCTCGTCAAGGGCGAACTGGTCATGCACGGCTACTGGCACAATGATGCCGAGACCGCGCGCGCCGTTCCGCCCGAAGGCCCGAATGCGGGCTGGCTGCATACCGGAGACATCGGCCATCTCGACCACAAGGGCCGCATCGTCATCACCGATCGCAAGAAGGACATGATCGTCAACGACAAGGGCGACAATGTATCTCCCCAGAAGATCGAGGGCATGCTGACGCTGCAGCCCGAGATCGCCCAGGCGATGGTCTCGGGCGACAAGCGGCCCTACATCGTCGGCCTGATCGTGCCCGATCCCGAATGGGCGCTGGAATGGTCACGCGCGCAGGGCGAACACTTCGATTTCAAGGAACTGCAGGACCTGCCCGCCTTCAAGAGCGCGATCCGCGCGGCGGTGGACCGGGTCAACAAGGACCTCTCGGTGATCGAGAAAGTGCGTCAGTTCACCTTTGCCGATGAGGCTTTCAGCATCGACAACGGCGAAATGACCCCCAGCCTCAAGATCCGCCGCCACAAGATCAAGGAGCGCTACGGCGCGCGGGTGGACGCGCTCTACAAAGGCTGACTACCGGGGCCGACTTATGGGGCCGAACGTCAACGCCCGGCCATGGCCTTGACGCGCGCGAGGTAGGTGCGGCCGATGCGCTGCATCGATCCGTCGGCCAATTCGGCCGACCACACGCCAAGGCCATCATGCTTCAGGCCCGCAATGCGATCGCGCCGCACGATGGTCGAGCGGTGGAGGCGGATGAACTGCTCCGGGTCCAGCCGCGCTTCGAGCCCGGCGATGGTGTGGAGCATCATGTAGCTGCGCCCCTGCCCGTTTTGATGGCCAACATGCAGACGGACGTAATCGCGCTCTGCATCGATGCGTTCGAGGTCTGACGCAGCAACGCGGATCAGTTCGGAGCGGTGGGGGACCCAGAACTCCTCGATCCACTCGCTCGGTGTCTTTTCAGGCGTGAGCGGCGTTTCTGCAGGAGCGCTGCGGCGGGCCTGGGCACGTTCGACAGCGCGTTCCAGCCGCTCCTGCGCGACAGGCTTGAGTACGTAGTCGACCGCGTCGCAGTCGAAGGCCTCGACCGCGAAGTCGTCGTGTGCCGTGACGAAGACTACAGCAGGACGACTGGCCTGCCCGGCCAGCGCTCGCGCCACACCAAGGCCGTCGACTTCGGGCATGGTCATGTCGAGAAGCACGAGATCGGGCGTGAGCGCCTCGATCAGGCGTAGCGCCGCCGCGCCGTCGCTGGCGGTACCGACCACCTGCAGGGCGGGTATCCGGGCACAGAGAATCTGCATCCGCTCCACGGCCAGCGGTTCGTCATCAACGATCAGCGTGCGCAACGTCAGTCCCCTCAGCA
>JBKBUD010000226.1:0-2988 GCA_046290865.1 Novosphingobium sp. | reverse complement strand
TCAATGCCTCGATTCCCTTCGACAAGGCCTTGTGGCGGCAGGACATCGCCGCGTCAAAGGCCCATGTGGACATGCTCGGCGCGCAAGGCATCGTCTCGGCCGAGGACGCGGCGCTGATCGCCGATGGCCTCGACAAGGTTGCGGCAGAGTATGAAGCAAACGGGGTGCCGGAGAACTGGGACCTCGAAGACATTCACATGACCACCGAGAGCCGCCTTGCCGAGCTGATCGGACCGGCGGCAGGTCGCCTGCACACCGCGCGCAGCCGCAACGATCAGGTCGCCACCGACTTCCGCCTGTGGGTGCGCGATGCGATGGATCAGGCCGAGCTGGGCCTGAAGCAATTGCAGGTCGCCTTGGTCAGCCGCGCGGGCGAACACGCCGCCAGCATCATGCCCGGCTTCACCCACCTGCAGACCGCACAGCCGGTGACGCTCGGCCATCACCTCATGGCCTATTACGAGATGATCGGACGCGATCGTTCGCGCTTTGCCGATGCCCGCGTGCGCATGAACCGCAGCCCGCTGGGCGCAGCGGCGCTGGCCGGGACCGGCTTCCCCATCGACCGCTTCCGCACTGCAGAAGCGCTGGGCTTTGACGGGCCGACCGACAACAGCCTCGATTCGGTGTCCGACCGCGACTTTGCGCTCGACTACCTGATGGCTGCGGCGCAGTGCTCGCTGCACCTTTCGCGCCTTGCCGAAGAGTTCATCATCTGGGCGAGCCAGCCGTTCGGCTTCGTCACGCTGCCCGACAGCCTCTCGACCGGCAGCTCGATCATGCCGCAGAAGAAGAACCCCGATGCCGCCGAGCTCGTCCGCGGCCATTCGGGCCGGATCGTCGGCTGCCTGACCGCGCTGATGATCACGATGAAGGGCCTGCCGCTGGCCTATTCGAAGGACATGCAGGACGACAAGCCGCCGGTGTTCGAAGCCGCCAGCCTGCTGGCACTGTCCATCGCCGCGATGACCGGCATGGTTGCCGAAGCTAAGTTCCGTACCGACCGCATGCGCGCCGCCGCCGAACTCGGCTATGCCACCGCCACCGACCTTGCCGACTGGCTGGTGCGGCAGGCGAACATCCCGTTCCGCGAGGCGCACCACATCACCGGATCTGCCGTGAAGCTGGCTGAATCGCGCGGGATCGCGCTCGACCAGCTTTCGATCGAGGACCTCAAGGCCATCGACCCGCGCATTGACGACCGCGTTTATGCCGCGCTTTCAGTCGAGGCGAGCGTGGCGGCGCGTTGCAGCCATGGCGGAACCGCGCCGGACGAGGTAAGGATGCGCGTGGCCGAGGCGCGCGTGGCGCTTGGGCTGGAGGAATCGGTTTGAGCCTTTCGCGCACCCTTCTGCTGGCAACGCTTGGCGCACTCGCTCTGGCGGGTTGCGGCAACAAGGCCGAGCTGAAGCTGGCGCCGGACCAGACGCCGCCGCCGATCCCCTATGGCCGCGAGGTGCAGCCGGGCGCGGACGACCTGCTCAAACCTCCCGCGCAGGCAGCCCCTGCGCGCAATGTCGAGCCGCGTCGCCGCTCGCAGGATCGCGAAGACGATCCTTTCGACCTGCCTCCCGAAGACTGAGAATTTCCGATGGACCATTTTGAACTGAACGACGGCGTGCTCTGCGCCGAGAACGTGCCCCTGCCGGTGATCGCGGCGGAAGTCGGCACCCCTGTCTATGTCTATTCGCGCGCGACACTGACGCGCCATGCCCGCGTCTTCCGCGATGCTCTTGGCGTGCTGCGCGATGCGAAGATCGCCTTTGCGGTGAAGTCCAATCCGAACCTCGCCGTGCTCAAGGTCCTGGCCGCCGAAGGCTACGGCGCCGACGTCGTCTCGGGCGGCGAGATGGAGCGCGCCTTGGCCGCAGGCATGGCGCCGGATGGCATCGTGTTCTCGGGCGTGGGCAAGACTGCCGCCGAAATGCGCCGCGGGATCGAGGCCGGGATTGGCCAGTTCAACCTCGAGAGCGAGGAAGAGGGCCTCGAACTCGCCGAGATCGCAGCATCGATGGGCAAGGTCGCCTCTGCCGCGCTGCGCGTGAACCCTGACGTCGATGCCGGAACCCACGGCAAGATCTCGACCGGCAAGGCCGAGAACAAGTTCGGCGTGCCGTTCGACCGCGCTGCTGCGATCTATGGCCGTCTCGCCGCCACGCCTGGGCTCAACATGCGCGGGCTGACGCTGCACATCGGCAGCCAATTGTCGAAGCTTGAACCGCTCGAAGCTGCCTTCACCAAGGTCGGCGGGCTGATGGAAGAGATCCGCGCAGCAGGCCATTCGGTCACGCACATGGATTTGGGTGGCGGGATCGGCGTGCCCTACAAGGCGGGCGAAGTGTTCCCGCAGCCGGCCGAATACGCCGCGATGGTCGCGCGCGTGACCGGCAACTGGGGCGTGACGCTGATGTTCGAACCGGGCCGCGTGATCACCGGCAACACCGGCGTGCTGGTGACCGAGGTCATCCGCGTGAAGGAAGGCGCGAGCAATCCGTGGGTCGTGGTCGATGCCGCGATGAACGATCTGGCGCGCCCGGCGCTCTATGACGCCTGGCACGATTTTGCCGCTGTCCAGCCCAAGGGCGAGACGTTTACCGCCAACATCGTCGGCCCGATCTGCGAAAGCTCGGACACCTTCGCCATGGCCCGCACGATCGACAAGGTCGGACGCGGCGATCTGGCCGTGTTCCGCACCGCCGGGGCCTATGGCGCGACGATGGCCAACACCTACAACTCGCGCCCGCTGGTGCCCGAAGTGATGGTCGATGGCGACAAGTGGGCCGTGGTGGCCGACCGCATCGATCCCGCCACGATCCTTGCTGCTGAGCGCGTGCCGGAGTGGCTTGCCTGAAGGGGTAGGTGTTGCGGGCATGCTTCGACAAGCTCAGCATGAGCGGGTAGGGGATTTGAGAACCCAACTCCGCTCGTCCTGAGCCTGTCGAAGGACGCTGGCGCAAACTCCGGTTGCAACCATGACCCTGCACAGCC
>JBKBUD010000225.1:0-2991 GCA_046290865.1 Novosphingobium sp. | reverse complement strand
CCCCTGGCAACGGTCAGGGCGAACTGCTGACCTACGTTTCGCTGCGCATGCCGCAATTGATCAGCCGCTTCCTGCCGTACTCGGTCCTGCTTGCCACGATCATCACGCTGATGACGCTGAACCAGAACAGCGAGGTCATTGCGATGAAGGCGGCAGGCCTTTCGGCGCATCAGGTGCTGGCACCGCTGTTTCTGGTTGCGGCGGCGACGTCGGTGGTGACCTTTGCCTTCAACGAACGCATCGTGACCCGATCCACGGCGACCCTGAAAGCCTGGCAGAACGTCGATTACGGCCCCATCCCGAAAGAGGCAGCGGTCAAGTCCAACGTCTGGCTGCAGGACGGGCCGAACATCCTCTTCGCCCGCTCGGTCTCGGGCACCGGGAAGTCAATGCGGATGGAAGGCGTCAGCTGGTATCGCCGCGATCCGACCGGCATGGTCACGGAGATCGTCACGGCGCCGTCAGCCGCCTATGCCAACCCCGGCTGGAAGTTCAGCGCCCCGGTGATGTTCGACGTGCAGGGCGCGCGCAAGACTATGGCAGGCGCCGACGAGGTCTTCGCCAAGTCGGTCGAGCCCGTGCAGGTCGCGATCAGCCGGGTCGATGCCGATGCGGAATCGCTGACGCAGCTGACCGGCTCGCTCTCCGCCATCCGCGACGCGGGCTTCCGTACCACGGAGCTTGACGGCAAGTGGTGGCACAAGCTTTCGGGGCCGCTGTCGGCGCTGCTCATGCCGCTGCTGGGCGCGGTGGCGGCGTTCGGCCTTGCCCGATCGGGACACCTGTTCGTGCGCGCGGTGATCGGCATGGCATTGGGCTTTGCCTACTTCGTGTTCGACAATGCCGCGCTGGCGATGGGCAACTTCGGGGCCTACCCGCCCTTGCTCGCGGCATGGGCACCATTCGTGCTGTTCCTGCTGATCGGCGAGACGGTGCTGATCCGCACCGAGGAATAGCCCATAAAATTAGATCTTGCTAATTTTCGGTATTACTAATATATGGAGGCCATGACGCTTCCAACCATCACGCCCGCACAGGCCAAGGCGCTGCTCGACGAGGGCGCCCGGCTCATCGACATCCGCGATGCCGACGAACACCGTCGGCAAGCCATTCCCGGCGCGGCCAATATGCCGCTGTCCGCGCTGGAGCCGGTATCCGGTCATCCGGCCGTGATCTGGCATTGCCGGTCAGGCATGCGTACGGCGGCCAATGCGCCGCAGCTGGCGGCCATGTCGGGCTGCCCCGGCTATATCCTCGAAGGCGGCATTGACGGCTGGCGCTCGGCAGGTCTGCCGGTCAAGACCGATGCGAAGGCTCCGCTGGAAATCATGCGGCAGGTCCAGATCATCGCCGGACTGCTGATCCTGACAGGCGTGCTGCTGTCGCTGACCGTGGCGCAGGGCTTTGTCCTGCTATCGGGTTTCGTCGGCGCAGGACTGCTGATGGCCGGCGCAACCGGCTGGTGCGGCATGGCCCGCCTGCTCGCCTTCATGCCCTGGAACCGCCGCGCCGCCTAAGGCAGCGCGGCTTGTTCCATCAGCGTGGCATCATCGTGCTGCGCGCCAGCCTGCCGACGAGCGGCAGGAGACCACTGTAGTTGCCCTTCTCGTAAGTCGACGCCGTGCCGAGGTGCGCCACGATCCGGCGGTGCGCCTCGGCCAGCGAGTGGTAGGGCATCGAGGGCAGGAGGTGGTGCAGCGCGTGGTAGCGCAGACCCACCGGCGCCCACAGCGGAGCGAGCGCGGCGGGGGGCGGCACGTTGACCGAATCGAGGTACTGGCCGGTCACGGTCATCGCCTCGCCCTCGTTCTCCCACAGGTGCGCCACGAGCGTACGGATCTGGTTGAGCAGTGCGGTGAGCGAGATGACGGCAATGCCGATCACCAACGGCCGCCACGAATGCGTCGCGCTCCACCACACCACGAACAGCGCCCAGGCCGATGCCCCAAGCTCCTGCCAGAACACCATGCGGGCAAAGTCACCTTCGGGCGGACGGCGGCGAAATTCGGGATTGATCGAGAGCGCCGAGGCGCGCTCCCATACCAGGCGGCGCAGCGGCGGGATCACCGCGCCGAGCGGCACCAGAACAGCGGAACGAATCAACAGGCCGATCGGCAGGAGCAGAGCGACCAGCGCGAACAGCGGCAGCGACCACGGCTTCATCAGGGCCAGCGGCAGGTACTCGGGGTCCTCTGCCGTACCATAGCGGGTTCGCGCGTGATGCAGCGTGTGCACGCCTTCGTACATCAGGGAGGGCGTGAGCATCGGAATGCCGACCAGCAGGTTCCACGCAAAGCGGAAACCCGGGAGGGCATTCTTGTGGATGTGGGTCAGCTCGTGAATGAACAGCAGAGCGCGGTAGAGCGCCAGCGCGGCGACCACCCCCGCAAGCGCGGCCACCAGCGGATTGTCGATCAGGATCGCTCCTGCCAGCGCGGCATAGCCGAGCGCTGCCGAGGCCAGCATGTCCGGCCAATAGATGCCGGGACGCGCAGTGGCGATGTCGCGCGTCAGTTCGACGGCGGAGCGGAGCATTTCCTTGTCGTCGGGCGTGCCGGCAAGGCCGCGGGGCAGCTTAGCGGTTTCGACTGCCGCAGGCGCGGCGTCGTGGGGAGATTCAAGCGTATCGGTCGCAATCATGCCACAAATTCCAGTATGACCCGTATCTGTCGGCTCTGGCCGACTTTTTGCACCAAGCAATAGCCTCGGGGCGTCCCACACCGCGCCCTGCGGCTTGACAATGCGCAGGCAGGAACCGCAGTCCCACCGGCGAAGACCCCATATCCGCAAACAAAGGCAAGATCGTGGCTCAAGGCGAAGTAATCATCACTCCGGTTTCCGGCAAGGCTGACCGCAAGGCCTTCGTCGATCTTGCCTATCGCCTGAATGCCTCGGATCCGAACTGGGTGCCGCCGCTGCGCATGGAAGCCGAGGAGCTGATCACGCCGGGCAAGAACCCGTTCTTCGAACACGCCGACGTCCAGCTGTTCC
>JBKBUD010000224.1:0-3010 GCA_046290865.1 Novosphingobium sp. | reverse complement strand
CGAGCGGCGTCATTCCGGTGGAACGGCGGAAGGCGCGGGCAAAGCTCTGCGCGTGGGAAAAGCCGCAATCGCGCGCCACTGCGCCGACAGCCTGATCAGGCGCGGCGAGCAGGCGCTTGGCCCGGTCGATCCGTGCCGCCGCGACGTAATCGGCGACCGAGCGTCCGGTCAGCGCGTGGAACTGGCGGTGAAGATGGCGCACGCTGATCCCGCACAAGTCGGCAAGCTCGGCTGCCAGGGGAGCCATGCCAGGAGCCTCGATCCGCTCGCGGATGCGGCGGAACTGCCAGGGCGCAAGGCCGAGCGAGCTGGTCGCGCGCGCCTCGTCGGCAATCACGCGGCTCAGCGACAGCACGGCAAGGTCCGCGAGCGAGGCGAGCACTGCAGCATCACCGCCATCGAGACGGGCGAGTTCGCGGGCGAGCATTTCCATCACTTGCCGCAGCATGTCACACTGGATCGCCATGAGCGCGCGCAGCAGGTCGGGCGAGGGAGTTCCCTCCGGCAGGATCGCAGCGGCGCGGGCCGCGTCGATGGTCAGGCGCACCGCCTGCACCGTGCCGCCTTCGGCGCGGCCTTCGACCAGCACGCCGGGCAGCCGTGCGAACAGGGCGCTGGCGATGAAGCGGCGCTCGGCGTCGATCTCGGGCAGGCACACCGACGCACTCAGGGCATGGGGCGGCAGCGCCAGTTCGAGCACCAGCCGCTCCTCGCGTGCGGCGAAGGCGACGAGCGCCGGCCAGTGCATCTCGACCAGCTCAGCCCGGCCCGCAGGCGTGCTCGCCGTGGCGAGGATCAGGTGCGCAGGCGCTGCCATGCCTCAGCCCAAGTGCGCGAAATCGAACTGCGAGGAGGGGATGATGTCGTTGCGGGTGAAGTCGAGGAAAGCGTGGCAGCTGTCCATCATCGCATCGAGATTGGCCTTGAACTTCTCCGGATTGCCGACCGCGTCGAAGAAGGCCTCTGGTTCATTCAAGGCATTGATTGGAAAGCATTCTTCCACGAAAGCGCTATAGGCAGGCGCGCCCTCGGTGAGGGGCCGCACGATCAGGTTCTGGACGTACTCGAAGTTCGCCTGCGTCTCGATCGCCACGCGGGTGTGGTGTGAATGCCAGTGGGCGATGGCGGCTTCATGGGCAATGTCCGGGCGGAAAGAGATGAAACTCGCCTGGCTCCACCCCCATGTGCGAGTGGCGTTGGCCTCGCCTGCCCGGTGTTTAGCTTCGCTGAACTCCGCCTCGCTCCGTTTCTCCGGTGCAATATTTGCAGAACACGGGTGCGCGGTGTTGGGGATGATCTCCGATTCGCAGACCAGCCATGCGGCGAACCATGCGCTGTGAGCGGTAAGGGCGGCGTCGACCTCGCCCCGGAAGCGGGCGTTGGCGGACGGTATCCAGAACTGCGCGATGGCTGCTTGCTGCGGAGCCTGCCACTGCTGGACCAATGCCTCGCCCGGCGCTACCGTGGCATCGCGAATGTTGAGGCGCACGCGGCTTGCCCCTGCCGAAACCAGCGCCTGCGGCAGCGTTTCAAGCAGGCGCGCGCCGTATTCCTCGCGGCTCTCGCCCGGCGGTGCCCACAGTGCGGCGATGACCTTTTCCATCGCGTTGATCTCTCCCATACAGATTCTTCGTAGAATCTTCGCAATCATTCTACGCATGGAGTTGACAGAAGCGCAAGTCTGGCCGACGTTTGCGTCAAATTTCGGGAGAGAGGGCGCGGCTTGCGCCCCGCTGGCAGGATAATCATGGGCGTGAACTGGCAAATGGAAGTCGACGTCGTCGTCGTGGGCTCGGGCGCAGGCGGGATGCTCAGCGCGCTGGTGGCGGCGAAGAATCGTGCGCAAGTGCTGGTGGTCGAGAAGGACAAACTCTGGGGCGGGACCAGCGCGACATCGGGCGGCGGCATCTGGATTCCGGGGAGTGACCAGGCCAAGGCGCTGGGTTTCGAGGACAATCTTGACGACGCTTTCAAGTACGTCCGCGCCCTCTCGGCCGACAACGTGCCCGATGAAAACATCCGCGCCTATGTCGAGAATGCTGCGCCGATGTTGCGCTGGGTGACGGCGAACACCGGCGTTACCTACACCTCGCAGCCCTATCCCGATTACCACGCCGAAAATCCCGGCGGATCGGTCACCGGATACCGCACCCACCTGCCCGAAATGTTCGACGGCACTCTGCTGGGCGAGGACCTCAAGACGCAGCGACTTCCCTCGCCCGCCGCGAGCCTGTTCGGCTACCTCAACTGGACTTTCGCCGAGACCTACCAGCTGCTCTATCGCGGCCCTGGCTGGCTGACCGGGTTGGCCAAGAACATGGCCAAGTACTGGCTCGACTGGCCGCTGCGCTTCACCTCGCGCAAGGACCGGCGGTTGACGCTGGGCAATGCGCTGACCGGGGGCCTGCGCGTCGCGCTCAACGAGGCGGGCGTACCGGTGTGGCTGAAGACGCCGATGCAGGAACTGGTGACCGAGAACGGCCGCGTTGTCGGGCTGGTGGTCGAGAAGGACGGCAAGCCCTTTGCCATCCGCACCCGTAAGGGCGTGGTGCTGGCAGCCGGCGGGTTCGACAAGAACCAGCAGATGCGCGATGCGAACGCACCGCTCTACAACAAGGCCTGGGCCTCGGGCGGGGTGACCAGCAATACCGGCGACGCGATCCGGGCGGGCCAAGCCGTGGGCGCGGGCACGATGAACATGCATTCGGCCTGGGCCGCGCCTGTGTTCTACGTCCCCGGCGAGGATCGCGGGCGGCTCTGCACCATCGAGCGCGCGCTGCCGGGGTGCATCATGGTCAACCAGAAGGGCCAGCGCTATCTGAACGAGGCAGCGTCCTACCACGTCGTCGGCCAGCAGATGGCGCGGCGGCAACGCGAATTCGGCGATGCTTCGCCCAGCTGGATGGTGTTCGACCACAAGTATCGCCACCAGTTCCCAATGGGCCCGCTGCTGCCGCTGGTTCCGGACTGGCTGCAATCGGGCGCGGTCAAGTCGATCCTCAAGAAGGGG
>JBKBUD010000223.1:0-3020 GCA_046290865.1 Novosphingobium sp. | reverse complement strand
ATGTCGTCAACACGGCGTCGATGGCGGCGTTCCTCGCGGCCGGCAGCCCCGGCATCTACAACACCACCAAGTTCGCGGTGCGCGGGCTTTCGGAATCGCTGCACTATTCGCTGCTGAAGTACGAGATCGGCGTCTCGGTGCTCTGCCCCGGCCTGGTGAAGAGCTATATCTACGCCAGCGACGACGTGCGGCCCGATGCGCTGAAGGGCGCGATGAAGCCGGTCGATCCCTCTGCGGTGGAGCGTCTGCAGGGCCTGCACGAATTCGGCATGGAGCCCGACGTGATCGGCGCGCGCGTGATCGAGGCGATGAAGGCCAACCGCCTGCACATCTTCTCGCACCCCGACCACAAGGAAGAGGTGCGCGAGATCTTCGACGAGATCATCGCCGAGTATCAGGACTACCCGAAGGACCCCGGCTATGACCGGCGCGTGGCCTTCGAGAAGTTCCGCGCCGACAGCTTTGCCGAAGCGCGGCGGCAATCGCGGGCGGCGGATTTCTGAGCGCAAACGAAAAGGGCGGAGCCGCGAGGCCCCGCCCTTTTTCTATTCAGCATTCGCGCCGGGTCAGGCGACGTCGCGCAGGGCCTCGACGAACTTGTCGATGTTGCCGGTGGTGAGGCCCGCAATGTTGATGCGGCCCGAACCTGCCATGTAGACGCCATGCTTTTCGCGGATGGCAAGGATCTGTTCGCCGTTCAGCGGCAGCATCGAAAACAGGCCGTTCTGCACGCCCAGCGGCGCCATGCTGATCGGGCCGACCTGCTGCGCGGCGGCAAGGCGATCACGGACCCAGCGCATGCGGTCGCGCATCTCGTCAAGCTCTGCCAGCCACATCGCGGTCAGCTCGGCATCGGCAAGGATCAGGCGGACGGCAGCAGCGCCGTGATCCGGCGGCATCGACCACGAAGCGCGGGCGATCGTCGCACCGTTGGCCATGGCATTGGCGAGCGCGGTGGCGTCGGAAGTGACGGCATAGAACGCGCCGACGCGGTCGCGGTAGAGGCCGAAGTTCTTGTCGCACGAATAGGCGACCAGTGCTTCGGGGGCGAGGCTGAGCACCTTCCGCAGGCCATAGGCATCGGCTTCCATGCCGGCGCCAAGGCCCTGATAGGCAAGGTCGAGGATCGGCAGGACCTTGCGCTCGACCAGCAGCGGGGCGATCTCGTCCCACTGCGCTTCGGTGTAATCGACGCCGGTCGGGTTGTGGCAGCAGCCGTGGAGCAGCACGGCATCACCGGCTTCGGCTCCCGCCAGCGCGGACTTGAGCGCATCGAGATCGGCAAAGCCATCGGCAGTCATGTGGCTGAAGGTCTTCAGCTCCATCCCGGCCGCAGCGATGATCTGTGCATGGTTGGGCCATGACGGCGTGCCCATCCACACGCGCTTCACGCCCGAACGCTTGGCCACCTCGATGGCGAGACGCACTGCGCCGGTGCCGCCGGGGGCCTGCATGCCTTCGACCTTCGAACGGTCGAAGTCCTTGCCGAAGACGTAGGGGATCAGCGCGTGGACGAAGCCCATGTCGCCTTCGGGGCCGAGGTAAGCCTTGGAGTCCTGGGTCTCCAGCAGCCTGGCTTCGGCGGCCTTGATCGCCTTGAACACCGGGGTGTCGCCCTCGGAGGTGCGATAGACGCCCACGCCGAGGTCAATCTTGTCAGCGCGCGGATCGGCATTGTGGAGCTTGATCAGCGCCAGAAGTGCGTCGGCGGGCTGGGCGGCAAGATTTTCGAGCATGAGGCCTTCCTTTGCGGGGAGCAAATCGCGGCGGCTCCATGCCGCCGGAAGGCCTCGGGGGCAAGCCCGCATTTCAATTATTAGGTATGCCCGGCGACATTCGCAGCGATGTTGCGTGAAAGGCTCAGAACGGGAACCAGTTCTGCTTGCGCGAGAACTTCATGTAGCCGCCATTGATGCCGAGGCGCAGGCCCGCGCCGGAGCGCACGGGAATCAGCACGGTGTCGCCCTTGCGCAGGTAGCTGACGTGGAAGCCGCCGACGAGATAGGCTTGCCCCTCGCCTGCCGGGAAACGCTTGTAGAGCTCCTCGCTGTCGAACAGGTTGTAGACGAGGACGAAGGTGCTGGCGGCATTGGCGCCGGCATCGAAGCCGATCGACGGGCCGGTCCAGTAGACCGGGCGCTCGCCCTCGACCTTGTGATGCAGCGTGCCCGAGCCATAGCGGAGGCCGACGACAAGCGCGCCGCCCGCCTCGCGCCCGACGATATAGGCGTTGGGCTCGCCCTGCTTCTTGAGCAGGTCCTTGATCAGGTCGGCAAGACCGGCAGCGCCCTTGCCGAACACGCCCTCGGCCGCGCCGATCAGGTCGTCGTCCTTGTAGGTGTTGGCGGCAGCAGTTCCCGGCACTGCCGAAGGGGCGGCCGACGGAGCCGTCGACGGTGCTGTCGATGGTGCTGTCGACGGAGCTTGGGCGGGCATCGACTGCGGCGATGGCGGAGGGGCATCGGCGGGGAGCGCGGGGAGCATACCGGCCTCGGACCCGGCGGGCGTTGCCGCAGGGGCCTGCTGCCCGGCCGGAGCGGATTGCGGGGCAAGATCGCCATCGATCACCGCGTTGGGATCGACCGTCTGGACTTGCGCCGCAGCGCCGCTTGCGACCAGCGCAATGCAGGCCGCAAAGGCTGTAGCTGCCGCACGCGTTGTGGAAAACCGCTTGATCATGTCCCGTCCATCCGATCCTTGCGCGCAACTGCGCACCCCTGCCACTTCACCTGAATCCAAGGCTGGCCGCGCGACAATGAACCGGCGATGAGCCGAGTCCGAAATGCGCCGAAGCGCGCGAAGAGGTGATTTTCGACAGGCAGAGATTTTTGCGCCGCGAACCCTTGCCGCCCCCCACAACCCTCGTTATAGCGCCCCCTCGCCGCTGCGATCCGGAGACGTGGGTGAGTGGCTGAAACCAACGGTTTGCTAAACCGTCGTACTGGTAAATCCGGTACCGAGGGTTCGAATCCCTCCGTCTCCGCCACTCATTTCAGACAAACTTTTCTCTGAAAGGCCGC
>JBKBUD010000222.1:0-3051 GCA_046290865.1 Novosphingobium sp. | reverse complement strand
AGCCCCATGGTTTCGGTGTCGACAGCGACGGGTCCCGGCGCGAGCACGCCTTCGGGAAGGTCTTCTTCGTGGAAATGAACGGCCATGCCTGTCGCTTAGGCGGTTGGACAATTGCCCGCAAGCTTTCAGTCCTCGGCATTGCGGCGCGGCGGAGTGGTTCGCTAGCGGAAAGCTGGCGTTTGCCGAACGAAAGGATTGCCATCACCCATTGCTCCCAAATGGGAGGACAACCCGAACGCCGAATCGCGCATCAAGCCCTCAACGCAATTACGGAGCGAGAGCCGTGGCATTCGACGCCAAGACCCTGACCCATCTCGAACGCCTTGAGTCCGAGGCGATCCACATCATGCGCGAGGTCGTTGCCGAGGCGACCAACCCGGTGATGCTCTATTCCGTGGGCAAGGACAGCGCTGTGATGCTGCACCTCGCGCGCAAGGCGTTCTATCCCTCGCCGCCGCCGTTCCCGCTGCTGCACGTCGACACCACCTGGAAGTTCCAGGACATGTATGCGCTGCGCAACAAGATGGCGACCGAGAGCGGCATGGAGCTTCTGGTCTACCAGAATCCGGAAGCCGCCGAGAAGGGCATCAACCCGTTCGACCATGGCGCGCTTCACACCGACATGTGGAAGACCGAAGGCCTGAAGCAGGCGCTCGACAAGTATGGCTTCGACGCGGCCTTCGGCGGCGCGCGCCGTGACGAGGAGAAGAGCCGCGCCAAGGAGCGCATCTTCTCGTTCCGCACCGCTTCGCACGGCTGGGATCCCAAGAACCAGCGCCCCGAGCTGTGGAACCTCTACAACGCCCGCAAGAACAAGGGCGAGAGCATCCGCGTCTTCCCGATCTCGAACTGGACCGAGCTCGACATCTGGCAGTACATCCATCTCAACGACGTGCCGATCGTCCCGCTCTACTTCGCCGACGAACGCCCGACCTATGAGTGGGAAGGCCAGCTGTTCATGGCCGACGACATTCCGCGCCTCGAGAAGGTGCTGGGCTATCGTCCCGAGATCACCATGAAGTCGGTCCGCTTCCGCACCCTGGGCTGCTTCCCGCTGACGGGCGCGGTGGAAAGCACCGCCAAGACGCTGCCCGAAGTGATCCAGGAAACGCTGCTGACCACCACCAGCGAACGCCAGGGCCGCGTGATCGACAAGGATGCGGGCGGCGCCGGCATGGAAGTGAAGAAGCAGCAGGGGTACTTCTGACCCCTCATGCATGATCTGCGTCCCCGCGAAAGCGGGGACCTCGTGCGGCAAACGCCATTCTTACCGGCCTGAGGTCCCCGCCTTCGCGGGGATGCAGGGAGGAACCAGACGATGACCGACCAGACCGACGTGATCTACAAGACCGAAGCCCTCATCGCCGAGGACATCGACGCCTATCTCGAACAGCATCAGCACAAGACCATGCTGCGCTTCATCACCTGCGGGTCGGTGGACGATGGCAAGTCGACGCTGATCGGCCGCCTGCTCTATGATTCGAAGATGATCTTCGAGGACCAGCTCGCCGCGCTCGAAAACGATTCGAAGAAGGTTGGCACGCAGGGGCAGGAGATCGACTTTGCGCTGCTGGTCGATGGCCTTGCGGCCGAGCGCGAGCAGGGCATCACCATCGACGTCGCCTATCGCTTCTTCAACACCGAGAAGCGCAAGTTCATCGTCGCAGATTGCCCCGGCCACGAACAGTACACCCGCAACATGGTGACCGGCGCTTCGACCGCCGACCTTGCGGTGATCCTGATCGATGCGCGCAAGGGCGTGCTGGTGCAGACGCGCCGCCACTCATACCTGTGCCACCTGATCGGCATCCGCAACATCGTGCTTGCCGTGAACAAGATGGACCTGGTCGACTACGACCCGGTCGTGTTCGACGCCATCGTCAAGGACTATGCCGAGTTCGCGAAGTCCATCGGCATCGAGAGCTTCACCGCGATGCCGATCTCGGGCTTCAAGGGCGACAACATCACCACCCGCTCGGCCAACACGCCGTGGTATCAAGGCCCGACACTGGTCGAGCATCTCGAGACCGTCGAAGTGCTGTCCTCGGTCGATGCCGACAAGCCGTTCCGCATGCCGGTGCAGTGGGTCAACCGCCCCAATCTCGACTTCCGCGGCTTTTCGGGCCTTGTCGCCACCGGTTCGGTCAAGCCCGGCGATGAGATTCGCGTCCTGCCCTCGGGCAAGACCAGCAAGGTCACCCGCGTCGTCACGCTCGATGGCGATCTCGATCAGGCAGTGGCGGGCCAGTCGGTCACGCTGTGCCTCGCCGACGAAGTCGATTGCTCGCGCGGCGACGTGATCTCTCTGGCCGACAATCCGCCACAGGCCGCCGACCAGTTCGAGGCGACGCTGGTCTGGCTCAACGACGAAGCCATGCTGCCGGGCCGTGCCTACTGGCTCAAGCTCGCCACGCAGACCGTCTCGGTCACCGTGCAGCAGCCCAAGTACGTCGTGAACGTCAACACGATGGAGCATCTGGCGGCCAAGACGCTGGAATTGAACGCCATCGGCGTGGCCGAGATCGCCACCGACAAGCCCTTGGTGTTCGAGCCCTACACCGACGGCCGGACCCTTGGCGGGTTCGTCCTCATCGACAAGATGAGCAACGCCACGGTTGCCGCCGGCATGCTCAACTTCTCGCTGCGCCGCGCGCAGAACGTGCACTGGCAGGCATTGGACATCAGCCGTGATGCCCATGCAGCACTGAAGCAGCAGAAGCCCAAGGTGCTGTGGTTCACCGGGCTTTCGGGCTCGGGCAAGTCAACCATCGCCAATCTTGTCGAGAAGCGCCTGCACGCGGTGGGCAAGCACACCTTCCTTTTGGATGGCGACAACGTGCGCCACGGCCTGAACAAGGACCTCGGCTTCACCGAAGCCGACCGCATCGAGAACATCCGTCGCGTTGGCGAGGTCGCGCGCCTGATGACCGATGCCGGCCTGATCGTGCTGACCGCCTTCATCAGCCCGTTCCGCGCCGAGCGCGAGATGGTGCGCTCGCTGATGGCAGAGGGCGAGTTCGTCGAGATCTTCGTCGACACGCCGCTGGAAGT
>JBKBUD010000221.1:0-3053 GCA_046290865.1 Novosphingobium sp. | reverse complement strand
GCAGGGTGAGCGTCCGCGCCTATCCTCTGGGGCCGTGGTTTGCGCATCTGGCAGGGGCGGATCGCTGCCTGCCGGTCGAGGTGGACGCGGCGTTCTGGGAGAGTGGGGTGCAGGCGCTGCCCGGTCGTCTTGTCAGCATGTTCGAGAGCACCGAGGACTGGCAGGTGTGGGAGTGCCATCCCGAAGGCGAGGAGATGATCATCCAGATCGAGGGCGAGCTGGTGCTGATCCTTGATCGCGATGGGACGAACGAGTGCGTGTCGCTCAAGGCGGGAGAGTTTGCGGTCGTGCCACAAGGCGTGTGGCATACTGCCGATGTGCCGAGTGCGGGACGGGCGATCTACATCACGCCGGGGGATGGCACGCAGAGCCGCGAGCGGTGATCTGACAGTCCGTCTCAGGCTTCCGGCGTCGGGCGCACAGAACTCGTGCAATACTGGTTCGAAAACGAATCTGGTTTCCAGCCCTGTTTGATGTATCCTTTTCCGGGAATTCGGGGGGGCGTTATGGGCAGCAGAATAGTGCGCGGCGGATTACTTGCAGGGACGCTGGTTCTGGCAGCGTGCAACAGTGCGCCCAATTCACCCTCCGACGAGGCCATGGACGCGGCTACGGAAGCTGCGGCCGACATGGGCTCGGACAGCCGCGGGCTGGATGACGGTGAGGACGTCGCCGCAAGCGAGGCGTCGGGCGAAGCACTTGAAGCCGGAGCAGGCTTCGATCCCGATGAAATCGTAAAGGCCAATCCACCTGCCGCCGGCGGTACTGTCGATTGCGAGGCGACCGACAGTGAGGAAACCCCGGAGGCCTGCGCGCGCTTCGAGACGCAACTAGCGAAGGTGAAGGCGGGTCTCGACGGGTTTGAACCACAGCAGAAAATGACGCGCGGGAAGCTCGCGATTGTCCGCTATTCGATCAGTGTCGCCGACGATGCGGCACAGGCCGGTGGCGGAACCTTGCGCACGGATTCGCCCGAGGCGCGCAAGGCCGTGGAGGAAGCCGGCGAGCGGGCGATCGCTGCGGCGGTTCCCGATGCGCAGGCAGGGTCGGCAAGCTCGCAGGCGGTCGAAGTGGGGCGCGAGATGTCGGCCTGCCTCAACGGCGCAACCTTCGATATAGCCATCGATGGCGCGGAAGGTCCTGTCGGAACCGAGCAGGGGCGCTGCAAGACGCTCAGGCGCGCTGACAGCCGGACGATGCTGTGGGAATGGCAGGTGACGCCGAGGACCGAAGGCCAGCAAAAGCTCGACCTCACGGTGAGCGTGGTGCTGAAGAATCAGGATGGCTCGATCAGGAAGGTCGGCACGAAGTCGTTCACCCGCGAGATCCGCGTGGCGGTCAAGCCGGTCGACTGGTGGAAGGAGGCCGTGGCCACGGCGACGGAGTTCGTCCAGACGCCGATGGGGCTGATTGCGGCGCTGGTTTCGCTGCTTGGCGCTCTGGGCGGCTTGAGAGTGGCGTGGCGCAGGTTCCGGCGCGGCGGGGACAGCAGTGAGGCGACGCCTCCGGAGGGCGGCAACGGCTAGGTTCGCGCCTTCCACCTGCCCCACAGCGCGAACACCGCGCGCTGGGCGGGGCGCTCGAACTTTGCGTGGCTGACGAACCCTGCGGCAATGGCAAGAGCTACGTACGACAGCATGAACCACGGCTGGCGGGCGATGTCGCGGGTGCCGACGGTGGCGTCGATGATCAGGACCAGCGTCAGCTGCAGCGGGATGTGCCAGAGGTAGATGCCGTAGGAAGCATCACCGAGCTTCTGGCCGAACTGCAGGCGGCCCTTCTCGTCATTGAGGTCGAGCGCGAGGGTGAGGAACAGGACGGCGAAGGTGCCGGCAATGGTGGCGGCATCGCCGCTGCGGTAGTTGACCTTGAGCAGGAACGCGCTGGCCAGCAGGGCCATGCCGAGTGGCAGGAGCGTTGCCGGGCGCAGCCAGCCTTTCAGCGCCGCGCCGTATGCCGCGCTGCCGAGGAAGAAGTAGCCAACGCAGGCCAGCACGTCCTTGTCCGGGAACTCCTTGAGCATGCCCCACAGCAGCAGTGCGCCCAGCGGCAGCGCGAGCGCCAGTGGCGCGCGGCGCAGGGCGGGGATGCTGACGAAGAACACGAGGTAGGCGAGGATCTCGGTCGACAGCGACCACGACGGGCCGTTGAACGACTGGTTGTCCTGCCAGCCCCAGTATTGCATCAGCGGGATCGAAAGCAGGAAGTGCTTGAGATCGTTGGTGTGGTAGATGAATTCCGTGCCGGTGCGGGCAAGGTAGATGCCTTGCAGCAGTGCCATCAGGCACAGCGTCAACAGGTGTAGCGGCCACAGGCGGGCAATGCGCGCGGGCCAGAAGCGCGCCTTGTAGTTGGCGTCGGCGAGATAGACGTGGGCGAACACGAAGCCTGAGACCGCCCAGAAATACTGCACGGCGGTGTGGCCGTGGTTGTAGAACCAGCTCAGCGCCTCATACCACGGCTGGATGGCGCGATTGACGTTGAAGTGGCGCTCCACCGGGGGCACGAAGAAGTGCTGGTAATGCCAGAACAGGACCATGATCGCGGCCAGCAGGCGCGACAGGTCGAGCGCGTGGAAGTGGCGCTTGGGCAAGCGCAGGTGCGAAAGATCGTGCGTCAACTGAACGGTCTTCTCAGCCCCACCAGCCGAGGGCGTGGGTGCCGATGACGAGAGCGCCGCCAGCGAGGAAGGTGAGGAGCTGGCCAGCCAAGCCAGACCCGCGCTTGCGGCGCTTGCGCTGCCACATCAGCTCTACCTTGGGCAGTGGCGGTGCTTCGGGTGCGCCGCCCTTAGGCGGGAAGCGGTCCTCGATGCGGCGGATAAGGTCGGGAATGCGCAGCAGTGTCTGCGCGTCCTCGCGCACGCGGTCGGCGATGGCGGCTTCGGGACCGAGTTCATCGCGCACCCAGTTGCGCACGAACGGGGCCGAAGTCTCCCACATGTTGATCTCGGGATCGAGCTGGGTGGCGATGCCTTCGACCATGACCATGGTCTTCTGCAGCAGCAGCAGGTGCGGCTGGGTCTGCATGTCGAAATCGCGGGTGATGGCGAA
>JBKBUD010000220.1:0-3061 GCA_046290865.1 Novosphingobium sp. | reverse complement strand
GCTGACCCTGATGATCCAACCGATATCGAACGGTTGCGAAAGTTCCATCGGTCGCGCGCTGGCCTGAATTAGGGCTTCTGAAACTCGCGCTGCGCGTCTCGCTCTGCCGCGCCCTGTATCGCTTCTGGCGAAAGCGCGCGAGTAGCGAACATGTAAAGCGCCGCAACCACTATGGCCAACATGAGGAGAGCGGTCACGTTTCTGCGTCGCGAGTGTTGGCGCCTTCCCTCTTCCATCTGCATCGCGTCAAATGCAGATTGGCAGTGCGGGCACTTCACGGCGCGAACCGGGATCGTCTTCTGGCAATAAGGGCACAGTTTCATCTCGGTCCTCGGATTGACGGCGGTAACCTGCCAAGGGGTGGAGACATAGCGTCCGGCGGGCAACCGGAGCAACCCCATGCAAGTCGATCCCGTAATCCTGCAGCTCATCGCCGATGTGCGGGACTACAATATCAAGGTCGAGCAGGCTCGCCGCCTCACTGACGAACGCTTGGGGGCCATCGAAAAGCGCAGTCTGTCGATGAGCGCCGGTGTCACGAAGGGGTTCAGCCTCGCGGCAAAGTCCGCAATCGGCTTCGCAGCGGGCTTCGTTTCTCTCGATCTCGCCCGTCGGTTCCTCGCGATTGCCGACGAGGCCAAGAACCTTGACGCACAGCTTCGACTGGCGACGGCGGGTTTCGGTTCATTCGCGCAGGCTGGTGAAGATGTGCGGCGGATCGCAGCGGATACGCGATCCGGGCTGACTGAAACGGCATCTCTGTACGGGAACTTTGCGCGGGCATCGAAGGAACTGGGAGCCACACAGACCGAATCTGCACGCGCAACCGAGACATTTGCAAAGACGCTCAAGATCTCCGGAGCGGACGCGAATTCCGCTGCATCGGCAACCCTGCAGTTCGGCCAGGCGCTGGCATCGGGCGCACTGCGCGGCGACGAACTGAACTCGATTCTAGAAGCATCGCCTCGCCTCGCCCGCCTGCTGACGGAAAGCATGGGCACCTCGATTGGCGCGATCAAGCAGCTTGGCGAGGAAGGAAAGCTCACATCAGACGTGCTGTTCCGCGCCCTCACCGACCGCAAGTTCACCGAGGGCATTGACGCGGAATTCCAAGAGCTCCCTGTCACCTTCGGCGACGCCATGACCCAGCTTGAAAACGCCGCCATAATCACATTCGGTGCGTTCGACCGTGGCGGCCAGTTCAGCACGGCCATTGCCAATTTCGTTTCGGATGGATCAGACGGCTTCCGTGAACTTGAGGGGTCGGCGGAATCGTTCGGACGCGAGGTCCGTGCATCTCTCGAAGGTGCAACTGCCGCATTCGGCCCGCTCATCTCGGAAATTCAGCGCCTGCTCGGCATCATGAACAGCCAAGACTGGGGCAAATACTTCTCGATGGAGCGCGAGCTCAAGGACGTCGATCAGTTCACCGGATGGTTGTCGAAGCAAGGGGTCGGCGGCGCGTTACTGACCGGCAACTCCGTTTCCGACTGGTGGAATGGTCGCGCCACCGGGACGAATACGGTTGGGCGTTACAACAGCGCTAAGGCTGATGCACAGACCCGCCTCCAAGGCGAGGCAAACGACCAGTGGGCCGCAGACCAGTTCCGTGGCCGCGACCTCATGGGCAATCGCATTGCCGGACCACCTCGCAGTGCTCCCGCCCCGACCAAGAAGACTGGCAGGAAAGGTCCCAGCGCTGAAAGCCTTGCTGCAAAGGCTGAACGCGAGCGTCTTGCGGCGATTCGTGATGAGGCGCAGCAGGCGCAGGAAAAGGCGCGGCTCGAAGACGATATCATTGCGGCTCGGGGCGCGCTGGCTACGGCGGCCAAGGATGTCTACGCCTTTGAAATGCAGATGATCGAGCGCGAGAAGGCCGCTCGCAATGCTGACATTGCAACCCGTCTGAAGTTGGGAGAGTTGTCCGAAGCGCAAGCGACGGAGCAGCGCGGGCTAGTGTCTGAACTGGCGCAGGCTCGCTCGCTCCGCGCCATTCAGAACAAGCGCGAGGCTGACCAAGCATTGCGGGAGCGCGCACTGCGTGATGACGTCGATACCCTGTCAGCCGTCGCCAATGCCACGACCAATCGCCGCGAGCGTGTCGAGGTCGAGAAGCGCATCCTTGACCTGCAGCACCAGATCGAACGCGCTCGCCTTGAAGAGGCCATCGCTGCCGGGCAAGTCGCAGACGTTGCTAAGGCTCGCGCCAATCTCGAAACTCGGCAGGCAGCCGACAATGCAGTGCTTGCTCGGGACAGCGCCGGTCCCCTCGACCAGTACCGCGAGCGGCTGAGGCAGCGCCAGGATAACGTTGGCGACGAGGTTGAGGCGCTGGTCGTTGAAGAACTCGACCAAGTCCGCGACGGCATCCGTGGCGCCATCGAGAAGCAACTCGGCATCAAGGATCCGCTGATCTCCGGCCTGCTGAACCTGCTCATCGAACAAGTGATCCTGAAGCCTCTGGCGGATGCTCTGGCGAATGCCTCGGGCGGCGGCGGTGGCGGCATCGGCGCCGCACTCACCTCCATCGGCAGCGCAATCTTCGGCCGCGCATCCGGCGGGTACGTCGCACCGGGCCAAATGGTGCGCGTCAACGAAGGCGCATCGCCGGGCCGCGTCGAGGGCTTCATTTCGCGCGGTGGCGGTCATGTGATTCCGCTGGGCAAGATGAACGCGCTCAAGAACCAGCGCGGCGGCAACGTCTATAATATCAGCGTCAGCGCCGACCACAGCGTCACTCCCGCAGGCTTTGCAGATGACCTCTCCAAAAAGATCCTGCAGCAGGCTGCGCAGATGGACGGCAGGGCGGCACAGGCGACGCTCAAGGCCATGCCCGGTCGCATGGGGCAGTACCAGCGGGATGGCTTCTGATGCCTTCCTACCGCGAAAGCTTCGTCTTCTACATCGCCACGCCTGACCCTGCCGTGTTCTGGTCAGGTCATGGGCCATTGCTTCTGCCGGCCGATGATGTCGTGCCCGATCCCGTTGTCATCATGGGCGCTGGGCAACTGGTCGATATCCCGGCGCTCGAGCAGTTGATCAACGGCAAGGCGCAGCGGCT
>JBKBUD010000219.1:0-3062 GCA_046290865.1 Novosphingobium sp. | reverse complement strand
CGCGACGGCGACAAGATCGGCGCGAAGTGGAAGGACGGCGAAGTCACCCTGCCCCCAGGCTATGTTGACGCCTACAAGGCTTTCGTTGAGCAGGGCTGGAACTCCATCGCCGGCTCGGCGGAGTTCGGCGGCCAAGGTCTGCCCTTCACCCTAGCGACCGCCACGCTCGAAACACTGGGTGCTGCGAACATGGGCTTCACCCTGCTGCCCATGCTGACCGTCGGCGCAATCGAGGCGCTGGAGCATCATGGCAGCGAGGCGCAGAAGGCGATGTACCTGCCCAAGCTGATCTCAGGCGAATGGTCGGGCACGATGAACCTGACCGAGCCTCAGGCCGGGTCCGACGTCGGCGCGCTGCGCTCCACCGCCACCCCGATCGCCGAAGGCCCGCACGCGGGCAAGTACCGCATCGCCGGGACGAAGATCTTCATCACCTTCGGCGAGCATGATGCAGCCGAGAACGTCATCCACCTTGTCCTCGCCCGCACGCCGGGAGCGCCGGAAGGGTCGCGCGGCATTTCGCTGTTTATCGTCCCGAAGTTTCACGTGGAACAGGACGGATCGCTCGGCGCGCGCAACGACGTCCGCTGTGTCTCGATCGAACACAAGCTCGGCATCCACGCCTCGCCGACTTGCGTCATGTCCTATGGCGACAATGGTGAATGCATCGGCGAGATGGTGGGCCATGAGAACGGCGGCCTGCGCGCCATGTTCACGATGATGAACTCGGCCCGCATCAACGTCGGCAGCCAGGGCGTGCAGATCGCCGAGCGCGCCTTTCAGCAGGCTCGCGCCTATGCCCGCGATCGCATTCAGGCCACCCGCGCCGGATCGCCGGACAAGACCCCGGTGCCAATCATCGAACACCCCGACGTGCGCCGCATGCTGATGCGCATGCGCGCGCTGACCGAAGGTAGCCGTGCTCTGCTCTACTACACCGCCGGACAGGTGGATCGCGGGGCGCTTGGCAACGAGGCGGCGCAGAAGCGGGCGGAACTGCTCGTGCCGATGCTCAAGGCCTGGGGCACCGACATCGGCTGCGAAGTCGCCAGCCTCGGCATCCAGATCCACGGCGGCATGGGCTTCATCGAGGAGACCGGCGCGGCTCAGCACCTGCGCGATTCACGCATCGCCCCGATCTACGAAGGCACCAACGGCATCCAGGCGGCGGACCTCGTCACCCGCAAGCTCGGCTATGATAACGGCGGCGTCCTGCAGGCGCTGATGGCTGAAATCGCTGCGGAGATGGAAGACGTCCCCGAAGTTGCAGCCCTCGCCAAGGACGCCGCCGCCATCGGTCAGTGGATGAGCACCACCGCCTCGCTCGATGACAAGCTGGCAGGCTCCGTCCCGTTCACCACGATGTGCGCGGTGGCCGTCGCCGGTTGGCAACTTGGTCGCCAGTCGCGCGCGTCGGACCTGCACAGCAAGATCGCGGTAACCAAGTTCTTCAACCGCGTGATCGTGCCCGAGGCGCGCGGGCTTGGCTCCTCGGCGATGGCCGGTGCCGCACTGCTCTACGATCTCGACAGCGAGGCGCTCGCGGGATAACCGCCAGTCGATGACCGACGCCCTGCTGACCCGCATCGCCGAAGCGCTCGAGCGCCTTGCCCCGCCGAGCGAGGCCAGCGCCGACTGGCTGGCCTTCCCTGCCTATGTCTGGGACGGCAAGGCCGCGCGGGGGATCGATCCGCTGGAAGCTCCGGCGCTCGATCTGATGCAGGGGATCGACAAGCAGAAGGCGGCTGTTGTGGAGAACGTCGCGCGGCTTTCGCGTGGCGCCGCTGCGCACGACATGCTGTTGTGGGGCGCGCGCGGCATGGGCAAGTCCGCCTTGCTGCGTGCTGCAACTCTCGCGGCGCAGACCGCCCTGCCCGGCTCGATCGCGCTGGTGCAGGCCAGTCCCGATGCAGGCTTGGCCGATCTCTTCGCGATCCTGCGCAAGGTCGATCGCCGCTTCCTCGTTTTCCTCGACGATCTTGGCTTCGATGCCGGTGACAGCGACGGTGCGCGCAAGCTGCGGTCGTGGCTGGAAGGTGGCGTCGAGGCGCGGCCAGCCAATGTGCGTCTTGCCGTGACGTCAAACCGCCGCGCCATTGTCGAGCGGCACCTGTCGGAACAGGACGATCCGATCAATCCGCGCGACGTGGTCGACGATCGCCTCGCCTTGGCAGACCGGTTCGGCCTCAGTCTCGGCTTCCACAACTGCACCCAGGACGATTACCTCGCGATCATCGCGGGGTACGCGGCGCACTTCGGCCTGACTTATGACGAAGGCGATGCGCTGGAATGGTCCAAGCGCCGTGGCGGGCGCTCAGGCCGCGTGGCGTGGCAGTACGTGAACGAACTGGCGGGCCGGGTCGGGCGGGCGCTCTAGCTAGCCCCACTCTTTCGTCATTCCCGCGCAGGCGAGAATCCACTGAACACAGCGCTCCCACTGGATTCCCGCCTGCGCGGGAATGACGATTTCTCGGATTACTCCTGCGGCTTCACCAGATCCGAATCCGCGTTGGGCTTCATGATGAACTTGCCCGTGCCCTTGGGCTGCGGCGGAGCCGTACGTGCCGGCAGTGGCGTGATTGCCGCAGCAGGCTTGGCCCCCGGCGCAACCACGCGCCAGATCACGCCGCCGGTATCGTCGCTGACCAGCAGCGCCCCGTCCTTGGCGAAGGCCACCCAGGTTGGGCGTCCGTGTGCGGTGTTCTCGTCGGCGAGGAAGCCGGTCAGCACCGGCACCGGCGGGTTGGGCAGGACATTGCCGCGCGTGTCGAACTTCACGAAGACCACGTCATAGCCCGAGAGCGGACGGCGGTTCCATGAACCGTGCCGTGCGATGAACGCACCCTGCTGGAACTTGTCGCCCATCAGGTTGCCGCCCTTGGCAAAGGCGAGGCCGAGCGGCGCGACATGCGCACCGAGACCGTATTCGGGCTTGCGCACATAATCGAGCATGTATTCCGGCATCGGCGCGGTCACGCGCTGGTCGATGTTCTTTTTCCAGTAGATCCACGGCCAGCCATAGTTCGCGCCGAACGGCACGTTGGTCAGGTAATCGGGCACGA
>JBKBUD010000218.1:0-3064 GCA_046290865.1 Novosphingobium sp. | reverse complement strand
ACGCGGTCGACACCCGCTCGAACGCCGTCGAGGCAACCCGCTGGGTCAAGGAAAACAAGCTGCGCTCGGTCCGCCTCGTCACGACAGACTGGCACATGCGCCGGGCCGCGTTCGATCTCTCGGCCGAAGCGCCCACCAACCTCATCATCGTCGAGGATGCCGTACCGTCGAAGCCCAGCTTCCGCATCCTCTTCATCGAATACAACAAGTACGTTGCGCGCCTCGTGGTCTGGCTCGGAGCGAAAGCGATCGGTTGGTGATCTTGCGCAATCTGATGTCCATTCCCCGCAGTGTGCTGTTCTACGTCGCCTTCTATGGCGGTTCGATCTTCTTCGTCCTCGCATCGCTCGCACTGATGTCGATCTGGCGCGATGGCTTTCGCGCCGTGGTGCGCGGGTGGTCAGGCTGGCACCGGCTCTGCGCGCGCGTCCTGCTCGGCATCCGGGTCGAACTGGAAAACCCGGTATTCAAGCCCGGCGTGCTCTATGCCATCCGCCACGAAGCCTTCTTCGAGGCGATCGACATGCCCTGGCTGTTCCGCCTGCCGGTGGTCTTCGCCAAGGCCGAACTGATGGAGATTCCCGGCTGGGGCAAGGCGGGCGCGCGCTACGGCCTGATATCGGTGGAGCGTGAAGCGGGCGCACGCGCCCTGCGCACCATGCTCACCGAGGCCCGCCGCCTGATTGCCGAGGGGCGCCCGCTGATCATCTTCCCCGAAGGCACCCGCGTCCCTCACGGTGAGCGCCGCGATCTGCAGGCGGGCTTTGCCGGAATCTACAAGCTGCTCGGCCTGCCGGTGATCCCGGTCGCAGTCGATAGCGGGCCGCTCTATCACCGCACGTGGAAGCACTCCGGCACGATCCGCTATCGTTTCGCCGAGGAGATTCCCCCCGGCCTCAAGCGCGAGGAAATCGAAGCCCGCGTCGAGGCCGCCATCAACGCGCTCAACGCATGACCGAGCCGACAAAGGCCGAAGCCGAGAAGCGCTCTGCTCTCGAAGTCCTCGGACCCGGGCTGGTCACCGGTGCTGCTGACGATGATCCTTCCGGCATCGCCACCTACAGCCAGGTCGGCGCGCAGTTCGGCTACGCCCTGCCCTGGCCGCTCCTGTTCAGCCTGCCGCTGATGGCGGCGATCCAGGAAGTATGCGCCCGCATCGGCGCCAGTACCGGCCGGGGCATCGCGCAGAACCTCAAGGAACACTATCCGCGCCCGCTGCTGCGCTTCGTCGTGCTCCTGCTGCTGGTGGCGAACGTGATCAATCTCGGCGCTGATCTCGGAGCGATGGGCGCGGCGCTGGGCCTGATCGTGCCCGGCCCGGTCCTTCCTGCAACGATAGCCTTCGGGCTGGTCAGCATCCTGCTCGAAGTCTTCGTCTCCTACAGCCGCTATGCTTCCGTGCTGAAATGGGCGACGCTCTCGCTGTTTTCCTACTTTGCCGTGGTCATGCTCGCCAACGTCGATTGGTACGCCGCGATCAAGGGGACGGTGGTTCCCGCCTTCAGCTTCGACAGCGACCACGCAATGGCGCTGGTCGCAGTGCTCGGCACGACGATCAGCCCCTATCTCTTCTTCTGGCAATCGGCGCAGGAGGTCGAGGAGCAGCACCGCCGCCACGTCAAGCCGCTCATGGTCTCGCCCAAGACCGCCGGAGCCGAACTGAAGCGGATCCGCACCGATACACTCGTCGGCATGAGCTTCTCGAACCTGACCGCCATCGTCATCGTCATCGCAACAGCGGCGACCCTGCATCAGGCGGGCATCACCCAGATCGACAGCGCCGTGGAAGCCGCCACCGCGCTGCGCCCGCTCGCCGGAGACCTGGCTTTCGCGCTCTTTGCGCTCGGTATCATCAGCACCGGCCTGCTAGCGGTTCCGGTGCTGGCGGGATCGGCAGCTTATGCCGTGGCCGAGACCTTCGGCTGGCGCGAGGGGCTCGACCAGCGCCCGCATGAAGCCAAGGCGTTCTACGCGGTTATCACGCTTTCCACCTTGGCTGGCGTGGCGATGAACTTCCTCTCCATCAACCCGATGAAGGCGCTCTACTGGTCGGCTGTCGTCAACGGACTGCTCTCGCCGCCGCTGATGATCGTGACCATGCTCATCGCCTCGAACCGTGCGGTCATGGGTGAGCTCGTGATCACGCGCGGCCTTGCCATCGGCGGCTGGATATCGACAGCGGTGATGACGGTCGTCGCGGTGATGTTCCTCGCGATCTAGGCCGCTTCAACCCTTGCCGTTGTGATCCGCGCGGCCGAAGTCGGGCCGCGCATCGTCCTGGCCCATCTCGATGATGCCCCGGCGGATCGCGCGGGTGCGGGTAAAGTGGTCGAACAGCACATCGCCATCGCCCTTGCGGATCGCCTTCTGCAGTTCCGTCAGGTCCTCGGTGAAGCGCTGGAGCATCTCCAGCACCGCGTCCTTGTTGGTCAGGAACACGTCGCGCCACATCGTCGGGTCCGAAGCGGCAATGCGGGTGAAGTCGCGGAAGCCACCGGCGGAATACTTGATCACCTCGCTCTGCGTCACCTGCTCGAGGTCCGATGCCGTGCCGACGATGGTATAGGCGATCAGGTGGGGCAGGTGGCTGGTCACCGCCAGCACCTTGTCATGGTGCGCAGCGTCCATGGTCTCGACCCGCGCGCCCAGCGCTTCCCAGAACGCCACCAGCCGCGCTGACAGTTCAGGGTCGGCATCCGCAGGCGGGGTGACGATGCACCAGCGGTTGCGGAACAGCGTGGCAAAGCCCGCGTCGGGCCCGCTGCGCTCGGTCCCCGCCACCGGGTGCGCCGGGATCACAGGGTTCTCCGGCAGAGCCTCGGCCAGAGCCGCCGCAACGGTCTCCTTGGATGACCCCACATCGCTGACCAGCGCGTCCTTGGACAAGCCCGGCGCAATCGCCCGCGCCGCCGCGCCCATCGCGCCCACCGGCACGCAGAAGACCACCAGATCCGAACCTTGCGCCGCCGTCTCGGCACTCTCGGCGATGCGCTGCGCCAGACCAAGCTCTGCCGCCTGCGCCCTGACGTCGGCATCGGCGTCCCAGCCGACCACCATCGTGCCG
>JBKBUD010000217.1:0-3071 GCA_046290865.1 Novosphingobium sp. | reverse complement strand
CCTACGGGAGTAAGTTGTAGTGCTGGTCGTCAGGCGTGCCATGGTGCCCGCCTTCTAGCGTGGAAGCCGTACAGAGTCATCATGTCTATCAGGTCAAGCACCATTGGCATGATGACAATGATGCTTGACATGGCGCGTAAAAAGGTCAAGTAACCTTGTCATCAGATCAAGGAGGCTTGACCCATGATTCGCTTTGCTCGACCGATGCTCGTTGCACTGGTGCTGGTCACGGTGGCCGTGCTCGATATCTTCGAAGTCCTGCCAAAGGGCTCCACCACCACGGCCGTGCTGTTCGTGCCACTCCTCGCCGCGCTGTCGGGCACGCGCTGCCTGCGCCGCCAGCAGGAGGCCTGAGCCATGGTCGCCCGGATGACGCCCGAACACCGCCGCTACACTCGCGCTGTCATGCTGCTGATGGGCGGCTACGTCGCCACGCTCGTCGGCGTGAACCTGTTCTTCAGGAACAGCGCCCCCACCGGCCTCAGCGCTTACGCCGCCGCGCTGCTTCCGGCGCTTCCGGTGATCGGCGTGTTCGTGGCGATCGGTCGCCTGCTCACCTCGCTGCGCGATGAATACCAGCGCTACCTGATGACCCGGCAGATCCTCATCGCCACCGGCTTCACGCTCAGCGTGGCGACGGCATGGGGCTTTGTCGAAAGCTTCGGCCTGCTCCCGCACGTCCCTGCGTTCTACGCCACGGTCCTGTGGTTCGCCGGCCTCGGCCTCGGCGGCTGCATCAACGCGCTGCTCGAACGGCGCGGGGGTGGCGAGTGAAGAACCGCCTCAAGGTCCTGCGCGCCGAGCGCAACTGGAGCCAGGCCGATCTTGCGGAAAAGCTCGAGGTCAGCCGCCAGTCGGTCAACGCGATCGAGACGGGCAAGTACGACCCCTCGCTCCCGCTCGCCTTCCGCATCGCCGATGTCTTCGCCCTGCCGATAGAAGACATCTTCCAGCGTGGAGATTGAACATGTCCGGAAAGTACCCCCGTCGCATCGGCATGTGGCTGGCCATTGCGGTTGGCATCGCCGCGGCCTCGATGTCCGCCGGCAAGCACCACAAGGCTGATCGCCCCGCCAGCACCGCCAACAGCACGGCCGCTCACATCACCTTGATCCTTCCGCTCAACTGAGCTTGCCCCGCCCGCCCGTGCGGGCCATGACAGGGCATGACCGACGTCGCGCGCTTTACCCTGCCTTCCGGCCAGCAGATGGCCTACCGCCACCTCGCCGGCACTTCTCCCACCATCGTGTTCCTCCCCGGCTACATGTCCGACATGGCTGGCGGCAAGGCGCAGGCGGTGCTCGAATGGGCGCGCGGGCAGGGCCGAGGCTGTCTCTTGCTCGACTACACCGGCTGCGGGGAAAGCGATGGCGACTTCGCCGATGGCCGACTCTCGAAATGGCGTGACGAGATCATCGCCCTGATCGACCACCTCGGCATCGAAGC
Source organism: Novosphingobium sp. (assembly GCA_046290865.1). Taxonomy (GTDB): domain Bacteria; phylum Pseudomonadota; class Alphaproteobacteria; order Sphingomonadales; family Sphingomonadaceae; genus Novosphingobium. Next base: position 1,625 of record JBKBUD010000217.1, on the reverse strand, counting down.
CGTGCAGCTGTTAGGCTCGAGCATGGGCGGCTGGCTCATGCTCCTCCTCGCCGAGGCCTTGGGCGACAAAGCGAAGGCCTTGGTCGGCATCGCGCCTGCGCCCGACTTCACCGAATGGGGACTGTCGCAATCGCAGCGCATCGAACTCGCCGCCGGGCGCACGATCTACGAGGACAATCCCTACGGTCCCGAACCCACGCCGACCCATGCCGGGTTCTTCTCCGACGCCGAACGCCACAAGCGCCTCGCCAGCGGCATTGCCTTCGATGGCCCGGTTCGCCTGATCCACGGCCAGGCCGACGCTGACGTGCCGTGGGAGATCTCGATCAACCTCGCCCGCGCCCTGCGTTCAGCCGATGTGCAGGTGCACCTGATCAAGGACGGCGATCACCGGCTTTCGCGCCCTGCCGATATCGCGTTGCTCCTGCGCGAACTGGCCGGGCTCGCTGCCGGACAAGACGCCTGAAGTGCCGAAGGACAAGCCTGCCATGATCGATCTTCCTGCACCGCTTTTCGCCGTGGAGCATCGCATCGAGCAGCAGGCCTCGCTCATGCAGATTGGCCCCAGCCCCATGCCGATGCGCCCCTCCGACCTGCCGATCCCGCGCCGGCGCGATCCCGAGAAGCAGCGCGAGGCGGAGAAGAAGGCAGGCCTCGAACGGCCGAACCTGCCCGAGCAGGACCGTCTCGCCTTCTGTCTTCAGAAGGCCGCAAGCGATCCCGACGCGGCGATGGTCGAAGTGCAGACCTGGCTCGGAGAGAGCCGCGACAGCGGGCAGCAGGTGCGCGCCAACCAGTGTCTCGGCATGCTGCGCTCCAACGCCGGTGATTTCGATGGCGCGCTCGAAGCTTTCGGGCAGGCCGTCTCGGGCGTGCCCAAGGAACAGGAAGTCGCCGCCGTCCCGCTGATGGCCATGGCCGGTAATGCCGCGCTCGCCGGGGGCAAGGCGGAACAGGCCCTCGGCTGGTTCGACCGCGCCCTCGCCGTAAAAGGCTTTGCCGACAACGCCGCCCTCGGCGCAATGCAGAGCGACCGTTCCCGCGCCTTGGTGGCGCTGGGCCGTCTCGCCGAAGCGGGCGGCGCGCTCGACGAAGCCCACCGTCTCGCGCCCGAAGACCCGGAAGGCTGGCTCCTTTCCGCCACCCTCGCCCGCCGCAATGGTGAACTCGATCGCGCCCAGCGCGACATCGAGGTCGCCGCGCAATATGGCCCGCGCGATCCGCAGGTCGGCCTCGAAGCGGGCGTGATCGCCGTGCTTTCGGGCCGGGACGAGGCCGCGCGCAAGTCGTGGGAATCGGTCGTCTCGGCTGACAAGGACGGCGATGCCGGCAAGACCGCGCAGGGCTACCTTGAACATCTTGGCCCCGCACCTAAATCTGAAGCTCCGGCAACCGCAGGAAAGACAGCACCATGAAACTCTCCGTCCTCGATCTGGTCAGCGTGGTCGAGGGCGGGACAGCAAGGGCCGCGCTCGACAACTCCGCCGCCGCCGCACGCGTCGCAGAGGAATGCGGCTACCAGCGCTACTGGGTCGCCGAACACCACGGCATGGAGGGCCTCGCCGGAGCCGCGACCGCCGTCGCGCTCGCCCACATCGGTCATTCCACATCGACGATCCGCATCG
>JBKBUD010000216.1:0-3072 GCA_046290865.1 Novosphingobium sp. | reverse complement strand
AGCTCGGGCGGAAGCGGAAGGGATGGATCGTCCCCTGCCACGCCATGATCACGCCGTTACCGCGCAGAGCGATCTGGGCGACGATGTTCGCCCCTTGCGAATTCTGGCGGCGCATCTCGGCAATCTGCTCTTCAAGCGGCAGTTCCTTGGCGATCGACTGGAGTGCGGCGTAGGTCACGGGCAGGCCGGTTTCGCGGCTCAAAGCGCCCATCCAGCCGAACTCGTCCCATTCGCGCTTCATGTCGGACGCCATCTCGAACACGCCATGCCCGACGCGACCCATGGCACGGCCGATCTCGATCAGCTCCTCGGCAGTCGCCGTCGTGCCCGGCACCACTTCGCCATCGACCGACTTGTGAATCACGGTGCGGCTGGTCGAGAAGCCGAGTGCGCCGGCGCGAACGCCTTCCTCGACGATCTCTGCCATCTTGCGGATGTCTTCATCGGTCGGGATGGCCCCGGGCTTCTCGCGCTCGCCCAGCACGTAGGCGCGAACCGCGCCGTGCGGCACGTGCGTGCCGATGTCGACCGTGCGGGGCATCTTCTCCAGTGCGTCGAGGTACTCGGGGAAGGTTTCCCAATCCCACGTCATTCCTTCGGCCAGCGCGGTGCCGGGAATGTCCTCGACGCCTTCCATCAGGCCGATCAGCCAGTCGTGCCGGTCAGGTGCGGCGGGCGCAAAGCCGACGCCACAATTGCCCATGACCACCGTCGTCACGCCATGCCATGAGGATGGCGCCATTTCCGCATCCCACGTGGCCTGACCGTCGTAGTGCGTGTGGACGTCGACCCAGCCCGGTGCAACCACGCGCCCGCTCGCATCGATCTCCTCGGCGGCATCGCCGCGCACCGTTCCCACAGCGGCAATGAGCCCGTTTCTCACTGCAACGTCGCCGGTAAAGCGCGGCGCGCCGGTTCCGTCGACGATCGTGCCATTGCGGATGATGAGGTCATAGACAGCCATCGGCTTGCTCCTTCTCCCACGCAGGCCGACTCACATCGGCGGCCCGTCGCGTTAACCGTGCGATTAAGTCAGAGCTTGGCGCCGGGGTCAATCGCCCGTCGCCAAAGCGTCAGTCGTGCCCGCTGGCGCGGATCATTTCGTCGACATCGACGAACTTCTCGCGCGGCGAATCGTCGCGGGCGCGCTGCTCCTCGGCTTCCTCGATCTTCTTCCAGTCATCGAAGCTCACCACATCCAGCTTCCGCGCCGCCGCGAGCGCATCGAAGCCTGCGCGCCCGCCCTTGCGCCCGGCGCGGGGGAAGTCTTCGGCAATCATTTCGACCACGCCGAATCCGTCCGGACGGTTGGTCCCGATCGTGCCCGATGGTCCGCGTCGCGCCCACCCGACGCAATAGAGCCCCGGCAGGATGCGCCCTTCGTCATTGGCAAAGCGCCCGGCACGCTCGTCGAACGGCACGCCATCGATGGGCGAGGTCTGGTAGCCGATGCACGAGATCACGAGGTCTGCCGGAAGCTCGTAGAATTCGCCTGTACCAACCGCGCGCCCGGCTTCGATCCGCGTGCGTTCCACCGCGATCGCCCTGACCTTGCCTTCGCCGAGCAAGCCGCGCGGTGCACCAAAGAAGTCGAACTCGACTTCCAGCGGCAGATCGGCGCGATGGCTCTCCGGGATCGCCGCGAACGAGCGCAGGTGCGTCACCGACTTGCGGATGCCCGGTTCAAGCAGCGCGTCTTCGGCCTCCTCCGGCAGGTCGCGCGGATCGACCCAGGGTGCGGTGCGCGAAAGGTGGCCGAGTTCGCCCAGTTCCTTGGGCGTCATCATGATCTGGTGAGGCCCCCGCCGACCCAGGATCACGATACGCCGGATCTTCGAGGCCATCAGCCCTTCCAGCGCATGTGCGACAATATCGCTCCCTGCGAACTCCTCGCGCGTCTTGGCCAGAATACGGGTGACGTCTAGCGCGACGTTGCCCATGCCGATGACAACCGCGGTGTGCCCGGAGAGATCGGGGTCGAGCGCTGCAAACTCGGGATGGCCGTTGTACCAGCCGACGAAAGCCGCGCTCCCGAACACGTTCTTGAGGTGATCTCCCGGCACCCCGATGTCGCGGTCCCGGGGGGCACCTGTCGCCAGCACCACGGCATCATAGAGGTCCTGCAGTTCCGCGATCGAAACGTCGCTGCCAACCTTCACATTGCCGACGAAGCGTACGTTGTCGGCGAGCGCGGTCTGCTCGTAGCGGCGCGTCACGCCCTTGATGGACTGGTGATCCGGGGCGACGCCGAAGCGGATCAGTCCATAAGGCACCGGCAGCATATCGAAAATGTCGATGAGGACGTCTTCGCCCCACTGCTTCTGCGCGGCCTCTGCGGTGTAGTATCCGGCAGGGCCAGAACCGACGATCGCGATATGCCGCATGGCCTCTCCTCAGCCTGTTCGAGTCTTTGGGCGATGCTATCGCCTGACCGGCAAAAGGAAAGCGGCGAGAGGCAGGCTGCGCTCAGCCGTGGTGGATATCCTCGTCGAGAAAGCCGCGCAGCTTCTCGATGAACCTGTCGCGCTGCGAGAGCATGAACAGGTGTCCGCCGCCATGGAACATCTCGATCCGGCTGTGCGGAATCGCGTTGTGCAGGAAGTGGGCGTTCGAAGGCGGGACCAACTGGTCCTCCTCGTCCGCCATGACCATGACCGGCATGTCGAGCAGCGGCAGGAAGGGCACGCTGGACCATCCGGCAAAGGCCATCATCTGGTATGAGAAGCCGAGCGGCGAGGGGGCCTTGGCAGCGTTCAGCGAGACCTTGCCGCTGCCACCGCCGTTGTAGATCGAGGCCAGGTTGCGCCGCAAGGTCCGCTCGACCGTATACTCGCGCGGATCCGACAGGTGGGCGAGCATGGCCGGATTGCCGGGGACCATTGTTGCACCGGCAGCCGTCGCGGCGAGAATGATACGTCCCGTCCGTGCGCGGTGCTGGAAGGCGAACTGCTGGGCCAGCGCGCCGCCCCAGCTGATGCCGAGAATGTCGACCTCTGCGATCCCGAGCCGGTCCAGCAGCGCCGCCGTGGTCAGCGCCATGCTCGGGATGGTGTAGGGCAGGATCGGATCGGG
>JBKBUD010000215.1:0-3091 GCA_046290865.1 Novosphingobium sp. | reverse complement strand
AAGCCGGGCAAGGCCGCCGAGACGGTCGGGCGCTTTGCGATCAACTCCACCGTGGGCGTGGGTGGCGTGATCGATGTGGCAAAGAACAAGCCGTTCAACCTGCCATACCGTCGGAATGGCTTTGCCTATACCTTCGGCTATTACGGCATCGGGCCGGGGCCATACATGTTCCTGCCGCTGGTCGGACCGACGACTTTGCGCGACGTCATTGGCCTCGGCATCGACCGCTTCCTGATGCCGTTTGCGATCGGCGGGCCCCTGCGCAATCCCGGCTATGTCTATGGCAGCTTCGTGATCCGCTCGCTCGACGAGCGCGTGGCGAACGACGAATTGTTCAAGCGCATTCGCGAGGAATCAAATCCTTACGCATCCTATCGCGAGCTTTATCTGAAGTCCCGGCAGGCCGAGATCGATGCGTTGAAGGGCAAGGCGGACTTCCAGAAGGAAGGCTCGGTCAAACTGCCCGCGCTGACGCCGACCCCGCCGCCGGCAATGCCGCCGGTTCCAGCGGCAAGCGAGCCTGCTCCGGCAGCGCCGCCTGCGCCGGTATTTGTTTCAGAGCCGGTGGTGCAGCCGCTGCCTTCCACACGTTGAGATTGCGCCCCCGCGCAGGCGGGGGCCTCAGCCGGTTTAAGCTGATGGTCCGTAACAGCACCGAGGTCCCCGCCTGCGCGGGGACTCAGCTTTCCAGCAGCAGCGAGTAGTCGCGCAGGACTTCCCAGGCCTTGTTGGGCGAGACCATCAGTTGGTCTGCGCTTTCCAGCCCTGCCAGACGCCTGATCATCTGGGCGACCGTTGCGGTGTTGCCGCTGCTCATGCCGTAAGTGGAGATCAGGACCTCGGGGTTGTGCGACAGCGTGTTCTCGAACAGCAGGTCGACGTTCTGCGGCTGGAAGCCGAATCCCAGGAACACGAGGCGCTTGGCGCTGGCGACTGAGAGGCGGATATCGCGCAAGGCATTGCGGTCGGTGCTGCGTTCGTTGAGCGATTTGAGCTGTGCGGCGATGGCGTGGATGTTCCAGGGCTGCTCCACCCCCCATTCGGCCTGCGGCGCTTCGCCCTTCTGCCATGGCAGGCGACCGATCGAGCCATGCGGGTGCACGATGTCGAGTTTTTCGGCGATGACCTGCTGCGCTTCCTTGAGCTCGATGCCGTAAGCCATGACGAGGGCGTAAGGCAGAAAATGCTCGACCGAGCGGTCATAGTTGAAGTTGATAATGGTGAGTTGTTCCAGCGTCTGCCCGATCTTGCTGCGCGGCACGCCCGAGGTGATCAGCTGGCCGAGCTGGTAGATCCAGTATTCGGCGATCTTGCCCTGAAGTGGCAGTTCGCCCTCGATGCGCGGAGCGTCCTTGAGGTTGCTGCGCGCTTCGGCCTGACCCATGAAGAAGGTGATGGCGAGCTTGCCGCAGGCGAGCACGAGCGGATCGTGATCGTATTGTTCGAGCACGGTGTCGATCGAGCGACCGAGGCGGCAGGCATTGCGCAGGCGCTCGGCTGCGGCAGCGACGTCGCCGACCTTCTTGTTGAGCCTTTCCGCCAGCTTGTAGATGTTGCGCAGGAGCAACTGACCGTCGCGGGGCGAGGTGTCCGACGGAGTACGCTGGAAGTCATAGCCCTGGATGATGCGGGCGAGCAGTTCCGCGTTAGATGGAAACTGGAGCTCGGCGCTCGCCCCTGCACCCACGATCAGTGTTGTCCTTGTTCGCAACATGCGGGGTGGCGATCCTTCCAGTCCGGCAACCCCAATGCGCAATTATACCTAACATCCGGTTTACGGATTGCGCGCAGGCGCGGTCCACACTGTGCCCGAGTTGCCGTGATCCACAGCGGATATGGCAAAAGCCATTGCGGCAAGGGCACGCGCTCCCCATATCCCGGGAAAGCGTCGGGCGGCGTGCCCGGCAGGACGGAAACGAAGTGCCCATGAATCTCTATCCCCTGCTTCCCCTTCGCGACATTGTCGTGTTCCCCGGCATGGTCGTGCCCCTGTTCGTCGGTCGCGAGAAATCCGTAGCGGCGCTGGAAGCGGCCATGGCAGGCAGCAAGGATATCTTCCTGCTCGCCCAGCTGGATCCCGGCTGCGACGACCCGGATCGCGACGATCTTTACGACACCGGCGTGATCGCCAGCGTCCTGCAGTTGCTGAAGCTGCCCGATGGCACCGTGCGCGTGCTGGTCGAGGGGCGTGAACGCGCCGTGCTCGAAGGGCTGCGGGAAGAAACTACGGCGCAGGGTGCGATGCTGGTGGCGCAAGTCGAGCCGCAGCAAGCCGTGGTCGCCGAAAGCACCGAGATCTCGGCGATGATGCGCTCGGTCGTCGATCAGTTCGCCGAGTACGCCAAGCTTTCGAAGAAGCTGCCGCAGGATGCCGGCGGACAGCTGGGCGATATCGAGGACGCCGGCAAGCTGGCGGATTCGGTGGCGGCGAACCTTGCCGCGAAGGTGGCTGACAAGCAGGCCGTGCTGTCCGAAGCCGATCCGATGAAGCGGCTCGAGATGGTCCTCTCCTTCATGGAGGGCGAGCTTGGCGTGCTGCAGGTTGAGCGCAAGATCCGTGGTCGCGTGAAGCGCCAGATGGAAAAGACCCAGCGCGAATATTACCTGAACGAGCAGCTCAAGGCGATCCAGTCCGAGCTGGGCGGTGGCGATGGCGAGGAAGCCAACGAGATTGCCGAGCTTCAGGAGAAGATCGACAAGCTCAAGCTTTCGAAGGAAGCCAAGACCAAGGCCATGGCGGAGCTGAAAAAGCTCAAGACCATGCAGCCGATGAGCGCCGAGGCGACCGTCATCCGCAACTACCTCGACGTGCTGCTGGGTCTGCCATGGGGCAAGCGCAGCAAGCTCAAGAAGGATATTCCGGCGGCGCAGGCGATCCTCGATGCCGATCACTACGCGCTCGACAAGGTCAAGGACCGCATTGTCGAGTATCTGGCGGTGCAGGCGCGGACGAACAAGCTGAAGGGGCCGATCCTGTGCCTCGTCGGGCCTCCGGGCGTCGGCAAGACCTCGCTCGGCAAGTCGATCGCCAAGGCGACCGGGCGCCAGTTCGTGCGCCAGTCGCTGGGCGGCGTGCGCGACGAGGCCGAGA